>CAZICY010000048.1:0-11904 GCA_964537955.1 uncultured Actinomyces sp. | reverse complement strand
CTGTGAGCGACAAGCGGGTGCTGAACAACGTGATCGGGGGCGAGCGCGTGCCCTCGATGAGCGGCCAGACGCAGGACCTCGTCAACCCCTCGACGGGAGAGGTCTTCGCCTCCGCTCCCGTCTCGGGTCCCGAGGACGTCGATCGCGCATACGCGGTCGCGGCGACGGCGTTCGAGGAATGGCGCGACTCGACTCCCTCGGAGCGACAGAAGGCTCTCCTGGCCATCGCCGACCTCTTCGAGGAGAACGCCGATGAACTGGTGGCCCTGGAGAGCGAGAACACCGGCAAGCCGATCGCGGTGACCTTCTCCGAGGAGATCCCGCCGATGGTGGACCAGATCCGCTTCTTCGCCGGTGCCGCGCGCGTCCTCGAGGGCCGCGCCGCTGGCGAGTACATGAAGGGCTTCACGTCGATCATCCGCCGCGAGCCCATCGGCGTCATCGGACAGGTCACCCCGTGGAACTACCCCATGATGATGGCGGTCTGGAAGTTTGCCCCGGCGATCGCTGCGGGCAACACCGTGGTCCTCAAGCCCTCCGACACGACGCCGGTCTCCACGGTGCGCATGGCCGAACTCATCACCGACGCGGGCCTCCTCCCGCCGGGCGTGCTCAACGTCCTCACTGGAGACCGCGACACGGGCCGCGCCCTGGTCTCCCACCCCACGCCTCAGATGGTCGCCATCACGGGGTCGGTGCGCGCGGGCATGGAGGTGGCCGGAGAAGCGGCCCGCGACGTCAAGCGCGTGCATCTCGAGCTCGGCGGCAAGGCCCCCATCGTCATCTTCGACGACGCGGACGTGGAGGCGGCCGCGGAGTGGCTCGCCGTGGCGGGCTATTTCAACGCCGGCCAGGACTGCACGGCCGCCACGCGCATGATCGTGGCACCGGGGATCTACGACGACTTCGTCGCGGCGATCGGCCAGCAGGCCGCTGCAACCGCGACGACGTTCGAGGAAGGGCCCGGCGGCGAGGCGCTCGTGCCTCCGGTCAACAACGTGAACCAGCTCGAGCGGGTGCTCGGCTTCATCGAGCGAGTTCCTTCCCACGCCCGCATCGTCGCGGGAGGCAAGCGCCAGGGCGATCGTGGCTTCTACATCGAGCCCACCGTGGTTGCCGACCTGCGCCAGGACGACGAGATGATCCAGAACGAGATGTTCGGCCCGGTGATCACGGTGCAGAAGTTCACGGATGAGGCGCAGGCCCTGGCCTGGGCCAACGGCGTCAACTACGGCCTCGCGTCGTCGGTCTGGACCAAGGACTTCGGGCGTGCGATGCGGATGGCGCGCAACCTCGACTTCGGCTGCGTGTGGATCAACACCCACATCCCGCTGGTCGCCGAGATGCCCCACGGCGGATTCAAGCACTCGGGCTACGGCAAGGACCTGTCGATGTACGGCTTCGAGGACTACACGCGCATCAAGCACGTGATGGCCAGCCTGGACTAGTCGTCCTCGGCGAAGGGGGTCTGCACCGAGGGGTGTGGACCCCCTTCCTCGTGCTACAGGCTGCGTGTGGAGAGCACGCTCCCTTGGCGTGAGGCGGGCGCCCGTCTGGAGATGGGTTCACGCGAGGAGCGGCAGGCGTGTCAGATCGATGGGCTTCCCCTCGCCCGTTCCCTGGTGCCACACGCCCCAGAGCGAAACTTCGAGCGGAACATGCTGGTTATCGACACGCGGTGCTCGAAGTTCGTGCGACGTCATGGGACCGGCACAGCGGCCAGGAGAGGGCAGCGGGCGCAAAGGGAGGGGGCCCGCACCTTTCGGTGCGGGCCCCCTGTGCGTGCGATGAGGAGGACGCCGATCAGGCGCCGCCCTCCTTGAGCTCCACCGTGATGGGCATGAAGTCATCGCCCGTCGTGTTGAGCCCCTCCGCCGTGAGGGCCGCGTTGGCCGCCTCGGCGTACTGGTTGGTGTACGCGGCCTGGCCCGGATCCGCCGTGATGATGGCCACCTCGTCGGCATTCAGGGTGTTGAGGGCCACGCTCACCGTCTGCGCCCACAGGGCCGGGTCGATGACGCCGACACCGAGCGGGGACGGCCAGATGAGCTTGTTGACCTCGTTCATCATCCACAGCTGGTGGCTGGCGCCGAGCTTGGAACCGTTGGCCGTGATGATGTCAGCGCACTCCTGGGCGTTGTCGCGGCAGTAGATCCAGCCCTTGAGGGATGCCGTGACGAAGGCCTGGGTCATCTCCTGGTACGCAGGATCCGCGAGACGCTCTTCAGATGCCCAGATCGCATCCTGGTACATCGCGGTGCCGACGTCGTTCCAGTTGATGACGGTGAAGTCCTCGGGCTGGTAGAGCTCGCCCGTGTCGGGGTTGATGGCCTCGAGGACCTGGGCGTACTCGTTGTAGGTCATGGCCTGGGCGGCATCGATCTCGCGATTGAGCAGCGCCTGCATGTCGAACTGCTGCTGCACGAGCTCGACGTCCTTGCCGGGCTTGAGGCCCGCCTGGGTGAGACCGGCGAAGAGCTCGTACTCGTTGCCGAAGCCCCAGTTGCCGACCTTCTTGCCCGCAAGGTCGGCGGGCGTCGTGATGCCCGAGTCGGCCCAGGACACCTGGAGGGTGCCGGAGCGCTGGAAGACCTGAGCGACGTCGACGATGCCGGCGCCCTGCTCACGGGAGGCGAGTGCCTTCGGCACCCACGCGATGGCGTAGTCAGCAGCGCCCTGGGCGAGCTGGGTCTGCGGGACGATGTCGACACCGCCCTCGAGGATGGTCACGTCGAGGCACTGCTCCTCGTAGAAGCCCTTGTCCTTGGCGGCGTAGTAGCCACCGAACTGCGCCTGCACGAACCACTGCAGCTGCAGGTTCACGGGCATGAGCTCGGTGCACGCCTCCTCGGTGGGAGCGGCCTCGGACGAAGCCGGAGCGGCCTCGGACGATGCCGGAGCCGCGGAGCTCGACTCGGTCGAACTAGATCCGCCCCCGCACGCGGCCAGCACCATGCCGGCAGCGGCGAGGACTCCGACGGACGCTACGAGGCGACCGCGCGGTCCTGTCTTCATGTTTCCTCCAGTGGGTTGCATCAGGCAGATCGGGTCCGACCGGCCCAGGGTGTCGCCACCCTCTCCAAGGCGAGGGTGATGAGGTAGAACGCGAGCCCGACGATGATCGCGACCACGACATACGCCCAGGCTCGTCCGTATGCGGTGTTTGCGGCGGATGCCGCGATCTTGCTTCCCAGCCCTTCCTGGGGTCCGCCGAAGTACTCGGCGACGAGTGCGGCGATGACCGCGAGGGGCGCGGCCACCTTGAGTCCGGTGAAGAAGAAGGGGAGCGCATTGGGGATGCGCAGGACGCGCAGGACTGTCCGCGGCGTGGCCGACAGGGACCTCAGCAGTTCGAGTTGCACGGGGGGAACGGCCGTGAGTCCGCGGTAGACGTTGACGAAGATGGGGAAGAACACCACGATCGCCGTGATCAGGACGCGGGGTGTGCGGCTGGTGATGTCGAACATGTTGTTGAGGATGGGCGTCAAGGCGACGATGGGCACGGCTGCGATGCCCGCCGCGATGGGGATCATCAGGTTGCGGAACACGAAGAACCGCTGCGCCACCATGGCCAAGAGAATGCCCACAAGGGTGCCGAAGACAAGCCCCAACGCGGCCGTCGTTGCCGTATAGATACCTGTCTCCACCATCAGGCTGAGGTTGCTGGTGAAGGTGGTGAAGATGAGGCTTGGCGCGGGCAGGAGATAGGGCTTCAGGTCCTGGATGACGACCAGGGCCTGCCAGGCGAGCAGGAAGAGGGCGCCGATGAGGACCGGCGGCCAGATGAGGTTGAGCTTGGCCTTCATGAAGTCTCCGCGAGACGGGCGCCGCTCTCGCCCACGGGCTTCGCCCGACCGCGTAGAGCTTCGCGCACGGCAGTCACGGCCTCGAAGAACGCGTCGGATTCGCGTGTGTCCTCGTTGCGCTCGCCCAGGGGTACGTCGACCACATGTGTGATGCGCCCGGGGCGCGGCGACATGACGATCACGCGATTCGAGAGGTAGACGGCCTCGGGGATCGAGTGCGTGACGAAGATGACGGATGTGCCGGTGGCCCCGGCGATGCGCAAGAGCTCGTTCTGCATGCGCTCGCGTGTCATCTCGTCGAGTGCGCCGAAGGGCTCGTCCATGAGCAGGATCTCCGGGTCGGTCGCCAGTGAGCGCGCGATCGCGACGCGCTGCTGCATGCCGCCGGAGAGCTCCCAGGGACGGCTCTCCGCGAAGTCCTGCAACTGCACCATGTCGAGCAGTTCGAGAGCACGGGCCTTGCGCTTCGCCTTGTCCCAGCCTGCGAGTTCGAGGGGGAGCTCGACATTGCGCCGGACGGTACGCCAGTCGAGCAGGGCTGCCTGCTGGAAGGCGATGCCGTACTGGTGGTCCTCCCGGGCCTTCTGGGGCGTCATGCCCGCCACCTCGACCGTGCCGCGCGTGGCCGAGGTCAGGTCGGCGATGACGCGCATGAGGGTGCTCTTGCCGCATCCGGAAGGCCCGATCAGGGAGACGAACTCGCCCTTGCGGACATCGATACTGACGTCGGACAGGGCCGTGACCTCATTGGCGGCGCCTTCGTTGAAGATCTTCCAGACGCCCTCGGCGTGGACAGCGAACTCGCTCACGTGAGCCTCTCCTTCGGCAGGTTGCGCGTGAGGTACAGGTCGATGAGGGCCACGAGCCCGGCGGCGATCAGGCCCACGACGATCGCGCCGATGACGGCGATGTAGACCTTTGCGGGCTGGGCAGAGGCCTCACGTGCGTACTCGATGATGAGTCGGCCGATGCCTCCCCGGTCTCCCGTGGAGATCTGGGCGACGACGGTGCCCACCACCGCGGCCGCCGCCGAGACCTTGAGAGCGGGCACCAGGTAGGGCACCGATGCGGGGAAGCGCAACTTCCACAGCGTCGAGCGCGGTGACGCTGCGTAGGAGCGCATGAGCTCGAGCTGGGTCGGTGTCGCCGCGTTGAGTCCGCGCAGGGCACCGACGGACAGGGGGAAGAACGCCAGGTACGCCGCAATGAACATGATCGACTGCGTCTGGCCCCATTCGAAAGGACCGAAGCTGATGCGGTTGCCGATGCCCACGATGAGGGGAGCGAGGGCAATGAGCGGCACGGTCTGCGAGGCGATGACGAAGGGAAGCAGGCCGCGCTCCATGAAGGCGAACCTCTGCATGATGATCGCCAGGAGCAGGCCCACCGCGACGCCAATGACGAAGCCGCCGAAGGCGATGAGCAGGGTGTAGATCGCGGCCCGCAGGACGGTGACCCAGACGGGCGTGTCCGAGCCGCGGACCTCCGGCTGCAGCGCGCCCTCCGCGATGGTCCACACGTGCGGCATCGCCTGGTCGGATGTCTCGAAGGGGAGGGTGACGACGGTCCCCACGAGCTTGACGGCCTCCCACAGCAGGATCGCGAGCACGACCCCGGCGAGCGCCCAGCCGAGCGAGATCGCCCCCTGCTTGACCCTCTTGCCGACGGTGGAGGTGCCTGATGCCATCGATCAGCTCTTCGCCAGCACGGTGTCCGAGATGGCGGGGATCACGCGCTCGCCGTACTCCAGGAGGGTGTGGTCCTTGTCGTCGTGCTGGAGGTACACGGCGAACTGGTCGACGCCCAGGGCCTTGAGCTCCTCGATCCGACGGATGTGCTCTTCGACGGGACCGATGATGCAGAAGCGGTCGACGATCTCGTCGGGGACGAAGTCCGCGTGGGTGTTGCCCGCGCGTCCGTGCTCGTTGTAGTCGTAGCCCTGGCGACCCTTGATGTAGTCCGTGAGGGCCTTGGGGACACCGCCCCCCTCGCCGTACCTCTCGACGATGTCGGCAACGTGATTGCCCACCATCCCGCCGAACCAGCGCAGCTGGTCGCGGGCGTGCGCCACATCATCGGTGACGTAGGCGGGGGCGGCGACGCAGATGTAGACGTCGTCAGGGTTGCGGCCTGCAGCGGCTGCGGCGTTGCGCACCGCCTCGATGGTCCAGGCAGCGATCTGGGGGTCGGCGAGCTGGAGGATGAAGCCGTCGCCCACCTCCCCGGTGAGCGCGAGGACCTTGGGCCCGTAGGCCGCGACGAAGACGTCGGTGTGCGAGTCGCTCGCCCAGGGCAGGCGGATCGAGCTCCCCTTGTAGTCGATGGCCCTGCCGTTCGTGAGGTCCTGCAACTGGACGACGGCCTCGCGGAGCTCGGCCACGCTCACGGGCTTGCCGTTGGTGACGCGCACGGCCGAGTCCCCCCGTCCGATTCCGATGACCGTGCGATCGCCGTACATCTCGTTGAGGGTGGCGAAAACGGACGCGGTCACGGTGAGGTCGCGCGTCGCCGGGTTGGTGACCATCGGACCGACCTTGACCTTGCGAGTCTCGTCGAGGATCTTCGAGTAGATGACGTAGGGCTCCTCCCACAGGATGTGGGAGTCGAACGTCCACACGTAGTCGAATCCGAGCGTCTCAGCCCGGCGTGCGAGGTCGATGACGCGCGAGGCCGGGGGAGTGCACTGCAGGACGACGCCGATGTCCATGGTTTCGAGTTCGCCTTTCGTCAGCGGGTGCGGGGGAAGCCGAGGTCGACCGAGGAGGTCGAGGGATCCGGCCAGCGGGAGGTGACGGTCTTGGTGCGGGTGTAGAAGTCGACGCCGGCAGGGCCGTACATGTTGGCGTCGCCGAACAGCGAGGCCTTCCAGCCGCCGAAGCTGTAGTAGGCGACCGGCACGGGGATGGGCACATTGATGCCCACCATGCCCACCTGGATATCGAACTGGAACTGGCGCGCGGCCCCGCCGTCGCGGGTGAATATCGCCGTGCCGTTGCCGTACTGGTGACGATTGATGAGATCGACCGCTTCCTCGTAGGTGTCGACTCGGACCACGGAGAGCACGGGACCGAAGATCTCGTCGTCGTAGACCTTCATGCCCGGCTGCACCTTGTCGACGAGCGAGACTCCGAGGAAGAAGCCGTCGGAGGGCAGGTCGGCCTCGCGTCCGTCCACGACCACGGTCGCACCCTCACCGGACGCCCCGGCGAGGTACGACGCCACCTTGTCGCGATGCTCGCGGGTGATGAGGGGCCCCATCTCCGCATCCGGGTCTGTGCCCGGACCGACCTTGACCTTGGGCATCCGGGCCGCGATGGCGTCGACGAGCCTGTCACCGACTCCGCCGACCGCGACGACCACCGAGATCGCCATGCATCGCTCGCCGGCCGAGCCGAAGCCCGCGCTGACGGCCGCGTCGGCGGCCATGTCGATGTCGGCGTCGGGGAGCACGATCATGTGGTTCTTGGCGCCGCCGAGTGCCTGCACGCGCTTGCCGTTGGCGGTGCCGGTCGAGTAGATGTACTTCGCGATCGGCGTCGAGCCGACGAAGCTCACGGCCTGGATATCCGGGTGCTCGAGAATCCGGTCGACGGCCACCTTGTCGCCCTGGACGACATTGAAGACACCCGGTGGCAGGCCTGCCTCGGCGAGCATCTCGGCGATGAGCAGGGAGACCGACGGGTCCTTCTCGCTGGGCTTGAGCACGAAGGTGTTTCCGGTGGCGATCGCGTTGGCGAACATCCACATGGGGACCATGGCAGGGAAGTTGAAGGGCGTAATGCCTGCGACCACGCCGAGCGGCTGGCGTAGGGAGTAGACGTCGACGCCGGAGGACACCTGCTCGCTGTAGGAGCCCTTGAGCATCTGGGGGATGCCACAGGCGAACTCGATGTTCTCGAGCCCGCGCGCAAGCTCGCCAGCGGCGTCGGAGGGGACCTTGCCGTGCTCCTGGGACACGAGGTTGGCGATCTCGTCGCGACGCGAGTGCACGATCTGGCGGAAGGCGAAGAGGATGTCAGCGCGCTTGGACAGGGACGACGAGCGCCACGTGGCGAAGGTCTCCTTGGCCACGGCGACGGCAGCGTCGACCTCGGCGACACTGGCGAGGGCGACCGCACCCTGCTGCTGGCCGGTGGCGGGGTTGAAGACCGGGCCGGTGCTGCCGGACGCCCCGGCCACGCGCTGTCCGTTGATCCAATGGTCGATCGTGTACACGTGCTGCTCCGCTCGTCTTCGTGGTGGGTGATCAGATGAGGTACTGCGACAGGCCGCGCTTGAGAAAGCGGCCGTGCCCCTTGGTGCCGTGGAATCCCTGCTCGTCCACGAGGACCGTGCCGCGCGACATCACGACGTCGACGTGGCCGTCGATCTCGTAGCCCTCCCACGCGCTGTGGTCCATGTTCATGTGGTGCGTCTTCTCGATGCCGATGCTGGTGTGGCCGTTCGGATCGTAGATGACGATGTCGGCATCCGACCCCGGCGCGATCGCGCCCTTCTGTGGGTAGAGGCCGAACATCCGCGCGGGAGTGGTCGAGGTGATCTCGACCCAGCGCTCCAGGGTGAGCTGGCCCTCGACCACGCCCTGGTAGATGAGGTCCATGCGGTGCTCGACCGAGCCGATGCCGTTGGGGATCTTGGAGAAGTCGCCGATGCCGAGCTCCTTCTGCTCCTTGAAGCAGAAGGGGCAGTGGTCGGTCGCCACGATGGACAGGTCGTTGGTGCGCAGGTAGCGCCAGAGTTCGTCCTGGTGGCCCTCCGCCCGTGAGCGAAGGGGGGTCGAGCAGACGTACTTCGCCCCCTCGAAGCCGGGTGCTCCGAGATGCTCCTCGAGTGACAAGTAGAGGTACTGCGGGCATGTCTCGCCGAAGACGTTGAGGCCCAGGTCGCGCGCC
The DNA here is from genome assembly GCA_964537955.1 of uncultured Actinomyces sp. GTDB lineage: Bacteria > Actinomycetota > Actinomycetes > S36-B12 > S36-B12 > Mxb001. Next base: position 3,206 of record CAZICY010000048.1, on the reverse strand, counting down.
TCCTGGACGGTCTGCACCGCCTGCTTCGCCGACATGTGGACGATGTAGAGGGGGGCTCCGGTGATGCGCGCGAGCATGATCGCGCGGTGGGTCGCCTCCTGCTCGGTCTCCCAGGGGCGCGTGAGCCCGTGGTTGATCGGAGCGGTCTCGCCGCGTGCCAGTGCCTGAGCCACGAGCACGTCGATGGCGATGCCGTTCTCCGCGTGCATCATGATCATCGACCCGTTGTTCTTGGCCTGCTGCATCGCGCGGAGGATCTGGCCATCGTCGCTGTAGAAGACGCCCGGGTAGGCCATGAAGAGCTTGAAGCTGGTCACACCCTCGTCGATGAGCTCGTCCATCGCCTTGAGCGAGTCGTCGTCGACGCCGCCGATGATCTGGTGGAAGCCGTAGTCGACGAAGCAGTTGCCATCGGCCTTCGCGTGCCACATGGCGAGCCCGTCCTGCACGCGCTCGCCGTAGCGCTGGACGGCGAAGTCGATGATCGTGGTGGTGCCCCCCCACGCCGCCGCCCGGGTACCCGTCTCGAAGGTGTCTGAGGCGAAGGTGCCACCGAAGGGCAACTCCATGTGCGTGTGGGCGTCGATGCCGCCCGGGATGACGTACTTGCCCTGGGCGTCGATGACCCGGTCGACGGAGCCGGCGAGCTCGTCGCTGGTGGGTCCCGGGGTGAAGAGGGCAGCGATGGTCTCGCCCTCGACGAGCACGTCCATGGCGTGCACTCCCTGGGGAGTGACGACGGAGCCGTTGCGGATCAGCGTCTTCATCTCAGCCTCCTTGGCGGGCTCAAGCGGATCAATCAGGCGCGGGTCAGGTCGCCGTAGGCGTCAGGACGGCGATCGCGGTAGAACGCCCAGCGATTGCGCACCTCGGCGAGCAGATCCATGTCGAGGTCGCGGACGACGAGCTCAGGCTTGTAGGGATCGGCCGGCTCGCCGACGAACTTGCCCTCGGGATCGACGAAGTAGCTCGTGCCGTAGAAGTCGTTGTCGCCGATCTCCGACTCGATGCCGACGCGGTTGATGGCACCGACGAAGTACTCGTTGGCGACGGCCGAGGCGGGCTGCTCGAGCTTCCAGAGGTACGCCGAGAGACCGCGGTGCGTGGCCGATGGATTGAAGACGATCTGCGCGCCGTTGAGTCCGAGCGCGCGCCAGCCCTCGGGGAAGTGGCGGTCGTAGCAGATGTAGACGCCCACCTTGCCCACGGCGGTGTCGAACACGGGGAAGCCCAGGTTGCCGGGACGGAAGTAGAACTTCTCCCAGAACCCCTTCACCTGGGGGATATGGTGCTTGCGGTACTTGCCGAGGTAGGTGCCGTCGGCGTCGACGACGGCCGCCGTGTTGTAGAGGACCCCGGGCTGCTCCTCCTCGTACATCGGGAGCACGAGCACCATGCCGAGCTCCGCGGCGAGGGCCTGGAAGCGCTCGGTCGTGGGGCCCGGGATGCTCTCGGCGTACTCGTAGTACTTCGCGTCTTGCACCTGGCAGAAGTAGGGCCCGTAGAACAGCTCCTGGAAGCACATGACCTTGGCCCCCTGGGCCGCCGCCTGGCGCGCGTAGTCCTCGTGCGCGACGATCATGGACTCCTTGTCGCCCGTCCAGTTGGTCTGGACAAGGGCTGCCCGAACCACGGACATGACACCTCCACCGGCTGCTCGGATGCCTCCGAGGTCCCGGAACGCCCGGGATGGACTCACCCTAGACCGGGGCTGCGGCCTCGCGGGGGAGTCCGGACGAATCGGGCTCTCCGGACCTCCGGCACGAGCGTCCCCTGTGCTTCCGCATCCGGATGGCAGAACGGGGGAGGGAGGCTAATGTGTCGGGAACGATAACGCCGGGCAGTGGGAGGTGCCGTGATCGCGGGCTTCGTGGGTGGGGAAACCCTCGCGCAGGGATCCGCGGGGACGTTCGACGTCATCGACCCCGCTGACGGCACCGTGGTGCGGACCGTGGGCCTCGTGGGCCCGGCCGAGGTGGACGCGGCGGTCGCCGCAGCACAGCGTGCTTTTCCAGCCTGGGCCGCGGCGACCCCGGGCGAGAGGGGGGCGGCCCTGCTGGCCCTCGCCGAGCGCGTCTCGGCCCGGGCGGCCGAGTACGCCGACGTGGAGTCCCGCCAGACGGGCAAGACCCTGCGCCTCGCGACCGAATTCGACGTGCCCGGGAGCATCGACAACGCCGTGTTCTTCGCGGGGGCAGCCCGCCAGCTCGAGGGGCTCGCCTCGGGGGAGTACGACGCGACCCACACGTCCGTCATCCGCCGCGAGCCGGTGGGTGTGGTCGGCTCGATTGCCCCCTGGAACTACCCCCTCCAGATGGCCATGTGGAAGGTCCTGCCCGCCCTGGCCGCCGGCAACACCATCGTGCTCAAGCCCGCCGAGATCACCCCTCTCACCACGCTCATGCTCGCCGAGGATGCAGCGGCGGCCGGGATCCCCGCGGGGGTGCTGAATGTGATCGTCGGCCGGGGCCCTGAGGCCGGTGAGGCGCTGGTGAGCCACCCCGACGTGTCCATGGTGTCCTTCACCGGGTCCACGCCCGTCGGTCGCCGCGTCATGGAGATCGCCGCGGGACGGGCGGCCCGGGTCCACTTGGAGCTGGGCGGCAAGGCGCCCTTCGTCGTCTACGACGACGCGGACGTCGAGGCGGCGATCCAGGGCGCCGTCGCCGGTGCCTTGATCAATGCCGGCCAGGACTGCACGGCAGCGACCCGCGTCTACGCGCAGCGGGGGGTCTACGACGCCATCGTCGAGGGCGTCGCGGAGGTGCTCGGTCGGATCCGCGTCGGCGACCCCCGGGATCCCGATACCGACCTCGGGCCGCTGGTCACCTTCGCCCAGCGGGACCGCGTCGCCGGCTTCGTCGACCGAGCCCGAGGCTCCGGCGCCCGCATCGTCGTGGGCGGGGAAGCCCCTGGCGGAGACCTCGCGAAGGGCGCGTACTACGCCCCCACCCTGGTGACCGGGGCCGCCCAGGACTCCGAGATCGTCCAGGACGAGATCTTCGGTCCCGTGCTGGTCGCCCTGCCCTTCGGCGCGGACGACGAGGGGCTCGCGCTGGCCAACGACACCCGCTACGGCCTCGCAGCCTCGGTCTGGACGCGGGACGTCTACCGCGCCCAGGCCGCCCAGCGCGCCATCCGCGCGGGGACGGTGTGGGTCAACGACCATATCCCCATCGTGAGCGAGATGCCCCATGGTGGAATGA
>CAZICY010000047.1:0-12275 GCA_964537955.1 uncultured Actinomyces sp. | reverse complement strand
CCCGACATCCCGTGGATGGCCGAGGCGGGCATGCGCGACGGCATCGACTTCCGCGATCGCGCCGATCAGGTCATCGCTGCACGCGTGGCACCGGCCCTCGCGCTGGACCGCATTGCAGGAACCTCCCACGAGCGCATGGCCGCAGCCCTGCGCGCCATCGCGCGCCGGTCGGCGTGAGGCAAGGAGGCTCCAGATGTCCCTGCGCCTGAACCAGTTCTACTCCCAGCGACGCGCCAGCGCCGAAATCGCCTCATACGGCGGCTTCCACAACGTGGGCTGGTGGGATGACGGCGTCAGCGACCAGACGATGGCCTCCGCCACATTGGTGCATCGCCTGATCGCGTCCGTCTCGGACGCTTCAGACACGGTCCTGGACCTGTGTGCCGGACCTGGAGGCACCACGCGTCTACTGCGCCAGGCCCTTCCGTCCGCCACCATTGTCGCCGTTGACCTGTTCCCGCCTGACGACGCGATCGTCGTTCGAGCGGATGCCGCGGCGCTCCCATTCCGCTCACACTGCTTCGATGCGATCCTGTGCGTCGAAGCGGCCATGCACGTCGACTCCCGACGCGTCTTGCTCATCGAGTGCGCGCGCACACTCAAGCCGGGCGGTCGCTTGGCGATGAGTGATGTGCTCGTCGCGTCGGAGCGAGGCTGGTCATCACTGATTCCGGCTAGCAACCGGTGGACCACGCCCACCGAGGTGCACGAAGAACTCGCAGCGCTCGGGTTCGTAGATATCGCCGTGCAGGACGTGACGACTCGCACCTGGGAACCCTTCTGGGATCACCTGGAAGCGAACTCCCCCTCCGGCACGCTGGCTCAACTTCGCGATCGCCGAAGGGAATACGCCATCGACGCGTACATCACCGTGTCAGCGACATGGCAACCGCCGCGACGCGGCCTGCGCGTCTCGTTTGCCGCGTTGACGTCGAGCGAACGTGGACCGGCCCTGACCGGCAACCTGCCGTCACGAGTCGCCATTGACGGACCAGCGGGTCTAGCGATGACCGGACCCGCGGACACCGCGTTGGTCCTGGAGGATGCCGAGCGCTACCTGAGTGTCCCGCAGGCATCGGCCGATCCAGTGCTCCTAGGCGCGGGCGGACGACCCCACGCCCGCGCTCGCGAACTCATCTCCACACGCCTGACGGATGCCCTGCGCCAGGTGGGACGCAAACGCATCGAGGAGCACGCCGAGCGACTCGTCGCTCAGGTCACTGACGCGGGCGTCACAGATGCCGTTCGGTCATTGGCCGTGCCACTGGCCTCCTGGACGCTCGCCCGCGTTCTCGGCCTCGACGAGGACGGCGAGGAGCGTCTAGCGGTGTACGCCATGGCACACCTGAAACGCGTTCCTGACGAAAGCGGGCATCGGGTCATGGCGGCACTCGAAGCCGCCTTGCAGGGCACGGCGACCGTCGGAAGCCTGCTCGATGGACTCCAACTGTCGTGTGCCCAAGCGGGCCTTGGCGAAGGCGCACCCCTGTCCCTGGCGAACATCATGGTTGCCGGGGGCCTTGATACGACGATCAGTCTGCTCACCAGTGTCACTGAACTCGCCACACAGGGTGGTGATTCAGGCGTAGACCGAGCCCTTCTCCACCAGCCACCCCTGCGGTGGGTCCTGCGGTCCGACGCCACCACAGGCGAAATGATCGTCGGCCTCATTGACGCCGCACTGCGATCTGGCGCCCCTGCTTCGCTTGCCTTTGGTGCGGGAGTCCATCGATGCGTCGGTGAGCCGCTCGCGCGCCTGCAGGCCCTGGCTCTCGCGGGCGCTCTTGCTCGTCGCACAGTGACGGGCATCGGTACTGCTCCACCCATCAGCGACGGGCAAGTGGCCACTAGGCCGTTCCTTCCCGTGTCGATCACGCGCTGACCGGATCGCCTGAATCACTCAGGCACGGTGAGCAGTTGCCGCTCAGCCAGAGCTCTGAACAGCCCTCGCTGCGCCATGAGTTCCTCGTATGTTCCGGCCTCGGCCACGACGCCTCCGTCCAGCACGATGATCTTGTCCGCATCCTGAACGGTCGATAGTCGATGGGCGATGACGAGCCGAGTGGCGTTGGTGCGTGCGACGCTTTCGGAAACCGTGGCTTGAGTCTCGTTGTCCAGGGCACTGGTCGCCTCGTCGAACAGGATGATCTTGGGATTGCCCAGGAGTGCTCGAGCGATCATCAGGCGCTGGACCTGACCGCCGCTAAAGGTCGTACCGCCTTCGGAGACGATCGTGTGCAATCGCATCGGCATTGCTCGCACGTCTTCGTCCATCCCGGCTGCCCTCAACGCTTCCCAGACCTGCGCCTCGGTCGCGCCGCTGTTGCCTCCGACAACCAGCAGAAGGGGCCCGGAGGGCACCTGGCCCTTTTGCAGCACGACGCCCATCTGCCGACGCACCGCACGCATATCCAGCGAATTCACCGGCCTGCCGTCGATGAGGATGGATCCTGCGTCGGGCGTCTCGAAGCCCAGCAGCAATCGGAACAACGTGGACTTGCCACTGCCGGAGCCCCCCACAATCGCCACGAAGGAACCTGGGTCCACTGTGAAACTGGTCCCACGCAGGATCTTCACATCGTCCGTGTATCCGAACTCCACTCCGGCGAATTCGATTCCGCCCTGCAGTTCACCCGGATCCTCTCCGGCAATCGGGATGTCCGGAATCGCCTCAAGGACAGGGCGCGCACTGTCCACCAGGGGCGCGGCTTGCGACAGCGTGACAATCAAGGGGACGAGCAGGCTAAAGGATGCGGCCACTTGGGCGGCGGCGCTCGAGAGGCCGGCGAAGGCACCGAGGTCGGTCGAGCCGCTGACGATGAAGACGACGATCACTGAGCCAGAGAGCACAGGTGCCAGCAGGGCGCCTACGGTGGCCAGATGTCGTTGGTCCTCTGCCACACGAGCCGCGCAGGCCTGTTGTCGCGCAAAGCCGAACGACCATCGAGCAAACACACGGCTTCCGGCCGCCGACACGCGCACCTTGTCGATGCCTTCCAGCAGGCCTAGGAAGAGTCCATTCAGATGATTTGTTGCCCCGATCAACTGGGCTTCATGCCTCGTCAGCCGCCGGGCAACCATGTAGCAGTAGGCACCGATGCCGACCAGTACGACAAGGATCGGCCAGCCAGTCCCGCGGCTGAAGAACAGGAGCATCACGATCCCCGCACAGCCGACGATGAGTGCGACGAATCCGGAGACGACCACGCTGCCGACGATGTCGCGAAGCCGATCAACCGCTAAGACGCGGTTGTTGAGCTCACCAGCGGTGAATCGTCGGAAGAAGCGGGCATCGAGCAGCAGGACGCGGTCCCACAGGGCAGCGGTCGACCTCACACTGGCTCTTGTCAGCAGTCGTTGGAAGAGCAGACCCTGCGCGACGATGAGGATGAAGGTCACGACGGAGATGACGACCAGCAGGATGCACGAGAAGACGATGCGCGTGAACAGTGCCTCCGGCAGAAACGTCCCAACGACCAGGCTCGAGACGATGGGGACGGCGCTCGACAGTACGGCCACGGCAAGCGCGACGATGGCGATCCATGACACCAGGGCCCTGCTGCCCCCGAGTGCCGTCGCCGCCAGACGCCGCACCGACACCTTGGCCTGCGGAAAACTGGGGTACGCGGCCCACGCCTGACCCTGCGGGCACTCGCTGGCGGGAAGCCGATCCCAGCCATGTCCCGGCCGCCAGCGCTGGATGACCGATCCATGGAAGACCACGACACACGGTCCGTCTTCCCCGACGACGATCAGGGGCAACCGATCCAGAGACTCGGCGTGGGAGAGATCGACCTCGCGAAGTGGCAGACGGACACTGCTCGCGATCACTTGAACATCCTCACCGTCAACCGGGCGCTCAGGAGGCATGAGGCCCACCTCGCGAGCCGCCATGACAATGGTCTGCGCGAGCGGGCCGCCATGCACAGGCTCGCCACCGTCTCGACCGACCCCCCGCTGAACCTGGTCGACGAGGGCCACGGAGGCCCGAACTTGGGTCGCGTCAGTCGTGATGCGAGCGGCTAGTCGGTCTCGACGCTGCTGCTCGCCGTCGGTAGCCGGGGCTGGGTCCTGCTGCTGTTCGCTCATCGCCCCACCAACGTCGCATAGTGACCATTGAGGCTGATCAACTCGCCATGCGTGCCACGTTCGACGACGCGGCCCTTGTCCATAACGATGATTTCATCAGCATCGCGCACCGTGGACAGACGGTGCGCGATCATCAGCAGGCCAATTCCTCGCGCGCGTAGTCGCTCCATGATCTGGGCCTCGACCAAGGCGTCAAGGGCACTCGTCGCCTCATCCAGGACGAGCAGACTGGGCTTCGTGGCCAGGGCACGGGCTATCTCCATACGCTGCAGTTGACCGCCTGAGAAGTTGCGCCCGGTTTCTTCCACGATGGCGTCGTATCCGCCCGGCCGGCCGGCGATCTCCTCATGAATCGCTGCATCCCGAGCCGCGGTGGTGATGTCCTCCAAAGGCATCGTGTCATCGAAGAAAGCGATATTCTCTCGGACGCTACCTTCAAACATCGTGACGTTCTGGCTGACCATGGAGAGATAGGAAGCCAGGACGCGGCGATCCCATTCGCTGCGCTGATGCCCGTTGAACGTGATGGTGCCGGACCAGGGAGTGGCCAGGCCGGCGACCAGCCGGGCGACCGTGCTCTTGCCGCTGCCCGAACCGCCGACAAGGGCTACCCGATGGCCCGGCGGAATAGACAGATCGAAGTCCACCAAAAGAGGGGCCAAGGCCTCGGAGTATCCGAATTCCACGCCGGACAACTCGACTCTGAATGTCTGGGGGAGCGAATCCGCCGAAAGTGCAGGAACCTCACGGATGACGACGGCCGGCTCTGGCTCGTAGTCCAGGACGTCGTTCATCCGGTCCACGCTGGCCATCGTGGTGGCTGCCGCCGAACTCACGGCGGCGACCTGGCTCACCGCTGCAAGGAATCCCACGAGGAGGATCTGGAACGACAGGATCTGCCCGAGCGAGATCTGACCGTCCAGGACCAGGACAGATGCCCCCAGCAGTAAGGCCGTCGATGCGAGCGAGGTGATCAACGAGGGGGCCGCGCCTGTGATCGTCGACGCGAATGAGAAACGCGCACGCGAATTGTTGAGGAGGGCATGCCAGCCCAAGATGTTCGTCAAGGTATGTCCCTCGCCACCGGTTGACTTGATCGTCTCGATTGACCTCAGCGCATAGAGAGTCGTTCCGACGAACCCGCCCTGGTTCCGCATGGTCACTTGGCTGACCCGCTCCTGCTGTCGCTGCATCAGGCGAACGACAATCACGTTCGCAGCAGCCGCCAGCGCCCCGATGATGGCAAGGATCCAGTTGTCGGCGATCATGACGAGCATGTAGACGATGGCCATGACTCCCGCGAGCAAGGCCGGTGTGAGGATCAACGAGAAAGTCGACGCGACCACTGACGCGAGTTCCGTCCGTTGGCCAAGGTCGCCCGCTGAGCGTTGCGAATAGAAGCGCATCGGAAGTCTGAGAACGTGCTCAGTGATGCGCATCCCCAGCCTGGCGGAAAATGCCACGTTGAAGCGCGCGATGACGCCTCGCTGCAGTCGCACGAGCCACCACGACAACAGGATGGCGATCACCGTCCAGAGCAGGATGGTGGCCGCCGGCTGACGATTGCCTCCGATGACGACCGTGTTGGTGAAGATCGACACCAGCGCAGGAACGATCAACGTAGGGATGAGCAGCAAAAGCCCTGCCATCACGGCCAGAGCGACAGCGTCCCACATGCCGGTCAGTAGTGGAGCAAGCGTGCGCACCATGCTGGGCTTGCTGCCTCGACGCACGAACTCATCCGTCGGCTCAAATTGCAGGACCACCCCGGTCATGCTCCGGTCGACCTCTGCCCATGGCACCAGTCGCGGACCAGAAGCCGGATCGTTGATCTCGAGTCCATTGTGGCGAGTGCCGGTCAGGACCACGAAGTGATTGAAGTTCCAAAACAAGATCGCTGGAAGGCTGACCTTCTCCAAGTCCTCGACGTCATAAGAGTGCGCCGTGACCTTCAATCCGTAACGCTGCGCTGCCAGGGCCAGATTCCGAGCGTTCGAGCCATCTCGGCTCACCGCGCACGCTGTCCTTAGGTCCTCGAGCGGGATCCAGGACCCATAGGCGGCGAGCACCATGGCGAGCGATGCCGCGCCGCACTCCACGGCTTCCATCTGCAGGATGGACGGGACCTTCACCTGCCGCTTGGACAGGCGGACGTCTAGTTCTTCGGGGGCGTCGGGTGCGGCGGTCATCGATCGGCCCCGAGGATCACCTTGATCGGAGTGGTGCTCGCGATAGTCACGGTGGCGGTGGCCGCCGCGCCACCTTGGAGCGTGCGCTCAGGGCCAGAGCCAGCAGTCCAAGCGAAGCCCGACGGAGTGTCGGCGGCCTGAGGTTCGATCGTGACGAGCACCGCCGGTTCATTGGAGGCTCCCAGAACGTTGCCGGTCGCCGTTGCAATGCGCTTCATGAACGTCGGATCGACGGGCAGCTCAGTGCGCGACAGCACCACGCCCGGTATCACGCCATACGCGCCCGAAGGCGCCGAGTCGGGCACGATGCTGGCGGACATCCCTGGGCGGATCGCATCAGCCTGGCTGACGGGGATGAGTGCTTGCACGACGACGGGAGCGTCGCGTTGGATGACCATCAGGACGTCGAGGCCTTCGAAGATGGCACCGGGCTCCGTACCGCGTACCGACGCCGCAGTCCCGTCGATGGGTGCCGTCAGGACTAGCTCTCGCCCGTCCGCTGTAACTGCTGAGAACAGTTCCTGCCCCATCATCACGCGATCCCCATCGCGAACCTTCGTCTGGATGATCGTGATAGACGTGCTTGACTGAACGGGAACGCTGAAAAGACCGCGGGTGAAAACCGCCGGGCCTGAGGCTGTCGTGCTGACCGTTCCCAACAACAGCCAAGCACCGATAGCGATCGCACACAATGCACCTATCGCCAACGCTACCCACGACCGAATACGCACGATGCGCACGGGCATGTCCATGCGGTCGCCCACTTGGGCGCTGGCGATTGCCCTACTCCGGTATAGCCTGCGCATCAATGCCCTTTCTTGCGGTCCTGCGGACGACGGTAGTCGGCTAAAAGAGGATTCGCGACGAGTTCGCTATCTGACAGCGCCACCAGTGCCAGGAGTGATCCAGCCACGCCATAGCGGAGACCGGGAACCCAGGCATCGCTCGGGACCCCCGGGGCCCCGACAACTCTCTCCGCCTGGTCTGCCAGCAACTTCTCACGAGAGAGGACATCAAGGCCGAGACGACGGCCGGCAAGAGCACGGCCCGCCGTGCCGCAGCAGAGCGACCCCGGCTCCTGCCCGGGCGGCTGAGCCAACAGGGCACGACTATCGGCGATGGACCGGTGCGCTCGCAGGCCAAGTTCCTGCGCAACGATGGCCACCCCGGGCGCGCCCCAACATGGGCGCGCATCACCGGGGTCGGCTCGCAAGGGCGCCGCGCCAGTCACCAGAGCCAAGCCCGCATCGCCATGTGCCAGGCCGCGCAACGACGTGCTTGAGGGGAGCGCTTCCCACCAGAGGTCGGGCACATCGATTCCCAGTAACTGCAGCGCCCAGATGACTCCGGCGGCACCATCGTCGAAATCCCAGGCGGTCTGCCGCACCGCCGAGGTCACCCTGCGCTCAAGCACAGTCAACGCGTGGTCGACCACAGGCTCGAGGTCGGGTACGTCCGCCAACACGCTCGAGAGCCCAAGTGCGACTCCCGCAAGGCCATCTGACAACCCGAGTCCCTTTGACTCGATGACATCATCCGGCGGCAGTTCTCGCAGACGAGCAATAGCCCGGTCAAGCAGGCCTCGGTCGGCGAGCAAGCCGGCACGCATGGTGACGACGAGCGCTACAGCGATGCCGACGTGACCTTCGAACAATCCCCATTCGATGGGCGCCGTGGTGAACCCTTTCGCCGTCGTCCAGCGGGAGGCCAGCCAACCGACGCTCCCATCGTCGAATTCAACGGCCGAGCTCGCCAGGGCGCGTACTGCTCGATCGACTGCTGAGCCGGACACCGACTGATGCGCTGTCATCGGCCTGCGGTTTCGCGGCACACGTAGGACCGCGCTGACAGCGGATCGTTGGGCAGGCCCCGGCACTGCCCAAGGCAGACCTGCCGAAGCGAGAGGCGCTTCAAAGTACGGGATATCCCCGTCCAGCAAGCTGGCCATCTCAGCCTGCACGATCTCTGGCGCCGGCTCCGAACCATCCCGCGTGGGAAGTCGACCCAGTTCGCCGAACGCTGCGATGGCATCCCCGCGATCCTTGACAGCGGGATCCAACATGGCCCGCCAGAGGACCTGACTGTAGAGGATGGTGTCTCGGACGAGTACGCGCGTGCGACATCCCTTCAGCCGCTGCGCCAGGTCGCCCACCACGGCGGCGTCCGTGAGCAGTTTCTGCATGTCGTCGGCACCTGCCTCGAATGCACTGACCGCATCAGCGGACGTCCAGGGCAGAGTTCCGTTGCTGACCTCCACGGGCCTCGGCACGAAGACCAGCCGTGCGGCGTCCGTACCGGGAGACTGCACGAGAGGGACTGGCACTGAGCTCACGCGTGCCATCGATCCCGCCAGCAGGCTCAGATCAGTGAGAGTGCCTTCACGAGTCCACGTCCACGACGGAATCATCATGGTGAGGTCTGGCGTGGCTGAGACGCTGGCCGGCCAGGATGTCAGCGAAGGTTCGATCGGTCGCCAGCTGCCCCCCAAGACTTCGAGATCGATAACGCCAACGCCCCTGTCGGACACGACAATGTTCTCGAAGTGGATATCGCGGGCATCGAGAGCGCGCAGCAGAACCCACCAGGCTCCAAGTCCTCGAGCATGGAGGACGGGATCCCCTCCGCCTGACGCCCATTCGACGAACCCATGGCCATCGAACGCCTCGACCTGGAGCGCATGAATACCCACGACGTTGAGCGATCGGAGCCATCCGTGCACCGCCGCAGCGATTGCCGAATCACGCGGCCGATACGCGGCCGAACCATCCGGACCGTCCACGCGTAGGACGGTGCGTCCACGGTGGCGATCGGAGGACAGCAGGCGAACCTCTCGCGTGGGCGCACCCACCTGCCGCGAGGACCGAGCTCGGTCAATCGCCTCCGCTACGGCCTGGACAAGGTGCCAGCTCACCGTGATGCCCATATCAGTGAAGACGGTTCGCCCACGCCACGTCGTCGACACGCCACCATCAGCAAGAAAGGCTCGATAGTGATCTCGTGACGGCTGACCGCCCAGGTGCGCGGCCAGTGCCGACAGACTGCCCCGTGGCCGAAGTACACGGGGCATGAACGCAGCGGAAGCAACGGGAAGGAGCAGGTCGCGCAGCGCCGTCAAGGCCATGGCACGTGTGGCCTCGTGCAGGTGGGGTGGAAGGTCCGTGGCGAGGATCCCCTGATCTACAACGGACAGAAAGGGCAGGAAGAAGGCGTCGAAGCCTTCAGCCGTCTCATCGAGGTGGACGCTGAGGGCAGCGTCGTACACCACCTCCCGGAGCTCCTCATGAGGCACGGTCTGGATCACCACGCGGCAGCTCGCGCATATGCCGACAGGGCGGTTGCCGTCGTGAAGATCCCGTCAGCGTCGAGGACGACGGCACGCTCCTTGCGTCCCCCGTGCAGCCACTCCCGTCCCGAAGTCCACGGCTCCTCATCGTCGGGATTCGGAACGCGCAAATGCGCAGCAGCCGGCCATCCCCCGCGCAAGTCCAAGTGCCCGTCGAGCCAGTCCAGGGCACGACGAGCGCCGACACGATGATCATCGTCCGGTGACCATGCTGCAGCACGAGCGACGCAGGCGGTTGCGAATGCCGAGGGTTGCCCGTCGATGTGGGCAGCGCCATCAGATTGCAGCATGCCGATCGCCCAACCGGCCGCGCGGACGGCAGACTGGGAATGAGACTCTGCTAGTCCCTCTACGGCAAATGCCGCGACATAGGCATCCGCTCGCCACCAGTAGGCACGCCAGCCGCCGTCCGATCCCTGGCTATCGACGAGGTACTGGCGTGCCCCCTTTCCCACTTCGGCGACAACCGTCCCCACCGCCGTCACGCAGCTGTGCGCACCGACCCAACCATCGAACGACAGGGAGGAGTCGGCCTCGATGATGGTCCTGATCGGCTCATCGGCGGCATAGGTCGACAGCGACCCGTTGGGTCGCTGGTGCTGGCGGATCACGCGTGAGGCAGCGGGGCCCGGATCCCGTCCGAGCGCCCGGGCCAGCCGCATGGCCCACAGGGTGCTGTCGCCATCCCCTATGGCCAGACCGTTGAAGCCCCAGCGACCATCTGAGCGTTGAGCCGACAAAAGTGACTCCCAGGTCACCATCGCCAGCTCCTCCGCGTCTGCCGTACCAGGGAGGCCAGCGGTGTGCGCCTCGAGCATGGCACAGGCGACGTAGGCAGCCACCCATTCGTCGGAGATACCTGGATAGAGATGGAAGGCCCGCCACCTACCGTCCCGGTGAGACCGTCGCATCTTCCCGGCCGCCGACCGCAGCGCAAGGTGGCGCTGGTCGTTCACGCGGTGACCAAGGAAAGACCCAGCACTGGATATGCCTGTCGCTCTCCAGCGAGAAAGCGTGCGTGGTGCACCGCGCGTGCGGCCACGCCAATGAGTCGATCACCTTCATACCCCGACCAATCGGAACTGCGAAAGCCGTCCCGCCAGAGAGACCGCTGATCTAAGGGGTCCGCCCATGTCCGGTCGTGGGAGTCAGGGTGCAGCGCCACGCAGGCATCATCGCTACCGTCAACGCTGATCGTTAAGGAACTGCCATTCGTAGTCAGTGATCGGATGTCGTTGGCCACCTTCGAGGGGTCGGCTAGGACCTCTCGTCGAGTGCGTCCGTCTGCCGCCCCTTCGACAGCGGTCCCGTCGTCGTTAACGACTCTCGCCCACGGCACCCCGTCAGCGTCGACGGTGACCCACGTAGCACCCGTCAGGTCGAGGCGAGGCCACGTCATTTCGGCGGCCACCACGTCATGGATGCGGAAGGATCGCTCCAGACCTTTCGGCGACCACGCCAACAGCAAGTACCCCCTTCCCACGGTGGACAGCCAGCGCACCCAGTCGATGGTCTGACGAACGTCACACGCCTCGAGGTACCGCTGCACGAGCGGAGCGGTGTCCACGCTCGGGCGCAAGGCACGCTCGGCCAGGCTGGCAAGGTCACGCATCGGCCGGGACCATCGAATACCCGCCGACGTACGCCTTGGCCTCGATACGGCCCGACGGGTCGAGCGAGACCTTGACGTGCGCGATTCCGCGCTCAAGCCATTCACCAGTGAGACGGGACAGCGGACGCAGCGTCGGCCATGCCAACAAGGCGGCAGCGCGTTCGGGAGTGGCCAGGCGCGCGTCGATGAGGCGGGAGAACAACGCCTTCCACCGAGGCTCAATGACCGGCTGCGCATCGTCATAGAAGCTGAACTCCCAGCCGACCGTGGGGAAGAGTTCGCCGTCTACTATGTCAAGGTTGACTCGCACGACGTCGGCCCCACCACCCATGTTGAGGAGATCGGCGGCGGCTTGCTTGGAGCCCGGCCAGTCGACCGAGGTCAGGGCTGCCATTCCCGACGATGGCTCGTCGCATACCGCAAAGAGGCGAACGGCTTTCGGGTGCCGGGACGGGAAGAACCCCAGTTGCAGCGCTTGCGCTCCTCTGAGCGCGCCGATGACGCGCTCCACGGCCGCCGTCGAGTCCACGAGGTCGCTGAGCGGAGATGGTCCTGATTCCGGCAGGGCGGTGAACCAGCCAAGACTGGCGACTGCCGACCCATCGGTGTCGATCTCGAGCCAACCAAAGTCGGTGGACGCCGACGCCAGCAGTGACAAGGTGCTGCCGGGCTGCGTTTCCGCAATCCACGTCGTGAGGGATTGGAGCTCGGTGCCGCTTCGAGCCATGACGAGTCCGTCGATGCGGTCGCCGTCGTGGCAGCGCACTTCAAGCCCGCACCGCGCCGCACATTGGGTCGGAAGCAAGGCGAATCCGGTCATCGCCGCAGCGATGGCCTCTGCGCCCCCCAGGGCTATCGGCCAGTCTCGGGTGAGAGCGGCAGACAAACGATCAAGCCCCACAGGTTGCGCGGACGGGCGCGCAACAGTCATGTCTTCGACATCAGCCAGGGCGCGGACGCGGCCGCTCGGCCACCCAGTCCGCCACACGCCCCCCTAGCGCCGACCCAGAGTTGGCTTAGGGGCCCCACCGAGCGTGAACCC
>CAZICY010000046.1:0-12296 GCA_964537955.1 uncultured Actinomyces sp. | reverse complement strand
CCGGCCCCCTGGCGGGGACCTGCCCCTAAGGGGCGGCGTCGCCACCCTAGGGCAGGCGAGCGGCCGGAAGGGGGACCGACCCGGGCCTCTGCGGCCGTGTCGGGGGAGATATGACCGAATTAGGGTGATTTCAGGCGGTCAATTCCCTCCTGCGGACCCCTCTCCCCGGACCGCACGGGGCCGGCTGCCCCCGACCGCACGGGGCCGGCTGCCCCCGACCGCACGGGGCCGGCCGATCCTCCTCGGCGCATGGGGAAGCCCCCGGGGCGCTTGGCCGAGCGCGCCTTCCCCTCGCGCGCACGGCCCGTTATCCCGGGGGCTGCGCGCCAGAAAGTAGGGCCCGTGCCAGCGCAGCGTCAACGTGCCCTGTGGGTGACGCTGGGGATGACATGGGGATGGACCCCGCCCTGGCTGGGGATAGTCCGTGGAGGGGGCTGGGGATTTCGAGCAACGGTGTCGGCGTACGCCGACCTGACGTGGGGCGATGGCATCCACTGCCTGTGGACCGAAGATGGGGATGCGCTCTAGGCGCCCAGCCGCGTGCGCGCAGCCTGGACAAGCGCGCGCACGGACTGGTCGGTGCCCTCGGGCAGCGCATCCCAGCGCCACCAGCGCAGGTCGATCGACTCAGACGATCGCTGCTCGATCGCCCCGTCGGGTGCGTGCGCGAGGAATTGCACGTCGAGGTGGTCGAGCATGTCCTCGCCACCTTGTCCGTCGCGGCATCTCACGCGGTGTCGGTCCAGGCGCAGGGGCACGGGGTCGACCTGGATGCCGGCGATGCCGCCCTCCTCGATGGACTCCCGGCGTGCGGCGTCGACGAGCGTTGCATCGCTCGGCTCCACATGGCCGCCCAGTTGCAGCCAGCGACCGACGAGAGGGTGCAAGGTGAGCAGCACCGACTCCCGCGAGGAGTCCACGACGAGCGCGCTGCCCGTGAGATGGCCGATTCGATTGCTGCGCTTCATCGCATCGACGTGGGTGTCGAGGTAGGCGAGGTAGTCATCGCGCAGCGCGATCTGGTCGGGGAGGAACGGCGCCCAGGCGGACAGGACCTGGGACGCGTCGGCGTGGAGACCGTCAGGCCGGGTCGTCATCGAGACCGCTGCCGGCATCCTCGGCGTTGAAGCCGGTGAGGGGTTCGCTCGCGAGGAAGCCGGCTGGGTCCGCGAGGTCTTCGGCGGCAGGCAGAAGGTCCGGATGGGCCCACAGCGCGTCGCGCCCCTCGACGCCGCGCTGCTCCCGGACCTGGCGCCACAGTGTTGCGGCCTCGCGCAGCGCCCGTGGGCGCATCTCCAGGCCAACGAGCGAAGCAAACGTGCGCTCGGCGGGACCTCCCGCCGCGCGGCGGCGGCGGATCGCCTCACCGAGCCGATCTGCGGACGGCAGCGTTGCCGCGCAGGCTTCGGTGACGACGTCGTCCACCCATCCCTCGATGAGCGCGAGCAGTGTCTCGAGGCGTCTCAGGGCAGCCTGCTGCTCCTCCGACTCGGGAAGGGCGAACAGGTCGGAGCCCATGATCTCGCGCAGGCGCTCCGGATCGTTGAGCGCACCGGGATCGATTC
Organism: uncultured Actinomyces sp.; assembly: GCA_964537955.1. Lineage (GTDB taxonomy): Bacteria > Actinomycetota > Actinomycetes > S36-B12 > S36-B12 > Mxb001. The sequence continues at coordinate 10,731 of CAZICY010000046.1, read as the reverse complement.
CCTGGAGCGCCTCGTTCATGCGCTCCGGGTCCATGCGAATGCCCCGGGCGTAGGCGTCGATGGCGCCGTCGAGCCTGGGGGCGAGCCAGGGCACATGCGCGAAGAGCCGCTGGTGTGCGCATTCGCGCAGCGCAAGGTAGAGGCGCACATCGTCGGCCGGTACGTCGAGCCCCTCGCCGAATGCCGCGATGTTGCGGGGCAGGAGCGCGGGTCGCGCGTCGCTGGTGAGCGGAACCCCGATGTCGCTGACCCCGACGACCTCGCTCGCGAGGGCGGCGAGCGCCTGGCCCATCTGCATGCCGAACATCGCGGAGCCGAGTTGGCGCGCCATCCCCATGAGCGGCGCCATCATGGCCATGGTCTCCGGCGGAGTGCCCTCAGGCAGCATCGCCGCGATCTCCGGCGGCAGCTCGCCCGGGGCGGGCATCGAGGACATCACCGACTGCACGTGCTCGGCGATGGGGGTCACGATGCGCTGCCACGCGGGGTAGGTCGCCTCGAGCCACTCTGAGCGACTCCAGGCCACGCCGGAGGCGGACGATCCCGTTGCGGACGAGGCGGGGAATGCGCAGGCCGGATCGAGCCACACCTGCGCGAGATCGACGGCGGCCACCACCTCGCGGCGCTGGGCGTCGCTCACCGAGGGGTCGCCCGCGGCGACGATCGCCTGGCGGGCGGTGTCGCGGGCGAGGTCCCAGTTGACCGCCCCATCGCCGCCGGACTCCAGGAGCCTGCCGAGGTGCTGGAGCATCGCTCCGAGCTGGCTCATGTCGAAGGCGGGTCGCCCGCCGCCGTCGTCGGGTGCGCCGAAGCCGAAGGGGAGGGAGCCGCTCATCCCCCCACGGTACGCCGGATGGTCAGGCGGTGCTCCCGCCGCGGGGGGCGTACCCTGGGCCGAGCGCCGGGACGTGCCGTCCCGGTCCAGCGAGAGGAGGGGTCCGGGTGTCCGCGTTGCTGTGGTGGCTCATCCCGCTGGGTGCCACGCTCCTCGCGCTTGCCTGGGCAGCCGCCCGAAGCCGTCCTCGTCGGGCCGCGGACACGCACGAGACGGTGGGCGACATGGCCCGCTTCCGTGCCGCCATGCGGCGCCCGCTCCCTTCGGATCGACCCGCACCTGAGCGGCGTCCTTCGCGCGCGGTCCGCGCCGGGGCGTCGCGGCCGTCGGGCGCGCGGCCCGGTCGCACGCGGCGGCCCGCCGACCGCCGTCATCCGGCGTGAGCGATCCGTCGCTGGCGGACCTCAATGCGTCCTCGCCTGAAGCCCGTCGGCGCCCGGGGCATCGCGGCCTCGTCGCCACCCTCGCCGGCCTCGTCCTGCTCGCGCTGATCGCGCTTGCCGCGCTGCTGCCCGTCCCCTTCATCGTCCTGTCACCTGGCCCGACCTTCAACACCATCGGCGATGTCGACGGGGTCCCGCTTGTGGAGATCACCGACACCACGACGTATCCCGTGACCGGCGCGCTGGACATGACGACGATCCGGGAGGAGGGGGAGCCGCGCAGCCCGCTCACCGTGTTCGGAGCCCTGGTGGCCTGGGTCGACCCGGATCGGGCGGTGCTTCCACGCGAACTGCTCTACGGCGACGACGAGACGACGGAGGAAGTGCAGCAGCGCAATGCGGTGCTCTTCTCCACCTCCCAGTCCAACGCGATTGCCGCCGCCATGAACACCCTGGGCAAGCCGCTTATCGAGGACGTTGTCGTCACCGCGGTCATCGAGGGCACGCCGGCGTTCGGCGTGCTCGATGCGGGCGAGCGGATCCTTGCGATCGACGGAGCCGCCGTGCGCGCCCCCGAGGATGTCGTTGAGGCCGTGCGCGCACAGCCGGTCGGTTCCACGCTGGCCTTCACGGTGGAGCGCGAGGGCGAGCAGGTCGACGTCGAGGTGGTGTCGGCGGACAAGCCCGATGAGCCCGGGGTGCCCTACGTGGGCATCACGGTCGGCATCAACTACCGGGCGGAGTTCCCGATCGTCTTCGCTCTGGACGACATCGGCGGTCCTAGCGCGGGGATGATGTTCGCGCTCGCCATCGTCGACCGGCTCACCCCGGAGGACCTCACCGGCGGTGGCCACGTGGCGGGCTCGGGGACCATCGATCCGGCGGGAGCCGTGGGTGCCATTGGCGGGATCCGCCAGAAGCTCGCGGGTGCCCGCAGCGCAGGGGCCACGCTCTTCCTCATGCCCGAGGTGCACTGCGCGGAGGCGGCCGGGCACGTCCCCGACGGGCTCACTGTCGTGCCCGTGACGACCCTCCAGGGAGCCTTGGACGCGCTGGCCGCCTGGAGAGCCGGGGACCCGCTGCCCGCATGCCCCGCGATGTGACCCGCGGCCGCGTGACGTAAGTTGCTGTAATGGCCTCTCCGACGTCTGTCGCCGCGGCGCCCCGCCGCGGTCGGGTCCTCCTCCCGACGATCATCGTCCTCGCCGTCATCGTCCTGGGCTTCGTGATCTTCACGGGCTTCTACACCGACTGGCTGTGGTTCGACTCCGTCGGCAAGACCGAGGTCTTCACCGTCACCCTGACGACGCGCCTGGCCCTCTTCGCTTCCTTCGGCCTCACCATGGCCCTGGTCCTCGCGGGCACGCTGTGGATCGCCTACCGCTTCCGCCCCAGCGTCCCGCCGCTCACCCAGGAGCAGGCGGGCCTGGAGCGCTACCGCATGGCGCTCGATCCCTTCCGCGTCGTCATCACCCTCGCCATCGCGGCGGTCGTCGGACTGCTCGCCGGCATCTCAGCGTCATCGGAGTGGGGCACGTTCCTGCGGTGGCGCAACGCCACCGACTTCGGCATTACCGATCCGCAGTTCGGCCTCGACATCGGCTTCTACACGTTCACGTATCCCTTCTTGCGCTTCGTGCTGGGCTTTGCCTTCTCCGTCGTCATCCTCGCCATCGGACTGGCGATCGCCACCCACTACCTCTACGGCGGCTTGCGGCTGCAGCCCCCGGGCGATCGGATGAGCACGGCTGCCCAGGTCCACCTCTCGGGACTGGTCGCCCTGCTGCTCCTCCTCAAGGCGGTCGCCTACTGGCTCGACCGCTTCGGGCTCATGGTCAAGAGCGAGGCCCTCGTCCAGGGCTTTACCGGCATGAAGTACACCGATGCCAACGCCGTTCTCCCAGCCCTTCAGATCCTCACCTTCGTGGCGCTCATCACCGCGGTGCTCTTCATCGTCAACATGATCGTGCGCAACTGGGTGATTCCGCTCATTGGCCTGGGGCTCCTCGTCCTCACGTCGATCCTCGTCGGCGGCGTCTACCCCGCGATCGTGCAGCAGTTCCAGGTCCGGCCCAGTGAGCTCGTGCGCGAGCAGCCCTACATCGAGCGCAACATCACGGCGACGCGCTCGGCCTACGACATTGCCGATGCCCAGGTCCAGGAGTACCCCGGGACCGTTGAGCCGCCCACCGAGGCCGTGATCAACGCCAACCTCGGCACCTTGGACAACATCCGCCTCCTCGACCCGGCGCTGGCGTCCCCGACCTACAACCAGCTCCAGCAGATCCGGGCCTACTACTCGTTCAACGACAGCCTGGACGTCGATCGCTACATGATGGAGGGCGGTCAGCGCGGCGCGATCGTGGCGGCGCGCGAGATCAACCTCGCGGGCATCCCGGACAATCAGCGCAACTGGGCCAATGACCATGCGGTCTACACCCACGGCTACGGCTTCGTTGCGGCGTACGACAACACGGCGGAGTCTTCGGGCCAGCCCGATTTCTTCGAGAGCGACATCCCTCCGGAGGGCCTGCTGGGGATCGAGCAGCCGCGGATCTACTTCGGCGAGCTCTCGCCGACCTTCTCCATCGTCGGGGCTCCCGAGGGGACCCCGCCGGTCGAGCTCGACTACCCCGACGACGCGAGCCCGACGGGGCAGGTCAACAACACCTACACCGGCGACGGCGGAGTGTCAGTCGGGGGACTGTTCCACCGCCTGCTCTTCGCGACGAAGTTCCAGGACAGCAACATCTTGCTCACCGACCTCATCAACGAGGAGTCGCGCATCCTGTGGGATCGCGATCCGCTCACCCGCGTCGAGAAGGTGGCACCCTGGCTCACCTTGGACCAGGATCCCTATCCCGCGGTGGTCGATGGGCGCATCGTGTGGTTCGTCGACGGCTACACCACGTCCAACGACTACCCCTACGCGTCTCGCGTCTCGCTCGGCGAGGTGACGAGCGACTCGATCACGGTGCGCACCGGGTCCACTGCCATCGCGCCCAGCGATCAGCTCAACTACGCGCGCAACTCGGTGAAGGCCGTCGTGGACGCCTACGAGGGCACCGTCACGCTCTACGCCTGGGATGAGTCCGATCCCATCCTGCAGACGTGGATGAAGGCGTTTCCCGGCGTCGTGCAGGAGCGCGGCGCGATGCCGGCCGAGATCGAGGCCCACGTGCGCTACCCGCAGGACCTGTTCAAGGTGCAGCGCGTGGTGATGTCGCGCTACCACGTCACCGACCCGGCGACCTTCTACAACGGCACCGACTTCTGGATCGTCCCCTTCGATCCGACGCAGGCGATCCAGCAGTTCCAGCCGCCGTACTACCTCACCTTGCAGATGCCCGGCCAGGAGCAGCCGGTCTTCTCGCTCACCACGACCTTCGCACCACAGCGCAGACCCACGCTCGCCGCCTTCATGGCCGTCGACTCGGCACCCGGCGACGGCTACGGCACGCTGCGCGTGCTGCAACTGCCGAGCAACACCACGATCCCGGGCCCGACCCAGGTGCAGAACAACTTCGAGTCCGACCCCGAGATCAGCGCCGAGCTCTCGCTTCTGCGCCGCGGCGGGTCCGAGGTCAACCTCGGCAACCTGCTCTCACTGCCGTTCAACGGCGGACTGCTCTACGTCGAGCCCGTCTACCTCCGGGCCACGCAGGACGGCTATCCGCTGCTGCGCAAGGTGCTCGCGGGCTACGGCGCCAATGTCGCCCTCGAGGACACCCTCGACGAGGCCCTCGCTGCGGTGTTCGATTCCGACCCGCTGCCGACGCCCGAGCCCACGCCCGGGCCCGATCCGGATCCCAACCCGGATCCGACGCCGACCCCGGCGCCGACCCCCGGCCCCTCGGGCGACCCGCTCACCGACCTCCAGACGGCGCTTGCCGACGCTCAGGCGGCCTATGAGCGCGGCCAGGCGGCTCTGGCGGACGGTGACTTCGCGGCCTATGGCGAGGCGCAGGCCGACCTGGAGGCCGCCCTGCGCCGTGCGCAGGAGGCCGAGGCGCGGCTCACGGGCGCGGACGACGGCCAGCCCGCGTAGGGCTCGCCCCCGTCATCGCCCGATAGGGTCGGGCCGTGTCCAAGGTCTTGTCCTCGCTCCCGGTGGGCGAGCGCGTCGGCATCGCCTTCTCCGGCGGGCTCGACACCTCTGTCGCGGTCGCCTGGATGCGCAGCAAGGGAGCCGTGCCGTGCACCTACACCGCGGATCTCGGGCAGTACGACGAGCCGGACATCGACAGCGTCCCCGGGCGCGCCCAGGAGTACGGCGCCGAGATCGCCCGGCTCGTGGACTGCAAGGAGCTGCTCGTCGAGGAGGGGCTTGCGGCCCTGTCCTGCGGGGCGTTCCACATCCGCGCTGGCAACCGGATGTACTTCAACACCACCCCCCTCGGCCGCGCCGTCACCGGCACGCTCCTCGTGCGCGCGATGCTCGACGACGAGGTGTCGATCTGGGGCGACGGGTCGACGTACAAGGGCAACGACATTGAGCGGTTCTACCGCTACGGCCTGCTCGCCAACCCGCAACTGCGGATCTACAAGCCGTGGCTCGATGCGGACTTCGTCGGCGAGCTCGGCGGACGTCAGGAGATGTCCGAGTGGCTCGTGGCTCACGGCCTGCCCTACAGGGACTCTGCGGAGAAGGCCTACTCCACCGACGCCAACATCTGGGGCGCGACGCACGAGGCGAAGCGACTCGAGCATCTCGACGTGTCGATCGAGATTGTCGACCCCATCATGGGCGTGCGCTTCTGGGACCCAGCCGTCGAGATCGCGCCCGAGGACGTCACCATCGCCTTCGAGCAAGGACGCCCGGTGCGCATCAACGGGCGCGAGTTCGGCTCAGCGGTCGATCTCGTGCGCGAGGCCAATGCCATCGGCGGACGCCACGGCCTCGGCATGGCCGACCAGATCGAAAACAGGATCATCGAGGCCAAGAGCCGCGGGATCTACGAGGCGCCTGGCATGGCCCTGCTCTTCATCGCCTACGAGCGCCTCCTCAGTGCGATCCACAACGAGGACACCATCGCGAACTACCACGCCGAGGGCCGCCGGCTGGGTCGCCTGCTCTACGAGGGCCGCTGGCTGGATCCCCAGGCGCTCATGCTGCGCGAGTCCCTGCAGAAGTGGGTCGCCTCGGCGGTCACCGGCGAGGTGACGCTGCGCCTGCGCCGGGGCGATGACTACTCGATCCTCGACACGCGCGGCCCCGGCTTGAGCTACCACCCCGATCGGCTCTCCATGGAGCGCGTCGAAGAGGCGGCCTTCGGGCCGACCGATCGGATCGGCCAGCTCACCATGCGCAATCTCGACATCGCCGACACCCGCGCCAAACTCGAGATGTACGCCGCCCAGGGTCAGCTCGGCTCAGGACATGTCGAACTCGTCGGCCGGCTCGATGCGGGCGGCGCTGACGCGATCGCCGGCTCCGAGGTCGCCAGCTCCGACGAGGTGATGCTCGATCGCGCGGCCATGGAGGCCGGGACCGACTAGGCGGACGGGCGTTCCCGGCGCGCGGTCGTCGACGTGAAGAGCTCGAGGAGCTCGCCGACGGTGTGCCCGGCCTCGGCAGGGTGCCTGAAGGGCATTTCGGGGTGCAGGCGGTAGGAGTTGCGCCTGCCGACCTTCTCCTTCTCGATATAGCCGGCGTCTTCGAGGTCCGACACGATCGCCTGCGCGCTGCGCTCGGTAATGCCGGCGGTCTGCGCGATGTCGCGCAGGCGCAGCTCCGGGTTCTGCGCGATGACCAGCAGGACGCGCCCGTGGCTGCTGAGGAGCGTCCACGGGCGCGTCGTCGATGAGGGGATCGCCACGGCGTCATGATCTCCCATGGCACGATCACCGACCGCCAGCGACGCGCTAGTTCTCGCCCTGGGCGCGCGTGAATCCGGGATCGCCATCGATCACCTCGAGCTTCTCCACGTGCATCCACCTGAATTCGCGGCCCACTCGCTGCAGGAGCGTGAGGACGGACTCCGGATTCCAGCTGGCGCTGTCGTCGATGACGAAGCGGCAGCGGAAGTGGTCGATGCAGCCGGTCGACCCCCCTGTCGCGGGCCACACGACGGTGCCGCGGTTGGAGATCATCTTGAGCGCGTAGGGGGTCCCCTTGACGATGGCCTGCAGGCGCTCGGCGATCCGCTCGGGCGTGGACTCCGACTCGATGAAGACGTCGACGCCGACCTTGGTGCGCGACCCTGGCTGCGACCGCGTCTCCTCGCGCGTGATGGCGGGGAGGACCAGGGGTTGGTACGGCCGAGTGGGCAGGGAGGAGCGCTGGCCGATACGCGCCTCGACGGCGTCCACGAAGGCGGCGGTGCCGACGGGGGTGCCGACCTTGACGTCCTGGGTGTGGATGCCGTCTTCGAGAGTCCGGAAGATCGCCTGCTCGAGGGTGTCGGCCGCGTCGAACTGGCCCAGGTGGCGCAGCATCATGGCCGCGGACAAGGTGACCGCCGTGGGGTTGGCGACGTCCTTGCCCGCGTACTTCGGAGCCGACCCGTGGACCGCCTCGAAGATGGCGACCTCGGTGCCGAGGTTGGCCGACGGGGCGAAGCCGAGTCCGCCGACCAGGGCGCTGGTGAGGTCGCTGAGGATGTCGCCGTTCATGTTGGTGGTGACGATGACCTCGAACTGCTCGGGCGCCTTGACGAGCTGGTGCGCGCAGTTATCCACGATGACGTGCCATGTCTCCAGCTCGGGGTAGTCCTGGGCCGCGCTCGTGAACTCGCGCTGGAGCATGCCCTCGGTCATCTTCATGATGTTGGACTTGGTCGACACGGCGACCTTGGTGCGGCCCTCGGCGCGGGCGAGCTCCAAGGCCGTGACCGCGACCCGCCGGCAGCCGAGTCGGGAGACGAGCTTCAGGCACTGTGCGACATCGGGTGTCTGCATGTGCTCGATGCCGGCGTAGAGGTCCTCGACGTTCTCGCGGACGACCACGAGGTCGATGCCGCGACCGGAGTACGGGGTGGGGACCCCCGGCAGCTCGCGGACCGGCCTGATGTTGGCGAAGGTCTCGAAGAGCTTGCGCAAGGTCACGTTGGCGCTCTTCTCGCCGAATCCGACAGGGGTCTCGAGAGGCCCCTTGAGCACCGTGCGCGTGCGGGCGATGGAGGCGATGGTCTCCTCGGGGACACCGCTGGGGATGCCGGCGCGGAAGACCTCGGCGCCGGCGTCGGCGTACTCCCAGGAGACGTTCGCGCCGGCGGCGTCGCAGAGGCGGACGGCGGCGGCGACGACCTCGGGGCCGATGCCGTCGCCAGGGATTACTGTCACAGGGGGCGGAGTAGTCATAGGAAGTAAATTACTGGTATTGTTTTTCTTGTCAAGTCCACGAGGAGGTTTGGTGAGCACCCTGCACGCGCCCGCTGCGAGCTCAGACGCGGTTCTCGACGCACTCGAGGCCGAGGCCATCTGGGTGATGCGCGAGACGGCGGGGGCCTTCCGGCGCCCGGTGCTGATGTATTCGATCGGCAAGGACTCGTCCGTGCTGCTGCATCTGGCTCGCAAGGCCTTCCACCCTGGGCCGATCCCCTTCCCGCTGCTGCACATCGACAGCACGTGGGAGTTCAGGGAGATGATCGAGCACCGCGAGCGCATGGTGGCCGAGTTGGGCGCCACGCTCATCGTGGGCATCAACGAGGAGGGTGTGCGCGACGGCGTGACTCCCATGTCGCATGGCATCCAGGAGTACACCCGCATCATGCGCACCGTGCCGTTGCTGCAGTCCCTGGACGACGGCGGCTTCGATGCCGCCATCGGAGGAGGTCGACGTGATGAGGAGCGCAGCCGCTCCAAGGAGCGCATCTTCAGTCTCCGCGAGCCCGGTCACCGGTGGGACCCCCGCAAGCAGCGCCCGGAGTTCTGGCGCACCCCCAATACCTCGCTCAACGAGGGCCAGACCATGCGCGTCTTCCCCATCTCCAACTGGACCGAGCTCGACGTCTGGCGCTACATCCGCCGCGAGCGGATCCCCGTCGTCGACCTGTACTTCGCCCGCGAGCGCACCGTCATCGACCGCAAGGGCTCCCTCCTCATGCTCGACGACGATCGCATGCCCCTGGAGCCGGGTGAGGTCCCGCACACGCGCAAGGTGCGCTTCCGCACCCTCGGCTGCTACCCCGTGACCGCCGCGGTGGAGTCGGACGCCGAGACACTGGACGATCTCGTCTACGAGATGGAGACCACGCGAGAGAGCGAGCGCGCCGGTCGTCTCATCGATGGTGAGAAGGGCGACTCGATGGAGGCCAAGAAGAAGTCCGGCTACTTCTAGAAGCCGCGTGCCTCAGCCGGTGTTGCGCAGGCCGGTCGCGATGCCGTTGATCGTGACCGAGAGCGCGCGACGCAGTTCGAGGCTGGGATCCTCGGTTGCCCGGACACGCTGCAGGAGGCGCACCTGCATCTCGTGGAGCGGGAGCAGGTAGGTGTCGCGCACGGCGAAGGTGCGCTGCAGCGTGGGGCTGGCTGCCAGGAGGTCGGACTCGCCGGTGATGCGCAGCACCTCAGCGACGGTGCGCTCATACTCCTCGCGAATGTCCTCGAAGACGTGGCGAAGATGCTCCGGGACGAGGCCCTCGACGTAGCGCGCGGCAATGGTGAGGTCGGTCTTGGCCAGCGTCATCTCGACGTTGGAGATGAAGTTGCGGAAGAAGTACCACTGTCGATGCATGGAGGTGAGCGCGTCTCCGTGGCCCGCAGCTCTCGCAGCGGCCAGGCCACTCCCGACGCCGTACCAGCCGGGCACGATCTGACGCGACTGCGTCCAGCCGAAGACCCAGGGGATGGCGCGCAGCCCGTCGATCCCGGAGGCAGTATCGGGGCGCCGGGCCGGACGCGAGCCCATGTGCATTCCACCGAACTCCTCAACCGGCGTCGAGGCTGCGAAGTAGGCCGGGAGGTCAGGATTGTCGACGAGGCGGCGGTAGCGCTGCTGGGCAGCAGCCGACGCGATATCCATGACCTCGTCCCAGCGCACGACCTCCTCCGCGGGATTGCGCGGCCGATCGTGCAGGAGCGTCGCATCGATCACGGCCGCGAGGATCTGCTCGAGATTGTCTCTCGCCAGGGTGGGCAGGAGGTACTTGTCAGAGATCACCTCGCCCTGCTCGGTCAGCTTGATCCGACCCTCGAGGACGCCCCATGGTTGCGCCAGGATCGCGTCGTACGTCGGCCCGCCACCGCGGCCCACAGTGCCGCCGCGACCATGGAAGAGCTGGAGACGGATCCCGGCAGCCGCGGCCGTGTCGCGAAGTCTCCGCTGGGCGAGGTGGATCTCCCATTGCGACGTCGTGATGCCCGCGTCCTTGTTGGAATCGGAGTAGCCGAGCATGACCTCCTGGATGTCGCCACGCGAGGCGACCAGGCGCCGGTACGTCGGGTCCGCGAGGAGCTGGCCGAGGATGAGGTGGGCCGAGCGCAGTTCGTCGACGGTCTCGAGCAGCGGCACGAATCCGACCATCGCCGTGCCGGCATCGGTGTCGACGAGGCCGGCCTCGCGGGCCAGGA
>CAZICY010000045.1:5309-12297 GCA_964537955.1 uncultured Actinomyces sp. | reverse complement strand
TCTGGGCAGCGATCACGCCGTGGAACTTCCCGCTCATGATCATGTGCGAGTTCCTTGGGCCGGCGCTGGCGACCGGCAATGCCGTCGTGTGCAAGCCGCCGGACACCACGCCGCTCGCCTGCCTGGCACTGGGCGCGTTGCTCGAGGAGGCGGGCGTGCCCGAGGGGCTTGTCTCCATCATCCCCGGTGACGGTGCGGTGGGCGAGCACCTCATCACGCATACGGGCGTCGACGCGATTGGCTTCGTCGGGTCGTCAGCGACCGCGGAGCGGATCGTGCGCGCTGCCGGTCTCAAGCGCTCTCTCATGGAGGCGTCGGGCAACGGCCCGGTGATCGTCTGCTCCGACGCGGATCTCTCCGCTGCCGCGGAGGCTGCGGTCTTCGGTGCGTATTGGAATGCCGGACAGGTGTGCTGCGCGACCGAGCGCGTGCTCGTCGATCGACGCGTTGCGCCCGATTTCGCCGATGCTGTCGTCGAGGCAGCAGCCGCAGCGGTGCTCGGTGATCCCTTCGACGACTCGACGACCATGGGGCCGCTCGCAAATGCGCCCACCGCGGCCAAGATGGATGAGCACATCGCCGATGCACTCGAGCGGGGCGCACACGTGCGACTCGGCGGTAGTCGTGCAACCGGCTTTCCCACGGACCTCTACTACGAGTTCACGGTGGTCGATGGCGTAGACCACTCCATGCGCATCGCGCGTGAGGAGAGCTTCGGGCCCGTCGTACCCATCGTCGCCTGCGACGACGACGAAGGGATGCTCGCGGCAGCCAACGCCGACCCGCTCGGCCTCCAGGCCGCGGTCTTCACCAAGTCGCTATCTCGTGCGTTCGCCTTCTCCGAAGGCCTGCGATGTGGCAGCGTCGTCGTCAACGACTCAACCGACTACTTCGAGAGCGCCCAGCCCTTCGGTGGCGCCGGGGGCACGCGCACCGGCTGGGGCCGCGTGGGCGGCCTGCAGCAGCTGCGGGATATGACCGACATCCGCTGCACGATCATCAGCCTCGACGAGGAGTAGCGCGAATCTAGAGCGCCACTGGCCAAGGAGACCGGAAAAGGCGCTAGAGGGTCTGCACCGTGAGGTCGATGCGCGCCCAATCCCTGACCGCGAACGTGTCCGAGCCAGTCCACTCCTTCGCGGCGCTGGCGTCGTCCTCGAGTCGCTGAGCGATGATCAGCGTGTTGCCGCTGCGCAGTTCTACCTTCTCGCCCTCACCCAGTTTCGACATGCGGTCCTGGACATCGTCGTCACGATCTCGCGAGGCACTCATTGCCTCCATGCAAGAGGGCCTGCCGGTGACCATCACACCCGGGTATCCGTTTTCGGGATCCACCGCAGCTACGCAGACACCCGAAGCGCCGGCTGCATTGTTGGAGATGGTGAGTGTGGGGACGTAGTTGTCATTCGCCGAGAGCTTTTCGACCACCGAGTAGGCCGCACGGCCGCCTGACGCGATGTAGCAAAGACCCTCGTTGGGATAACCCACAAAGATGTTGTTCGCGGTGCGGTTGTAAATGGCACCTACGACGCCGTCGGGAAGCGGGGACCACATCTTGTCCTTGAGTGGGAACCGCGCCGGCGGTCCGTCGGGACACCGGGAGACGCTGCCCGCCACATCGCCCGATGCCGAGGACGACTCGACGGCCACATCCGTGGACGTCGACGAAGCGCACGCTGAGAGAAGGAACAGGGCGCCCAGGCTCGCGACAGCAGCAACGGAACGAGGGTGCATGGGGCAAATGTACGTGTCGGCGTGGTCCGACGATGACGCGAGCTTCGGGTGACTCACGCGGAACCCAGCCATCCGGAGCCACGTCCTAGGCTGGTGACCATGCGACCTCCCACTTCCCGCCTCGCGCCCGTGCTTGCCGGCGGTGCACTTCTCGTCCTCCTCTCCGCGTGCGGATCGACAGCGTCAACTGCACCGGTGGAGACCGCACCAGCGAGCGGGGAGGTTGCCGCCGATGGGCAGGACTGCCCCGTCGGCCCCCCTGCTCGAGGGCCTCTCAACAGGGTGGGAAGCGACAACGATGGCGTCGTGGGCACGATCTACAACGATTCCAAGATTCCGATCTGGGCCCATCTCAATGACTGGAGCCAGCCGCCCTGCCGCATCAACATCGGTCAAAGTGCCGTGTACGGCGCGGCAGAGATCGCCTACATCGCGCTCACAAATGAACAGAACCAACAGGGGCAGTGGAAGACCGGCATCAAGGTGGAGGATCCCTACTTCGACGAGAGGCCGGTGGTCACGGCCACCGGCGTCGGCAGCTGCATCATCAATATCGAACGTAAGATCTGGCAGGGCTACGAGTTCACCATCCCCAGAGCCGACATCACGGGTATGTGGCTTCCCAACGATGAGGCCGCGGCCAACGAATACACCGGGAAGTCCACCGGCACGGACGACTGGGCCCGCGTCGACTTCAGGGTGCGAAACCTCACGTACTGCGGGCCCGCGGAGGATCCCGACCAACCCTGAGACTAGGACACAGTCATGCGCATCGTTCCCGCTCTCGCCGTCAGCGGCGCCCTTTTGCTCTCCGCGTGCGGAGGCGGAGGGTCGACGGCTGAGTCACCCGCTCCCGTCGAGTCGGGCGCTGCCGCGGGTGTGGTTGCTGCAGCAACTCCCACGTGCTCGGCTGGGCCGCCTGCCTCGGGCAATCTCCTCAACGGCGTCACCGACAGCCCTGCCCACGACGGCGTCGTCGGAGCGATCTTCAACAAGACCGGCCGCGACATCTACATCACCCATTTGGACAAGGCCCTGCCGTGGGACGACGGACGCGGCGATGGGCACACCGGTGGCGAGTGGTGCAAGATCCCCGTGGGAGACCGTGCTGCCTACGCGTGGAGCCGCGGCAGCGAGAAGAAGCTCGTCATCATCCGGGACCGGATCGTTCGCACCACGATCAACGCCAGGTGGTGGGACTGGAATCCGTACGGCGGCCTGGCGGTCACGGCCGTTGACCCGAGCGTTGGCTACCCCAAGGTGAGCGTCAGCGACATGCAGATCACGAACCTGGGCACGGGCCAGCCCCGCAAGTACCCGATGGAGATCGGGGAGATCCAGGAGAAGACCCTGAGCGAGGAGGAGAGCGCAACCTTCAAGACCTATTTTGGCAGCGTCGCGGTCACGCGCCTGGAAGACAACCGGTTTGCCTCCCGCGAATGGACCGGCTGGGGCAAAGGCGCGATGCTTGGCTCGAAGGTCGATGACTGGGCGCGCATCGACATCTCCGTGACCGCCCTCTGCAACTGCGACGTACGGACCGGGCAATGACCCATGTCCTGCCGTGCCCGATCCCTTCTCCCGAGAGCAGCCGTAGCGCCATGCACGTCAGATGGATGATCGTCGGAACCCTCTGTGCCGGGCTTGCCCTGACGGCATGCGGATCAGCGGCATCGACGGCCGAGCCACCCGCTCCCGTCGAGTCCGTCACCGCCTCCGGTGCGGTTGCTGCTGATGGGCCCGACTGCGCCATCGGCCCCCCGGCTCGATCACCCTTGAATAAGGTCTACTACGACAACGACGGCGTCGTCGGCACCATCTACAACGAGGCGGTGGGACCCATCTGGGTCAAGTTCAGTGACCAGGGTGAGACCTGCCGCATCAACAAGGGCCAGAGCGCGGTTTATGCCGTGGCCGAAGAAGGCACTCTGAACATCTGGGCCGACAAGAACGGCGGGGGCTACCGAACCGACATCTACGTTGCGGATCGAACCTTTGCCGGGGTGCTCGTCAAGGGACCCGGGCCCTGCAGTAAAACGCAGAGCGAGAGCGAAGGTGGCGTGGGTACCAAGTTTGTCGTCGGGGATTCGGGCGTCATCGGCGAGAACCTTCCCTACCAGAACGGCCGAGAGCAAGCCGTCCGCGAGTACACCGGCGTCGACAGCATGTACGTCGACGACTGGGTTCGCCTGGACTTCAGAGTCAGCTACCTCACGTCATGCCCCAAGTAGACCTCGAGCTCAGGACCGAGACGATGCGCTTCACACTCATCTGCTGTGCCGGTGCCGCCCTCGCCTTTGCCCTGACCGCCTGCGGGTCGACCGCAACGGCACCGGTGGAGTCCGTGTCTTCGTCAGGGGCGATCGCCGGCAGCGATACCTGCCCCGAAGGACCGCCAGCGCGCAGCCCGCTCGTCAATGACAGCTACGACAACGACGGTGTCGTGGGCACCATTGCCAACAACACCGGCGCGGACATCTGGATCAGCAACGACGCGGGACCGAATTCATACAGGGGAGTCATGCCGGAGAAGCATCGTGCGCCATGTCTCCTGGCGCCGGGCAAGCGCGCGGCCTTCGCCGGCTCCATGGACGCCGTGCTCTACGTGTCGTCGACTCCCACGAATCGCTCCGGCTCGCGCGTCTACCTCTTCGACCCCGACATGGGGTATCCAGCGGCCTCCGTCACCGGGTTCACCGAGCCCTTCGGCATGGACAACTACTCCTGCGGGGCGAACCCGCTGGAGTACATCGACTTCTCCGAGGACGAATCTCGTGACTTCGAGGCCACCAATGGCGCGGGATACACCGGCAAGGCGACGGTCTCGCGCCTGCCCGACGACGAGAAAGCCGCCAACGAATACACGGGCTCCACCACAGGCACGGACGACTGGGCCCGCATGGACATCACGATCTTTGCCCTGGGGTCGTGCTCCTAGGTCCGCCAGCGCGACGTGTTCGGCAATCTCACGGGGAACCACTTCGACCTGGCCTCACGTCGTAGGGTCATGCCCATGCGTCGTCCTACCGTTCACCTTGCCCATGTGCTCGCCGGAGGCGCTGTCGCCTTGCTTCTGTCGGCTTGCGGTCAGGGGTCTACCGCGACGGCACCGGTGGAGTCTGCGTCGTCAGCGTCGGCATCAGGAGCGATCGCCAGCGCTGACCTCTGCCCCGAGGGCCCCCCCGCGCGAGGGTCGCTCACAGACAACAAATTCGGGAACGACGGTGTCGTCGGCACCGTCACAAACAACACCGGCGCCGCGGTCTGGATCGGCAAGCCCAGGGTCACGAGGACTCCATGCCTGCTCGAAGCCGGCAAGGGCGTGGTCTACTCCGGCGACGTCAGCGCGGAGATTCTCGTGTCCGCGACCCCTGAAGGTCGCTCCGGCACGTACATCAAGCTGAAGGATCCCGACCTGGGCTACCCCTACGCAAACGTCACCGGGTTCAAGGAGGGCATGGCCTTCGGCTACGCCTGCGGGGCGGGCCACCGTGCTGACGGCCTCTCCGAGGGCGAGTCTCGTGACTTCGAGGCCACCAATGATTCGGGATACACCGGCAAGGCGACAGTCGTGCGCCTGCCTGACGACGAAAATGCCGCGAATGAATACTCGGGCTCCACCACAGGCACGGATGACTGGGCCCGCATTGACGTCACAGTCTTTGCCCTCGGCTACTGCTCGTAGGTCTGCCAGTGCAACGTGTTCGGCATTCTCACGGGGAACCACTTTGACCTGGCCTCACGTCGTAGGGTCATGATCATGCGTCGTCCTACCGTTCACCTTGCCCATGTGCTCGCCGGAGGCGCTGTCGCCTTGCTTCTGTCGGCTTGCGGTCAGGGGTCTACCGCGACGGCACCGGTGGAGTCTGCGTCGTCAGCGTCGGCATCAGGAGCGATCGCCAGCGCTGACCTCTGCCCCGAGGGCCCCCCCGCGCGAGGGTCGCTCACAGACAAAGGCGGTATCCAGTACGGACCCGACGGCATCGTCGGCACCGTGAGCAATCAGACCGGTGCTGCCGTCTGGATCTCCCATGGAACCAAGAACACCCCATGCCTGCTCGAAGCCGGCAAGGGCGTGGTCTACGCCGGCGATGTCAGCACGGACATATACGTGTCCGCGACCCCTGAAGGTCGCACCGGCACGTACATCAAGCTGAAGGATCCCAACCTGGGATACCCCTACGCCAATGCCAGGGGCTTCAAGGAGCCGTTTACCAATGACAACTCCACCTGCGGGGCGGGCTACCGTGATGACGGCTTCTCAGAGGGCGAGTCTCGAGATTTCGAGGCCACCAATGATTCGGGATACACCGGCAAGGTGACGATCGTGCGCCTGCCTGACGACGAAAATGCCGCTAACGAATACACGGGGCAGACCGCCTTCACCGATGACTGGGCCCGCATGGACATCACGATCTTTGCCCTGGGGTCGTGTTCCTAGGTCTGCCAGTGCAACGTGTTTGGCAATCTCACGGGGAACCACTTTGACCTGGCCTCACGTCGTAGGGTCATGATCATGCGTCGTCCCACCGTTCACCATGCCCACGTGCTCGTCGGAGGCGCTGTCGCCTTGCTTCTATCGGCTTGCGGTCAGGCGTCTACCGCGACGGCACCGGTGGAGTCTGCGTCGGCATCAGGGGCGATCGCCAGCGCCGACCGCTGCCCCGAGGGGCCCCCGGCGCGAGGGTCGCTGACAGACAACGGCTACGGGTACGGGGACGACGGTGTCGTCGGCACCGTGAGAAATCAGACCGGCGCTGCCGTCTGGATCACCAGTGGGACCAATCAGACCCCATGCCTGCTCGAAGCCGGCAAGGGCGTGGTCTACTCCGGCAACATCCGCGCGGAGATTTTCGTGTCCGAGACCCCTGAAGATCGCACCGGCACCAACATCAGGCTGGAAGATCCCGACCTGGGATACCCCTTCGCAAACGTCCATGGGTTCCAGGAGGGGACTGACGAGGAGGGGATTAGCTTTTCCAACTACGCCTGCGGGGCGGGCTACCGTACTGACGGATTCGCAGAGGGCGAATCACGGGACTTCGAGGCGACCGATGGTGCCGGATACACCGGCAAGGTGACGGTCACGCGCCTGCCTGACGACGAAGCTGCCGCGAATGAATACACGGGCTCCACCACTGGCACGGACGACTGGGCCCGCATGGATGTCACGGTTTCAGCACTGGGCTACTGCTCGTAGGTTTCCCAGTACGACGTGTTCGGCATTCTCACGGGAAACCACTTCGACCTGGCC
>CAZICY010000045.1:0-5209 GCA_964537955.1 uncultured Actinomyces sp. | reverse complement strand
AACCACTTCGACCTGGCCCGTCGTCGTAAGGTCATGATCATGCGTCGTCCCACCGGTCATCTTGCCCACGTGCTCGCCGGGAGCGCTGTCGCCTTGCTTCTGTCGGCTTGCGGTCAGGGGTCTACCACAACGGCACCGGTCGAGTCTGCGTCGTCAGCGGTGGCATCAGGAGCCATCGCCAGCGCTGACCTCTGCCCCGAGGGGCCCCCGGCGCGGGGTTCGCTCACCAACTTCGGCGGCGACGGTGAGAGGGAGGATGGCGTCGTGGGCACCGTCACCAACAACACCGGTGCTGCCATCTGGATCAGCAATGACACAGCAACCTCACAGAAAGGAGGGGGCACCAGGCGCGCAAGGCTGCGCACCCCATGCCTGCTCGAAGCCGGCAAGAGTGTCGTCTACTCCGGCAACAGAGGGGCGGACATATATGTGTCCGAGACCCCTGAAGATCGCACCGGCACGCACATCAGCCTGCGCGATCCCGACCTGGGATACCCCTACGCAAGCGTCACGGGATTCAAGGAGCCCTATGTGTATGTTGAGGATAACTCCTCTTGCGGCGCCGATTACGGTGCTAACGAGACCTACCTGTCTGAGGGCGAATCACGCTACTTCCATGCCAACAATGGTGCGGGATACACCGGCAGGGTGACGGTCACGCGCCTGCCCGACGATGAGAAAGCCGCCAACGAATACACCGGGTGGGACGTCTACACCGATGACTATGCCCGCATGGATGTCACGATCTCTTCACTCGGCTACTGCTCGTAGGTCTGCCAGCACCACGTGTTCGGCAATCTCACGGGGAACCACTTCGACCTGGCCCGTCGTCGTAAGGTCATGATCATGCGTCGTCCCACCGTTCACCTTGCCTACGTGCTCGCCGGGAGCACTGTCGCCTTGCTTCTGTCGGCTTGCGGTCAGGGGTCTACCGCGACGGCACCGGTCGAGTCTGCGTCGTCTTCGGCGGCATCAGGGGCGATCGCCAGCGCTGACCTCTGCCCCGAGGGGCCCCCCGCGCGAGGGTCGCTCACCAATGGCCGCTACGAATCGGATGGTGTCGTCGGCACCGTGAGCAATCAGACCGGTGCCGCGGTCTGGATCAGCAACCAAGCACCCAAGCCATCCATGGCGGTGGAGAGGGAAGTCACCCGCACTCCGTGCCTACTCGAGGCGGGCAAGAGCGCCGTCTACTCCGGTTCTGACACCGCGGTTCTCTACATTTCCGCCGCTCCCACCAACCGCACAGGGACGCGCATTGGCCTGCTCGATCCCCTGGCCTGGTATCCGAGCGCGAGCGTGACGGGCTTCAAGGAGCCGTTTGCTGACGACAACTACTCCTGCGGGGCGGGATACCTTGATGCGGTCGATTTCTCAGAGGGCGGGTCTCGGGATTTCGAGGCCACCAACGGTTCGGGATACACCGGCAAGGCGACGATCGTGCGCCTGCCTGACGACGAAAACGCCGCGAACGAATACACCGGGCAGACCTTCAACACCGATGACTGGGCCCGCATGGACATCACGATCTTTGCCCTGGGGTCGTGCTCCTAGGTCTGCCAGTGCGACGTGTTCGGCAATCTCACGGGAAACCACTTCGCCCTGGCCCCACGCCGTAAGGTCATGCTCATGCGATCGCTGATTCTGTGGCCCGTTGCCGTGGGGCTCCTCGTGGCGGGATGCTCCGCCGGTGGCGACTCCGCCTCCGTCACCTCGGACTCCGCCTCGGGAGAGGTGGCGGGCACCAGCATCACCTGCGCCACCTTTCCTCCGGCGACACGACCACTCTCCTTCCTCGACGGAGGCAACGACGGATTCGTGGGCATGATCGTCAACGCCACCGGTGGTGAGATCTACGTCAACCTCCAAGGCGAGGGCCCCTGCCTCCTTCCCAACGGGCAGTCCGCTCCCTACGCCAGCGACACTCCAATGAACGGACGTTCCCTCTACGTCAGCGCCGGCTCTGACAGTCCGCGCGCCGGCACGCGATTCCGGATCAATGACCCCTACGTCGGCGCCCCCTATATCGAGGCGTTCTCCTTCGACGAGGGCCGAAGCAGTTGCGTCGGCGCGGGTGCCGGCACCAACGTCAAGCTCCTGGAAGGCGCCACAGAGGGTCTCGACGACGTAGGCACCGGCAGCTTCAGCGCGACCCGCCTGCCGGACGATGCCGCGGCCGCCCAGCAGTGGAGCGGCGTGACCAACTCCGACAACGTCAACGACTGGGCCCGCATCGACATCACGATCAACGGCCTGGCGCGCTGCTCCTAGGCGATCACATGACTTACCTTCCTGTTCTCGCTGGCGCAGTCGGCCTGTCCGTCGCGAGCATGCTCACCGGTTGCGGCTCGGGCAGCACGACCTCGGATACCTCCGTGGCGTCGGAGTCCGCATCGGGTGCCGTGGCCAGTGCCGATGCGTGCCCCCAGGGCCCACCGGCGCGCGAGCCGCTCATCAGCGGAAAATGGGGAGATGACGGTGTCGTCGGGGTCGTCGTCAACAGCACGGGGAACCCGCTATGGGTGTCGAACGCCGCGAGTCCCGACTCCCGGTACCGATTGGAGAAGCGAAAGACCCCCTGCCAACTCGCACCGGGAGACAAGGCCGCGTTCGCGAGCTGGAAGGACGCAGTGCTCTACGTGTCCGCCAGCCCCACGGAGCTCATGGGCACGCGCATCTACGTCTACGACCCCGATATTGGATATCCGGGGGCCATGGTCTCTGGTTTCAAGGTGAGCGAAAGCACAGCCATTAACTGCGGCACGGAGCCCCGGGATAGCGATCACGAGTTTTCCGAGGACGAGTCGTGGGACTACGAGGCCAGCAATGGTGCTGGCTACTCCGGCAAGGTCAAGGTCCTCCGCCTGCCTGATGACGAGGCGGCAGCCAACGAGTACACGGGCGTCAACTCGGGCACGGACGACTGGGCTCGCATGGACGTCACGGTCTTCGCTCTGGGCTCCTGCTCCTGATTGATGTGATGCATTCGGCATTCTCACGAGGAACCGCCCTGGTCGGAAAGCGCGTCGTAGGGTCGTGCCCGTGAGATTCGTGCCCGCCCTCCTGGCCTCGGCAGCTTTGATGCTCAGCGCCTGCGGTTCCTCGGCGACCGCACCCGCGGAATCACCCGTCTCGTCAGCAGTTGCTGGCGGTGTGGCGAGTGAGGTCTCGGACTGCGCGGAGGGCGCACCGGCACGCAACCCTCTCGGCTTCGGAAGCGTCGGCAATGACGGTGTGGTGGGGACGGTCTACAACGACACGTCCCAGAACGTGTATCTCCACAACGGCACGGAGTGGCCGGGCTCTCAAGACAAGAACGCGATCCCCTGCCGGCTCGCGGCGGGCAAGTCCACATCCTTCTCGGGATCAACGTCGTCCACGGACGACGTTGAGCTCTACATCTCCGCCGAGGAGAACGGCCAGAGCCGCGCCGGCACCAAGATCGGGATGAACGACGTACTCATCTCCTGGCCCCGGGTGGTGGTCAAGGGCTTCAGCTTCCGCCACCCCGGCTGGGAGCGAGAGTGGAACTGCACCACCGATGCCAGCAAGAACGTCAACATCAGCGAAGGCCAGACGGAGGCTTACGACGACCCTGCGTTGGGCACGTTGACGGTGACACGACTGCCAGATGATGGCGCGGCTGCGCGCGAGTATGTCGGCACCGACTCCTCCAAGGTCGACGACTGGGCGCGTATCGACGTACGCATCTCACGCGTGGGAGCCTGCGCATGAAGCGTCGATCGGCGTTGCTGGTCATGTCGGCTACCGCCCTGCTGGCGCTGACCGCATGTGGGTCGGGCTCGACGGCCCCTGTCGAATCCGCCTCAGCATCCGGTGACGTGGCGGGGTGGGGGACCAAGGGCGTCGAGCTCCGCGTCGTCAACACAGGGGCGACAACCCTCACCGTGTGGGAGCGCGGCACTGACAACGTGCGCTTCGTCAAACCCGGCGAATCCACGTCCTTCCAGGGCGAGAAGTCATTCGCCGATGATGTGGAGATCGACATGTCCTGGCGCGAGAAGTCGCGCGTCGAGAAGCCACTCCAGATCGATGCCTCGAACCCATCAATGGGCACACCCAATGTGAGCGTGGAATGGGATAACCGGTCCTACGACGTGGGTGACAAGCACACGTTCAGCGGGCTGACCGACGGATGGGACTACGACCTCATCATCACTCGCGAGGGCGACAGCGACGACAACAAGAAGTTCACGGTCGAGGCAGCCTGGTCCCGGAAGAAGGTGCGGCCATGACGGTCCATCCGCGCGTGGCTCGGCCTGCGAGCCTTATGTCCCTCGGCGTAGCGCTCCTGGCCCTGAGTGCCTGCGGTTCGGCAGGGACAACCGCTTCGAGCGCTCCGGTCCAGAGCAGTGCAGCCTCCGGAGCAGTGGCAGGCGACGAGCCCACCTGTCAGCCTGGACCGCCGGCGCAATCCCCGCTCAGCCTGACGCGCAATCCCGACTCGAGGACCAACAAGGACGGCTTCGTCGGCACCATCGGAAATGAGTCCGGCAAGACGCTGTGGGTGAGCTTCTCTCACATCGGCACGTGGTGCCGCCTCGATGCCGGCGCGCGCGCGGCCTATGCCTACTCGAACTCGATGCAGTACAACGGCATCTACGTCGTCGACGAGTCCGGACAGGGCAGCGCTATCGAGATCATCGATCCGTTGATGGGCTGGCCACGCATCATCGTCGCGAGCCACGTCCGCGATAGCGAGTGCACCTGGAACAGTGGCAAGCGCGAAGAGGCGCGAAGCGGCAACTTCGTGGAAGACGAAGAGGCCACCGTCGAGGCCAGCGGGGCCGGCAAGGTCACAGTAAAGAGACTGCCTGACGACGAAGGCGCTGCCCGACAGTGGACCGGCGACTCCTCGGGCACGACAGATGACTGGGCCCGCATGGACCTCACGATCCGCGAGGTCGGAAGCTGCTGACCGCACGAGGGACGCGGATTCCTCCATGACGCCGCCAGCCATGAGGGAATCGGGAAGAGGTATCGCATCGCACGACTTCCCGGCGCAACGCGGCCTAGGCTGACACCTCCCGCCTACCCCCGGAGCCGTCATGCGACGAATCGTCACCACAGGTCTCGCAGCCACGCTCGGCCTCGCCGGCCTCGTCGCGACGGCCGCACCCTCGACCGCGGCCACCGGCACGATCCAGGTGTCGGTCGACTCCGGCTCACTCACGGCGGTAGCCAGCGC
>CAZICY010000044.1:0-12417 GCA_964537955.1 uncultured Actinomyces sp. | reverse complement strand
GCCGACCGCGGCGACTAGTCCCGTGCGAGGACGATGGCGTCCATCCCCCACGCCATCGTGAGATGAGCCACCACGCCCGCGAGGATCGAGCGCAGGCGCAGGGCGAGATACCCGAGGATGAGCCCTCCGAGCAGGCTGGAGACGGCCTCGGGCATGGGCTTGCCGAGGTGGATCAGGCAGTAGGCGAATGCCATCACAGGCACCGCGTGGACGCCGAGCACCGGCTGGCCGGCGAAGACGAGGAAACCGCGGAAGAAGAACTCAAGCGCGATGAATGTCGCGCCGTACGCGACCTCGAAGGCCAGCAGCGGCCAGCCATCGCCGCTGTAGAAGGGGTAGGTGTCGAGGAAGCGCTGGTCCGCGGAGACGAGCCACACGATCACCAGCGCCACTGGCGCGATGAGGGCGATCAGGACGGCTTCGCTGCGGATGAATCGTGTCGAGAGTCCGTAGCTGCGGACGGACTGCCCTGCAACGCGGGCGTAGGCGATCGGAACGAGCGCGTAGATCGCGATGCTGCTCGCCGACCACCACATCAGGTTTGCCCACTCGCCCGAGAACGGCGTGCGCTGGGAGACGTAGAGCAGCGCCGCGGGCGCGACCCACAGCAGGGCCAGGTAGAGGGCGTCCGTGCCGCGCAGCCGCGTGCCCTCCGACCTCGCCCGGGAGAGGGCGAGCGCGGTGCCCGCCAGGGCCGGCAGGGCGAAGATCACGAGTCCGACGGGCAGGCTCTCCTTGCGCCACTGCTCGACGGGAGCGACCTCGTAGGCCACCCACACGCAGGCGAGGGTCGCTGCGGCGATGGCGAGCATGACGAGGGCCGCGCGCCCGCCGTACTCCCGCCGCACCCACAGTGACAGGAGGGCAAGGACCGCGCTGGCGAGGAGGAGCACCTGCCAGGTGGTGAGCACCGGCTCACCCTAGGTGCTCGAGGAGCCTGACGTCGTCGGTGGACTGCCCGTCTGGCGCGCGGCTCGCAGGTGGAAGCGAGGTGCGTGCCGCCGCCCGATCTTGAAGCCCTTGCGCTGGAGCAGCCACACGGACACGAGGACCGCGACGATCGGCGCGGTCGCGCCGAGGAGGAGCCAGGAGATGAAGGTCTCGGTGGAGTTGACCAGCCACTGGAAGTTCATCCCGAAGTAGCCGGTCATGAAGGTGATGGGCAGGAAGATGATCGACACCAGAGTGAGCTGGTTGATGCGGTTGCCCTGCACCGCGCTGACCTGCCCCTGATAGTCCTCGATGGCGCTGCGGATATCCGATCCGGCACCGTCGATCCTCTGCACGACGTCGTTGGCGCAGGCCGAGTACGTCTGCAGGGCCTGGACTCCGGCGGCGTCGACGCCGGGCATGGACGCAGCCCCGACGAGGGACTCGCTCACGTTCTCCGCGTAGCTGGGGAGGGTCGAGGCGAGCGCCTCGATGGGCGCACGCAGATGCTGGAGTTGGACGAGCTGCGCGGGGTCGGACGCGATGATGATCTGGCCGTCGAGGAAGGCGATCTGCGTCTGCAGATCGGTGAGTTGCCGGTCGATGCTGTCCAGGATCAGCTGCATGAGGACCCCCGGGACGGGTCCGGGGCTTGCGAAGAGTTTGACGGCGCGCGAGCGGAACTCCTCGAGAGCCGTGGCGATCGCCTTGTCGGCGCCGATGCGAATGGTGATGAAGCACCCCGAGTTCCATGCGCAGTGGATGAGGACCGGGGGGTCGCCCGGGGTATCCGCTGCGGCGTAGGTGCTGCCGAGCGCGTTGGCACCGAAGGCCTGGAACATCCCGCCCGAGTAGGAGCGCGTGGTGTACTGCGCGACCACGTCGTTGAAGCCCATGTCCTTGAGCAGGTCGAGCACCTGCGGATCCTTGGGTCCGGAGGGAACGACGTCGATCCAGGCGTAGGGGGTCGATGTCGAGACCGCCTGCGCGTCCGAGGGATCGAAGGGGCGCAGGGTAGTCCCGTCGAAGATGGTCGCCTTCATCTCAGCCGTGCAAAGCCCTGGTGAGCGCCGAGATGCGCGCTGCCCAGATGCGCTGGCTCAGCTCCGCCTCCGGGGCGAACACCTCCGACGCGTGGTAGGCGCCCGGGTAGACGTGGAACTCCGTGGGCACCCCCGCCTGCAGGAGGCGTTGGACGAAGGCGATGTCCTCGTCTCGGAAGAGATCGAGCTCGCCGACGTCGATGAAGGTGGGCGGCAGGCCCGTGAGGTCCGCAGCGCGCGCCGGCGCGGCGTACGCGTCCGCCGGGCGTCCGCCGAGGAACCACTCCCAGGCCTCGAGGCTGCCGCTGCGGTCCCAGATGCCGATCTCGGTGATCTCGTGGGTGGAAGGCAGCTCGTTGCGGTCGTCGATCATCGGGTACGGCGCCATGAGGAAGCGGATCGGCGGGCCGCCCCTGTCGCGCGCCGTCATCGTCGTCGCGATCGCGAGGTTGCCCCCGGCGCTGCCGCCGTAGACGGCGATCCGAGTCGGATCGACGTCGAGTTCGCCGACGTGCGCGGCCATCCAGGTGAGGGCGGCGTAGCAGTCGTTCACCTGCGCGGGGTGCGCGTGTTCCGGAGCCTTGCGGTAGTCGGTGGAGACCACGACGGCATTGGTCAGCTCGCAGAGCATCTCGGCGCGAAGGTGCTCGCCGTCGAGGTCGCCGATGATCATGCCGCCGCCGTGGATGTAGAGGATCCCGGGCAGCAGCACGCCCGTGGCCTCGGCCGGCGTGTAGACCCGCACGCGCACGTCGGGGTCTCCCTCGGGCCCGGGGATGACGCGATCCTCGCTGACCACGCGATCGTTGGCCGGCAGATCGGCGGTCATCGCCTGGAGCAACTGGCGGACGAAGGCTCGGCGCTCGACGATGTCGGGGATGGCATTGAAGCCGCCGGGGACCGCCTGGAGCAGCATCTCCAGGGGCTCGCGGGAAGCGGGGTCGATACGGTCGCGCTGGGCCGACATGCAGGCGCTCCTTCCGTGTGTCGCGACCAGCACGCTAGTGCGTGGCCCGGTCCCGTGTCCGGGCTTCAGCCAACCGGGAGCGCGGCGTCGTCGGACTGCGCCCGGCGGACGTATCGCGGGAAGACCGCGATCACCGGGATGAGCAGCAGCGAGATGCCGATGAGCACGAACGCCGGCACGAGGATGCTGCCCGTGGAGCCGAGGAGTGCTTCCTCCATGGCCGGTGTGAAGCTGCCGATGATCATGCCGATGCTGTAGGTCAAGGCGATGCCGGTGTAGCGCACGCGGGTCGGCACCAGCTGGGTCATCTCGGTAGTCGTGGTCGAGTCGACGAAGGTCTGGATCGTCGCGAGCACGACGATGGCAAGGAGCACGCCGGCGACCGCCCCGCCGTTGAGCAGCAGGATCGACGGGATCGCCAGCACCGCATAGGCGATCACCGCCCCGATCATGAGCGGGCGCCGTCCTCGCCGGTCGCCGAGCGTGGCCACGGGGACGATGAGCACGATGTAGATGACGGAGATGAGGGCCGACACCAGGTCGGCGCGGGCGTCCGAGATGCCCACGACAGTCTCAAGATAGGAGGGCATCCAGGAGATGAGCGTGTAGACGGTGACGCCGCTCCACGTCGCGAGGGCGAGCATGAGCAACGTCGCACCGGGGTAGGTGCGAAGGAGGTAGCGCACGGGAGTGCCGGTGTCGCCCGAGCCGGCTGCCGCCTCGAAGGACTCGGTTTCGCGCATCCTGCGCAGCATGACCACGGCGACGACGGCAAGGACGAAGCCGATGGCGTAGGGGATGCGCCAGGTGCCCTCGGCGAGCGCCTCCTGGCCCCAGATGGTGGTGGTGAGGAACACCACGAGCGAGGCGAGCAGGTTGCCGCCCATGGCCGTCGCCAGGCCGAGGGAGACGCTGCGCCCGCGGCCCTCCTGGCCTGCGGACTCGCTCAGGGCCGTGAGCGCGCCGGAGTACTCACCGCCCACGGAGAAGCCCTGCATCAGGCGCATGAGCGTGAGCAGGATCGGCGCCCAGACCCCGATCTGGTCGTACGTCGGCAGGATGGTCGTGATGAAGAGGGGGATCAGCATGAGCGTCGTCGACAGGACGAGTGCGTAGCGCCGGCCCTTCGTGTCGCCCAGGCGGCCGATCACCAGGCCGCCAATCGGGCGCGCGAGATAGCCGACCGCAAAGGTGGCGAAGGTGAGGATCAGCCCGGTCGTCGCGTCCCCGGTCGGGTAGAACACCTGCTGGAGCGTGGTCGCAAGGAGCCCGTAGACCATGAAGTCGTACCACTCGATCACCACGCCACTTGTGGTGAACAGGCGGTTGCGACGGCGTTCGCGCTCGCTCAGTCGGGGCTGCTGCACGGCGGCAGCATAGGGACAGCGGCCGGGACGCAGAGACACGCGGTGCGGGCGTGTCCTAGCCTCGTTGCATGATCCATCGCGCATCTGCAGCAGCCGCCGTCGCCGGTCTCGTGGGAGCTCTCCTCGTCGCACCACCGGCTCTCGCCGACGGCCCGTCCGGGCCGGGCCCCGTCGTGGACGACACGCCCGCGATCACGGTCGTCAACGCCGCCACCGCGCGCAAGCAGGAGGTCTTCTCCGTCCAGGTGTCCGCCGACGCGGGGGACCGACGCTTCGTGCGCACGGACCTCGTGGTCGACGACGTGTCGCTCCCGTCGGGACTTCCGGGCATCTTCCTGGGAGTCTCCGTCACCTGCACTGATCCGACGGGGGCGACGGCGCTCGACGTGGAGGGCGGTCGCAATGTCTGGAGGTCGGACTCCGGCTTCGACGTCGTGGTCCTTGGCATGCTGCGCTCCGCGACCTCGGGCACCTACACGTGCGCGACCGAGGTCATGATCTGCGACCCCGGAAGCTGCACGAGTCCGGCGAGCCAGGGAAGCGTCACCATCGCCGAGGGAGCGAGCGGCACGGGGCAGCAATCGCAGCTCGCCGTGTCGGCAGCGCTGCCCGCGTGGGCACGCTTCACTCAGATCCCCAAGGCGACGGACGCCCTCGTCAATCCCGGGAAGTCGCTGGCGATGGCGAAGTCCTTCACGTTTGCAGGCGCCAGCGGCCCGATCGCGATGGGCTCCGTCCTCTCGCTGACCAATTGCATCGTCAAGGGCTACCCGACCGCCTGCAATGCCGCTCCCCGGCTGGCGGTGCAGGGGAGCGCGCAGGTCACCGTCACCATGGTCGTGACCCAGAGGTCGACGACGCCCGGCGCCTCGTGCACCGTGGCCCGGGCGCAGGCGCAGACCGACACGATCACCTGGCAGGAGCACCACGCCGTCATCGACATCGCGATCCCGAGCCTGACCCTGTCAGCGGCACCGGGCTGCGCTCCGACGTTCACCGCGACGACGACGGTGAGGGTCGGAGCGGGCAACTCGGTGGCCGTGGAGGGCGGCTCGCGCAAGGTGATCCAGTCGGCGACGTACGCCCTGCCGGGCGGCGTGCTCTAGCGCAGCGCCAGGTCAGGTGCTTATCCGGGCAGGTGATGCGCCCCCGGCAGGATTCGAACCTGCGACCTTCGGTACCGGAAACCGGCGCTCTATCCCCTGAGCTACGGGGGCTGGGGGAGGGACCGAGGGTAACAGTCGAGGCTTGTGCGGAAGCCGGGGCTAGGACGAGAACCAGCGCGGCGGCCCCGCCAGGAGCGCGGTGGCGAAGGAGCCGAGCGCGGCGCCGAGGCCCATCGACGAGCCGGTGAAGACGAACGGAGTGAAGAGCCAGCCCACGACGAAGGCGATGCCGCCGAAGACGAGCGCGGCGATCACCGCGAAGGCGAACCGGCCGCCCGGCTTGTCGGAGCCCTTCTTCGCGACGTCGGACCCGGAGGCCTTGGCCGGGGCCTTGCCGGCGGGCTGCGTGGTCTGGGACACCTGGGCGAGCAGCTTCTCGATGTCGTCGCTCATGCCTCCATCTTCACCCGTCCACTCACCGGCGTCCACTCCTGGGGATCCCGGGAATCGGCCCCCTGGGAATGCGGTGAGGCCCGCCCCCTGGGGGACGGGCCTCACTGCCTGGCGCTCGGCCAGATGCTGACGGTCGCCTCAGATGATGCGGACGTTGTCGGCCTGGGGGCCCTTGGGGCCCTGAACGATGTCGAACTCGACCGTCTGGTTCTCGTCGAGGCTGCGGTAGCCGTCGGCCTGGATGGCGGTGAAGTGCACGAAAACATCGGCACCCCCGTCAGCCTGAGCGATGAAGCCGAAGCCCTTCTCGGCGTTGAACCACTTCACAGTTCCCTGTGCCATGCGGGGTAACTCCTACTGCTGGGATCCCTGACTTGCGGATACGTTGTCGCCGGGCACCTCGCCCGACGGGCTGATGGTGCGAGCCGACGTCCCGCCCTCGGGTCTCCCCTGGGAGCTTGGATGCCTTGGCCGGCGGTTTCCCACCGTCCACGACGCCCACGAACGGTGGTTCATGTGCAGCACAGCCACTGTGACGGTAGCACGCGGCCCACGCGGGCGGGGAGTGATCCACAGACCCTGCCCGGTCCCGCGACGATTACGCTCCGGTCATGACCCCCGAGGACCTGTCCGCCGCCGTGCGCGACTGCGTCCTGTCTCTGCAGGGAGAGGGCGCCCTCATGGGCGACGTGCCCGAGGAGATCGTCATCGAGCGTCCGAAGAACCGCGACCACGGCGACTACGCGACCCCGGTGGCCCTGTCCCTGGCGAAGTCCGCGGGCCGCCCGCCCCGGGACATCGCCGCCATGGTGGCCGAGCGGCTCCGCGGAGTGCCGGGCATCTCCGAGGCGGAGATCGCCGGTCCCGGTTTCATCAACATCCGGCTCGCGGCCGATGCCCAGGGATCCCTCGCGGGCCAGGTGGTGGAGGCCGGTCCCGGCTACGGGCACGGCTCCCTGCTCGCCGGCCGCCGCTTCAATGTCGAGTTCATCTCAGCGAATCCCACGGGTCCGCTGCACCTGGGCCACACGCGCTGGGCGGCCGTGGGCGACGCGCTCGCTCGCGTGCTCGCGGCAGCGGGCGCGGAGGTGTCGACCGAGTTCTACATCAACGATCGCGGCGTGCAGATGGATCGTTTCGGCGCCTCGGTCATGGCGGTCGCGCATGGCCGTCCCGTGCCCGAGGACGGTTACCACGGCGCCTACATCACCGATCTCGCCGCGCGCGTCGTCGCCGAGCGTCCGGATATCCGCGAGCTGCCCGAGGGTGAGCAGCTGATCGCTTTCCGCGAGGCGGCGTACGCCCTGCAGCTCGCCCAGCAGCAGCAGGTTCTCGAGCTCTTTCGCACGCATTTCGACAGGTGGTACTCCGAGCGCTCGCTGCACGACTCGGGTGCTGTGGAGCGGGGCATGGCGCAGTTGCGCGAGCAGGGCCACGTCTTCGAGCTCGACGGTGCCACGTGGCTGCGCACGACCGACTTCGGCGACGACAAGGACCGCGTGCTCGTCAAGGCGGACGGGGAGATGACCTACTTCGCCTCCGACACGGCCTACTACGTCGACAAGCGATCCCGGGGCTTCGATACGGCGATCTATCTCCTCGGAGCGGACCATCACGGCTACGTCAACCGCCTGCGCGCGGTCGCGGCCTGCGCGGGCGACGACATGGACGCGAGCGTCGAGGTGCTCATCGGCCAGTTGGTCAAGATGATGCGCGACGGCCAGGAGGTGAAGCTGTCGAAGCGGGCCGGCACCCTCATCACACTCGAGGAGCTCGTCGAGGAGGTGGGCGTCGACGCCGCGCGCTACTCCCTCATCCGCTATCCCGTGGACTCGCCGCTCACCCTCGACCTCGACCTGCTCGTGCAGCGCACCAACGACAACCCCGTCTTCTACGTCCAGTACGCGCATGCGCGCGTGAGCTCCGTTCTGCGCAATGCGGCCGACCTGGGCATCGACTGGCGCTCGGCGGGCTACGACCCGGCGCTGCTGGTGCACGAGCGCGAAGGCGAACTCCTCCGTGCGCTCGCGGAGTTCCCCGCCGTCGTCGCCTCCGCGGCCGAACTGCGCGAGCCCCATCGCATCCCGCGCTACCTCGAGTCGCTGGCGACGGCGTACCACCGCTTCTACGACGTGTGCCGCGTCCTGCCACGGGGTGACGAGGCGACGGAGCCGATCCACCTGGCCCGTCTGTGGCTGTGCGCAGCCACCCGCCAGGTCCTCGCCAACGGCCTCGCCCTGTGCGGCGTCACGGCGCCGGAGCGGATGTAGTCGTCTCCTCGCTCTCTGCTCCGGCGGAGGGACGGCGCCGCAGGGCGAGCAGCAGCCCGCTGAGCGCGAGGAGCACGACACCCGCGACGAGCAGGGCGGCGATCCAGCCCAGCGTCTGCCCGGCGAGGCCCATCGAGGCCAGGACCGCAGCGATGACTCCGCCCACGGCCCACGCTCCGCTCGCACCCCGCGCGAAGAGAGTGAGCGCCACGGCTGCGAGCGCGACCAGGATCCCCCGACTGACCCACGCGGCGATGGCCTGATCGCTCGTGACCACGATGGGGTCGGCGAGATCGGTGATCGCCGCAGGACCGAGCGTCGCCAGCAGCCAGGCCATGCCGAGGGACTCCGCGAGCGTGGGGTTCGCGAGTACACGCGGCGCCACGGCGAGCCAGACGGCACCGAACGCCGTCGCCAGGATCGGGACCCACCACTCGGGCTGGTTCTCGGCGGCGACGATGCTCGAGGCGATGGCCGTCCAGGCGCCCGTCCCTGCCACGGCGAGCGTCGTCATCGTCCCTGGAGCGCACCACGCGCCTGCGAGTGCGGCGACCAGCGCCACGACGCCGGGCACGATGATCCAAGTCGAGACCTCGTCGAAGCGTCCCTGGGCATCGAGGATCACCGCCACGAAAGCGCCGACGAGGGGTGCCGTCAGCGCGAAGAGCACGGCTACCAGGCGACGCCGGTTGGCGTGCTGCTCCGCCGCGAGACCGGCGCGCCATCCGGCGAATCCCATGATGATGAGTCCGGCAGAGCACAGCAGCGCCGCCGCGGCTCCGATGACGCTCAGCCGCACGGCAACGCTCCAGTCCTCCCAGGACTGGGCGACGAAGTTGAGCCCTGCGCTCGCGACCAGCGCGGCGCCGACGTAGCCGATGATCTCCGGGAGCGGACCCTGCTGCCAGGGTCGATGAGGCGACCCGGGCCCGGTAGGCGCGGCTGCCGCTGCTGTCCTCGACTCGGTTGTGGTCATGTGGCGCACCTCCTTCGACCCCCGCTCGTGCAGCGTCCCCCCGCGCGAGAGCGGGCGCCAGGACCCTGACCGCCCGAAGACGGCCATTGCCCGGTCAGGACTCGCGCACTGACTAGCCTTGCCGCATGCGCGCGCACCCCGCCGGCCCTCGCCACGGAGAGGTCCTGTCGTCGTCGGCCACGCCCTCGGCACCGTCTGGGGATCCCGGAGCGCTGGACCCCGCGGTCTGGCCGGACGGCGCGCGACGCAGTGCCGACGGCGCATTGGTCATCGGCGGAGTCGACGTGCGCGACGCTGCCCGGGATTTCTCGACGCCGGTCTTCCTCCTGGACGAGGCCGACTTTCGTCACCGCGCGGCTGCCTTCCGGGCGGCGTACGACGCGCAGCGATGCGATGTCTACTACGCCGCGAAGGCGTTCCTCGCCACCGCCGTCGCCCGCTGGGCCGTCGAGGAGGGACTGGGCATCGACGTCGCCAGCGGGGGAGAGCTGGCCGTGGCCCTGGCTGCGGGGGTCCCGGGCGAGGTACTGCTCCTGCACGGCAACAACAAGTCGCGGGAGGAGATCAGGCGCGCGCTGGCGGCCGGCGTCGCCCGCATCGTGGTGGACTCCCTCGACGAGGTCGACAGGATCGCCGAGGTGGCCCGTGACGTCGGCGTGCGCCCCGCACTCCTCGTCCGCGTCACCGTGGGCGTCGAGGCCCACACGCACGAGTTCATCGCCACCGCCCACGAGGATCAGAAGTTCGGTCTGTCCCTCGCCTCGGGGGCCGCTCGAGCAGCCATCCAGCGGATCGTGGACGACCCCGGCCTGGAGTTCCGCGGCCTGCACTCCCACATCGGCTCGCAGATCTTCGACGCCTCGGGATTCGAGGTGGCGGCGGCACGGCTCATCGGTCTCGTGGGCGAGCTCCACGCCGAAGGCATCACGGTCGATGAGCTCGATCTCGGCGGCGGCATGGGCATCGCCTACGTCAGCGACGACGACCCCATCGAGGTGGCTGCCATGGCCAAGGCCATCGAGTCGATCGTCGAGGGAGCCTGCGCGCGGGCAGGCGTGCCGGTGCCGCGGCTGGCCTTCGAGCCGGGTCGCGCGATCGTCGGGCCAGCGGGGGTGACCGTCTATGAGGTGGGGACCGTCAAGCCGGTCGAGCTCGACCACGGTCACGTGCGCGTCTACGTCTCGGTCGACGGTGGCATGAGCGACAACATCCGCACCGCGCTCTACGACGCCGACTACACCGTGGCCCTCGCCTCCCGCGTCTCCTCGGTCCCGCCCGTGCTGTGCCGCGTCGTGGGCAAGCACTGCGAAAGCGGGGATGTCATCGTCCGCGATGCGTGGCTGCCCGGCGACCTCCGCGAGGGGGACCTGCTGGCCGTCGCGGCCACCGGGGCCTACTGCCGCTCGATGGCCTCTCAGTACAACTACCTGCCGCGGCCGGCGGTCGTGGGCGTGCGCGACGGTGCCTGCAGCACCGTCCTGCGCCGCGAGACCGAGCGCGACCTGCTCGCCCTCGATCCGGGCGCCGCGGGCTGAGGGCCGTCGCGGTCTGAGAGGCTATGGCCTCCAGCCGAGTCCGAGGAGCCGAGATGTCCGCGCCGATCACCGTCGCCCTGCTGGGCGGGGGCACCGTCGGAGCCCAGGTCGCCCGACTCATCGTCGAGCAGTCCGACGACCTCGCCGCGCGCATCGGAGCACCCCTGGAGTTGGTGGGAGTGGCCGTGCGCGATGCCGGGCGAGCGCGCGACGGGGTGCCCGCCGCGCTCATCACCGACGACGCGGCAGGACTGGTCGCCCGAGGCAGTGACATCGTCGTCGAGGTCATGGGAGGCATCGAGCCTGCCCGCACCCTCATCCTGCAGGCGATGGCCGCCGGCTCCTCGGTGGTCACCGCCAACAAGGCACTGCTCGCAGCCGACGGTGCGACGCTCTACGCCGCCGCAGCAGCTCACGGCGTCGACCTCTACTTCGAGGCATCGGTCGCTGGCGCGATCCCGCTCCTGCGGCCGCTGCGCGAGTCTCTCGCCGGGGATCGCGTCGTCAAGGTGCTCGGCATCGTCAATGGCACGACCAACTTCATCCTGAGCAAGATGGACGAGGAGGGCGCCAACTACGCCGATGTGCTCGCCGAGGCACAGCGTCTGGGCTATGCCGAAGCCGACCCGACGGCCGATGTGGGTGGCCTCGATGCCGCGGCCAAGGCGGCGATCCTCGCGGAGCTTGCTTTCCACACCCGGGTCACCTTCGACGACGTCTCCTGCGAGGGCATCACCGGGGTCACCGCTGCCGACGTCGCGGCCGCCCGCGACATGGGATTCGTCATCAAGCTCCTCGCGGTCGCCGAGCGCACCGAGGACGGTCGCGGCGTCATCGTCCGCGTCCATCCCACGATGGTGCCGCGCGATCACCCCCTGGCCAGTGTCCGCGACGCCTTCAATGCCGTCTTCATCGAGGCGGAGAGCGCGGGGGAGATGATGTTCTACGGCCGCGGTGCCGGTGGCGCTCCGACCGCGAGCGCGGTGCTCGGCGACGTCGTCGCGGTGGCCCGCAACCTGCGCTCGGGGGGTCACGGTCCTCGCGAGTCGACGTACGCCGACTTGGAGATCCGCGGCATCGACCAGGCGCGCACGCGCTACTACGTCAACCTCGACGTTGCGGATCGCCCCGGTGTGCTCGCGACGATCGCGCGGGCCTTCTCGGACAACGGCGTGAGCATCCAGACAGTTCGCCAGGACGGCCACGGCGACGATGCCGGTCTCATCGTGCGCACGCACGTGGCCACCGATGGAGACCTCAGTCGCACCATCGATGCTCTGCGCGGGCTCGACGCCGTCAAGCAGGTCGTCGGCGTCATGCGTGTCGAGGGCGAGGCGGGCTCATGATCGCCGGCCGTCCGCAGTGGCGCGGACTCATCGAGGAGTACCGCCCGTGGCTGCCCGTGGATGAGGCGACGCCTGTCGTCACGCTGCGCGAGGGCGGCACGCCACTCGTCTATGCGTGCACCATCAGCGAGATGACCGGCTGCCAGGTCTGGCTCAAGTACGACGGTGCCAATCCGACCGGGTCCTTCAAGGACCGCGGTATGACCATGGCCATCAGCAAGGCCGCCCAGGGGGGTGCCCGCGCCGTCATCTGCGCCTCCACCGGCAACACCTCCGCGAGTGCTGCGGCCTATGCGGTCAAGGCCGGCATGGTCTGCGCGGTGCTCGTGCCCCAGGGCAAGATCGCCATGGGCAAGCTCGCGCAGGCGATCATCCACGGCGCGAGCCTGCTCCAGGTCGAGGGCAACTTCGACGATTGCCTCAC
>CAZICY010000043.1:0-13899 GCA_964537955.1 uncultured Actinomyces sp. | reverse complement strand
GACCGCTGGGGACAGCTTCGCGTGGTCCGCATCCTCGTTGCCGTGCACGCGGCGACCCTGCTCCTCCTCGCCTGGGCGAGTGTCGCCGGGGCCGCAGCGCTCGCGCTCATCGCGCTCGCCATCGTGTCCGGCTCGACCCAGCCCGCCACGGGGGCACTGGTGCGCGCCCGATGGGCCCACCTGCTCGGCCAGGACATCCGTCTTCGCACCGCCTTCGCCTTCGAGGGCGTGCTCGATGAGCTCATCTTCGTCGTGGGCCCTCCGCTGGCCACCTTCCTCGCCGTGGCGCTCTCCGCGCCCGCCCCGGTCGTGGCGTCGGCGGCACTCGTCGCCGTCGGCTCGACGCTGCTGCTGGTCCAAAGGGGCACGGAGCCGCCCGCGACCGGCGTCCGGCGCACGGCGATTGGCCATCCCCTGCGTCGCGTCGGAGTCCCCTCGGTGCTCGTCGTGCTCGTCGCCATCGGAGGCGTCTTCGGCTCCGTGGACGTCGCCACGGTCGCGCTCGCCGACGAGGCCGGGCAGCGCGTGGCCGCCGGCGTCATCCTCGCGGCCTACGCCGCCGGTTCGATGGCCTCCGCGCTCGTACTGGGCAGCCGCTCCCATGGCTCGAGTGACGATCGCCTCCCGCGCCTGCTGCTCGTCGCCTCCCTCGCGCTCCTCGTCGTCACCCTCCCCCTGCTCCTGCGGCCCTCGCTCGTCGCACTGGGCTTCCTCGTGCTCCTCGCAGGGCTCGCCGTGTCCCCCGTGCTCATCACCGGGTTCTCCCTCGTGGAGGCCCTGGTCCTGCCCGCACAGATCACCGAGGGCCTGTCCTGGGCCATCTCGGCGATCGGCATCGGGGTCGCAGCGTCCGCAGCGGGGACCGGGTGGCTGGTCGATCGGGCAGGCCCGCAGGCGGGCTTCCTGGTCACCCTGGGCTCCGCGGCGCTCACGGCGGCGGTCGCCCTCGCCGGACACAGACGGGTCCGTCGCGGGGTCCGCGCCCGCGTGCGCTGATCGTCGGCTAACGTCTGCCTCGACGCACGTCGTGCGCACCGCCGCGAGGAGGCCGCCCTGAACACGCTGAGCCCCCGGGAGATCCAGGCCCGGATCCGCTCTGGCGCGACGGTCGCCGAGCTGGTCGAGGAGTCCGGCATGGACCTCGCGGCCGTCGAACGATTCAGCGGCCCCCCGCTCGCCGAGCGCGCGTGGGTGAGCGAGCAAGCGCGAGGATGCGTGGTGCGCCCCGGGACCGAGGATCTCGAGACCCTCGTGCGGCGCGACATCCGAGGCAGGTCCGACGGCGAGCTCACGTGGGACGCGTGGCGCCGTCCCGACGGACGGTGGACGGTCGTCGCGGCCATCGGGGCGGACTCGCCGGTCTCCACCTGGGTCTACGACCCGCGGTCGCGCTCGATCCAGCCCGATGACGCTGCCTCGCACCGTCTGGCATCCGAGGACGTGGTCGTGCCGCTGCGACCGACGACCGCCACCGTGGGGCTGCCACGCGCCGACGACGAGGTAGTCGAGACTCCTGCGCGATCGCAGGACGGCGCGCGAGCACAGGACGACGCCGGCGACGATGCGGCGCAGAGCCAGCCCGAGCCCGCCGAGGCGGCCGCGGACAAGGCTCCCGCGGAAGCCTCGCGCTCGAAGTCGCGCAAGGGCCGTCGCGCCAGCGTGCCGCGCTGGGACGAGATCCTCTTCGGCGCCGGCCAGTCCGACGCCTAGGGACTAGTCCCCGAAGGGCAGGGGCTCGCGGGACTGGTGCTCGCGTCCCGCCTGAGCCGCCGTGACACCCCTGCGATGGTGGTCGCGGCAGAGAACCTCGTAGGCGACCTGACCTGCTCCCCCGTCCACGTCGCCGACCACGACTTGATCCCCGTCGCGGACGATCGTGCCGTCGATCGTCCGGGCCTGGTGGGTGCCGCGGCGACCGCACCAGCACAGCGCCGCCACCTGGAGCACCTCCACGCGGTCAGCGAGTTCGATGAGCCGAGCGGATCCTGGGAAGAGCCGCGTGCGGAAGTCCGTCGTGATGCCGAAGGCGTAGACGTCGATGCCGAACTCGTCCACGACGTCCGCCAACTGCTCGATCTGCTCCGGCGTGTAGAACTGCGCCTCATCGCAGATGAGGTAGTCCAGGCGGCTGCCGGCCGAGAGTCGGTCGACCACGACGCGGCGCAGGTCGAGGGCAGGCTCGACCTCGATGGCGTCGACGCGCAAGCCGAGCCGACTGGACAGCACCGATGCGCCGGCCCGGTCCATCTGCGTGAAGACCAGGCCCGCGCGGCCGCGCGAGGCGTGGTTGTGGTCCGTCTGCAGCGCCAGGGTCGACTTGCCGCAGTCCATCGTGCCGGAGAAGAAGACGAGTTCAGCCATGCGCACTCCGAGCCCCGGTCCCGCGAGCCACCAGTAGCGGGATGTCCATCTCGGCCGCGGTCACGGACCCATGCTGGCCCACGAGCCCGGAGACGAGCGGATCCACCTCGCTGGCCAGGACCGTGTCGCCCCGCGCGAGTAGCACGAGGTCGCCGACGCGCCCGGCGTAGTCCTCCTCCAGGGCTCCGAGCATGCCGCTAGCGAGGGCCTCCTCGCGCCCGAGCACATAGGCGCGCTCGCCGAGCGCCTCCTGCCAGTCCACGCGGATGCGATCCGCCATTCCGGGACGCGCATAGACGTGCCGCAGCCGCGGCTCGCCCCCGACCGCGGCCACCCGGTCGAAGCCGGGCAGGCCCTCTATCGTCACCCGCGCGCCCGGCGGGCAGTCCACCATGCCGTGGTCCGCAGTGACGACGAGCAGGTGGTCCTCGGGCAGCCGGTCCAGGATCCGCGCCACCATCGCGTCTACGTCCCGCAAGCCCGCAGTCCACTCGCGGGATGCGACGCCGTGCACATGACCGGTGCGATCGAGGTCGGGGACATAGGCGTAGGCCAGGCCCCGACGATGACCGGCGATCGCGTTGATCATCGCGTCGACGCTGTCCGAGCCGGCATACACGCCGCCCCGGAGCACGGCACGCGTGAGCCCGCTCCCTTCATAGGCGGAGGCGCCCACGCGCAGCACCGGCATCCCGGTCGCTGCAACGCGCTCGAAGACCGTCGGCTCGGGCTGGGTCGCGACGGGATGGGGGCCATCCGCCCATGACAGCGGATGCAGCAGCGCACCCTCCTCAGGGATGAGGAACGCCGCTCCGACGATCCCGTGCGCCCCCGGGGGCAGGCCCGTGCCCAGGCTCGCGAGCGCCGTCGGGGTCGTCGACGGCACGGTGGTGCTGATCCGCCGCCGCGTCATCGCCGCGAGGGCGGGGGTGCCGTCCTCGTCGCGCTGCCACGGCCACCAGCCGAGCCCGTCGACCAGCAGCACGGTGATCGCAGCAGGTGGCTCGCCGGACGCGTCCATGGCCTGCAGGCCGAGTGCGTCAGTGAAGCCGCCCACCCCGAGTCGGCTTGCAGCCGAGGGGAGGACGTCGGCAAGCGTTCCGGAGCCGTAGGGCGGAGCCTGGAGAGCGTCCGTCACCGCAGTCGGGCCGCCGTGGCCTCGGACAGGGCTGCGGCGAAGGCGAGCGTCTGCGTGACGACGTCGGGGCCATCCGCGGCCTCGGAGACGCGCAGGGAGAGGTCGTCATTGCTCGCGGTCCCCGTGTAGCCATGGTCGGCATCGCATTCGGAGTCCCCGCAGCCGGCCGGCTCGAGGTCGATGCGTGCCACTGCTCCCCATCCGATGGTGAGCACCACCTCGCGCATGGGGCCACCGGCCTGGTGAGTGGCGGGATTGGCCACCACGCGCGTGACGACGACCGAGTCGACCTTCTCCAGGCGCACGGCCTCGGTGGAGGCGGAGGCGTACGGCTGCGGGCAGGTGTCGTCGGGGCCGTGCTCGTCGGTGTGCCCGACGATGAGACGCGTCGGCGTGAGCACCAGCACGGTCACGTGCCGCCGCAACTCGTCGCGATCGAACGTCGCCTCGTGGTGCACGACGTAGGAGACGAGGGGCTCGCCCGCGAGGGCGGTCTCGAGGGCGTCCGACACGAGGGCGGGGTAGTAGCCGCTGCGCTCGATATCGCCGCGCAGGCGGCGATGCCAGGTGCCCGCATCCGTCATGGGCCACATCCTCCCATCCCGCCGGGCACGGCGCCGATGCACCCGCACCGCCCCCGGCCCCACGCGTTACCGTGCCCGCATGTCACACGTCCTGCACCGCTCCCCCGAGGTGGCTGCCGCCCTCAGTGACGGCAGGCCCGTCGTGGCGCTGGAGTCCACCATCATCAGCCACGGCCTGCCGCGCCCGGAGAACCTGCGCGTGGCGCGCGAGGTCGAGGCGACGGTGCGCCGCCACGGAGCCGTCCCGGCGACCATCGCCATCCTGGATGGTCGCGTGTGCATCGGGCTCGACGACGGGGAGCTCGCGCGCGTCGCGGAGCTGGACGACATCGTCAAGGTGAGCGTTCGGGATATCGCCACGGTGGTGGCTCGTGGGGGCCATGCGGCCACGACCGTGGCGGCGACCAGCCACCTTGCGCACCTGGCGGGCATCGGGGTCTTCGCCACCGGGGGCCTGGGCGGCGTCCACCGCCAGGCACGCGAGACGTGGGACGAGTCCGCCGATCTCACATCCCTCTCGACCACGCCGGTGACCGTCGTGTGCTCGGGGGTGAAGTCGATCCTGGATGTCCCTGCGACCCTCGAGAGGCTCGAGACGCTCAACGTCGCCATCGTGGGCTTCGGCACCCAGCGCTTCCCCGGCTTCTACCTCACGGACTCGGGCAGCAGGCTCGACTGGCAGGTCGACACGCCCGAGCAGGTCGCCGCGCTCGCCCGGGCGCGGGCCGAACTGGCGATCCCCGGTGCCCTCGTGGTCGCCCATCCGCTCACCGAGGACCTGCAGATGGACCCCGACCTCCACGATCGACTGCTCACCGAGGGCCTCGCGCTCGCCGACTCCTCAGGCGTCCGCGGCAAGGACGTCACGCCCTTCCTGCTCGACTACTTCCACCGCGCGTCGGGCGGGCGGAGCCTCGAGGCCAACACCGAGATCATCCTCCGCAATGCCGACCTTGCCGCGCGCGTGGCCGTCGCGGGCGCTGCGATGGACTGACATGGCCGGCAATCGCACCGTGCGTGTCCTGGGTGAAGTCATGGTCGACGTCATCGTCCGTGCCGCTGCCGATCCCGCACCGGGTTCGGACACTCCCGCCCAGGTGAGCGACCAGGACGGTGGTTCGGCGGCCAACCTCGCAGCTTGGCTCGCCGACCTCGGCGTGCCGGTCGAGTTGATCGCCCGTGTCGGCGATGACGAACGCGGTTCGGCCGCCGTCGCCAGGCTCGCCGCGGCTGGAGTGCGGCTCCGCGTGACCGCCGACCCCTCACTGCCGACCGGACGCTGCGTCGTGATCGTGACCCCTGATGGCGAGCGCACGATGCTCCCTGACCCGGGTGCGAACGCCGCCCTGAGCGTCGCGGACGTCGATCCGGTGGGCTGGCTGCCCGGCGACCACCTGCATGCGAGCGGCTATTCCATGATGCGGGAGGGCTCTCGTGCCGCGGCGCTCGCGGCCCTGGCGCACGCGCGCGCGCATGGACTGTCCGTGAGCGTGGATGCCTCGTCCGAGGCACCACTCCTCGCCACCGGTGCCGCGGCGTTCCTGTCGTGGCTCGTGGAGGGCGACCTGCTCCTGGCCAACGCCCCGGAGGCGCGCGCGCTCACCGGTCGAGCCGATCCGCAGGAGTCCGCCGACGCCCTCGCCCGGCGAGGGCTCGTCGCGGTCGTCAAGGCTGGCCCGGATGGCGCCTTCGCCGCCCGCGGCACCGGACGCTGGCATGCCCCTGCGGTTCCCGCGCGGGCCCAGGACACCACCGGGGCCGGCGACGCCTTCGCGGCGGGCTTCCTCGCGTCCTGGACCGACGATGGCGACATGGAGGCCGCGCTCGGACTCGCCACGCGGACGGCGGCGCGTGCCGTCTCCCAGCCGGGTGGTCGCCCGTAGGCTCTCGGCGTGGCTCGCAAGGGTGGATCCTCCGATCGCGCGACCGGCATCGATCGCATCATCGATGTCGACGTCGACAGCGAGATGCGGTCGTCCTTCCTCGAGTACGCCTACTCCGTCATCTACTCACGCGCCCTCCCAGACGCCCGCGACGGTCTCAAGCCCGTGCAGCGGCGCATCGTCTTCCAGATGCACCAGATGGGCCTTCGGCCCGAC
This sequence comes from uncultured Actinomyces sp., assembly GCA_964537955.1. Taxonomy (GTDB): domain Bacteria; phylum Actinomycetota; class Actinomycetes; order S36-B12; family S36-B12; genus Mxb001. The sequence goes on along the minus strand of CAZICY010000043.1, from coordinate 7,717 downwards.
CGTGGCCACGTCAAGAGCGCGCGCGTGGTGGGCGAGGTCATGGGCCGGCTCCACCCCCACGGCGACTCGGCAATCTACGACGCCCTCGTGCGCATGGCCCAGCCCTTCACCCTGCGCCTGCCCCTCGTCGACGGCCACGGCAACTTCGGCTCCCCCGACGACGGTCCCGCCGCCATGCGTTACACCGAGTGTCGGCTCGCACCCTCCGCGCTGGCCATGGCCGAGTCGCTCGACGAGGACGTCGTCGACTTCGTCCCCAACTACGACGGGCGCGAACTCGAGCCGACCGTCCTGCCCGCGGGGTTCCCCGCGCTGCTCGTCAACGGCGCCGCGGGCATCGCTGTGGGCATGGCCACCTCGATGGCGCCGCACAACCTCGGCGAGGTCGTCTCGGCGGCTCGGCATCTCGTCCTGAACCCCGACGCCACGCTCGAAGAGCTCATCCGCTTCGTGCCCGGTCCTGACCTTCCCGGGGGCGGGACCATCCTGGGACTCACGGGAGTGCGCGAGGCATACGCCACGGGCCGCGGGTCCTTCCGCGTGCGCGCTACCGCGCGCATCGAGCAGGTGAGCCCCCGGCGTCGCGGCATCGTCGTCACCGAACTGCCGCCAGGCGTCGGGCCCGAGCGCGTCATCGAGCGCATCAAGGACCTTGTCACGAGCAAAAAGGTCCAGGGCATCTCCGACCTGCTGGATCTCACGGATGGCGAGCACGGACTGCGGCTGGTCATCGAACTGGCGCCCTCGGTGAATCCCGAGGCCATGCTCGAGCAGCTCTACAAGCTCACGCCGCTCGAGGATGCCTTCACCATCAATGCCGTCGCGCTCGTCGACGGCGAGCCGCGCACACTGGGCCTGCGCGAGCTCCTCGAAGTCTTCGTCGACCACCGGCGGGAGGTCGTGCGCCGTCGCAGTGAGCACCGCCGCACACGCGCGCAGGAGCGCCTGCACCTGGTGGACGGACTGCTCGTCGCCATCCTCGATATCGACGAGGTCATCCAGCTCATCCGCGGCAGTGACGACACCGCAGCCGCGCGCGAGCGCCTCATGACCGTCTTCGACCTCTCGCACGAACAGGCCAGCTACATCCTGGAGATGCCGCTGCGCCGGCTGACGAAGTTCTCGCGCATCGAGCTCGAGGCGGAGCAGGACGACCTGCGGCGGCGGATCGACGAGCTCTCGGCGATCCTCGACGACGAGGCTCGGTTGCGTGCGGTGGTCGCGGACGAACTCCTCGCGGTCGCGGAGGAGCACGCGACTCCGCGCCGCACCATCCTCCTGGAGGAGGCCGCGGCAAGCGTGCCGGCGACGCCGGCCTCGCTGGAGATCGCCGACTCGCCCTGCCGGGTGCTGCTGTCCGGCACCGGCCTCATCGCACGCACGGCGGGCTCGGAGATCGCGACCGACGGGCCCCGCGCCGCGCACGACGTCATCGTCGCTGCCACCGTGGCGACGGGGCGCGGAGAGGTCGCGGTGCTCACGAGCCACGGCCGAGCCCTGCGCTTGCCCGTCGTCGAGATGCCGATCCTGCCGCCATCGGCCCACGCGCCGGCGCTCGGCGGCGGCGCCCCGCTCGGCGCCCTGCTGGACCTCGACGACGGCGAGCGTGTCGTCGGCCTCGCCGAGGTGAGCGAGCCGCCCGCTGTCGTGGCTCTGGGCACCCGCCAGGGCGTGGTCAAGCGCGTCGCGGTGCAAGGACCACCCACCAAGCGGGAATGGGATCTCATCGCGCTCGACGATCAGGACGCCGTCGTAGGAGCCCAGGAGTGCGCCCCAGGCGACGACATCGTCCTCATCACCTCCGACGCCCAGGCGCTTCGCTTCCCCGCCGATGCGGTGCGTCCCCAGGGGCGCGCGGCCGGCGGCATGGCCGGCATCCGCCTCGCGGACGGGGCTGAGGTAATCGCCTGCTGCACCGTGGCCGGCGACGATCCAGGGACGGTCATCGTCACCGTGGCAGGCTCCCGGTCGGCCCTGCCGGGCACGTCGGCTCTCACCGCGAAGGTGACGTCTTTGTCCGACATCCCCCGTAAGGGGCGTGGCACGGCGGGCGTGCGCGCACACCGCTTCCTGCGCTTCGAGGACGCCCTCGTCATCGGCTGGGCGGGCGTCGGGCCGGTCCGCGCCTGCGCAGCCTCAGGCGGTCCACTGGACCTGCCGCCAGGCCCGGACCGCCGAGACGCCTCGGGCACGCCCCTGGCCGGTCCGGTGGCCAGCGTGGCCGGGCCTCCCCGCTGATGCGCTGCTCGCAGACGGCCGTCGACGAGCCCCTGGCAGGCACGGCTCCCGTGGCCCGCTGGTGGTGGCTCATCGAGGTGCCCGGCCCTTGGGGTCGCCAGGCGCTCGCGGACTCCCGGGTGGCCGTCGTGCGCGAGCTGGCGTCCTCCGACGAGCGCCGGGTGCTGCTCGTACGACGCGCAGGCAGGCATCCGGCCGCAGATCCCAGCGCGCCCCTGCGCGTGTGGTTTGCGGGCTCGCTGCCCGGCGATCCCCCCACCCGCGTCGCGCTCGTCGATGACCACGCCGAGCTCCTCGCATGGCCCGCATCCGGCCCGCCGTCCGAGCGGGCGATCCCAGATCCCCTGGCACCTGTGCTCGCCGTGTGCGCCAACTCTGCGCGCGACCTGTGCTGCGGCCTCGACGGCCGGGCCCTCGTGCAGGCATTGAGCGATGAGCGCGCATGGGAGTGCTCCCACCTCGGCGGGCATCGCTTCGCTCCCACGGCATTGCTCGTCGGCACGGGCCTGGTCTACGGCAGGCTCGACGCGGAGGTCGCCCGGAGCCTCATCGATTCCGGCCCCACCCCGCGGACGAGCGCCTGGCTGCGGGGGCGCAGTGCGCTGGCGCCCGCTGCCCAGGCGGCCGAGGCGCACCTGCTCGCCCGAGGGCATGTCGTCGATCCGCGCACGGCGACAGTGGAGGACTCCGGCGGCGGACAGGTGCGGGCGACCTTCTCGGGTGTCCCGTCGGTCACGCTGCGTCAGCTCCCGGGCGATGCTCGCAGGCCGGCGTCCTGCGGCGCGGACCCCGAGCCGTGGTCCGCGTGGAGCGCGCAGGACCCGGACTAGTCGGACGCTGCGGCGAGGAGGTCCTCGCGCGCGTGGATGGTGGTGCGGTCACGGCCGCGCGTGGCGCCGAGGGCTCGCTCCGCGGCGTCGATGCGTCGCCATCCGCCAACCCCCACGACAGCCCCGCTCGCGAGTGCGGCGTCGACTGCCTCCCGAGTTGGCTGGGTCGCGGTCCACGCGCCCGGGTCCGCGGCATCCTGCAGGAGGCATGCGACTGTCTGCACCGCGTCCTTCTTGTTGGTGCCGATGATGCCGGTCGGACCACGCTTGATCCAGCCTGCGACGTACACCCCCGGCACGGGCGTGTCACCGTCGAGGACGCGGCCCTCGCGATTGGGGATGACATTGCGGCGCTCGTCGAAGGGAACCCCGGCAAGTGCCGTGCCGCGATAGCCGACGCTGCGGATCACCCCGTCGACCGGGATGACATGCGTCTCCCCCGTCCCGGTCGCCTGGCCCGCATCGTCGAGCACCGTCGTCTCCACGACGAGCGCCTCGACACGATCGCGGCCGCGGATCTCCACCGGCCGGCACCGGAAGTGCAGGTGAATGCGCCGTTCGCGCCCGTCATCCTGGTGCAGCGACCACTCCTCGATCACCTTGACGTTGCGGGCGACCGCCTTGTCGTCCGCAATCGCGCGCTGGCTCGAGGGATCGTCGATCTCGCCGCCCTCAGTCACGAGCACCTGCGCCTGCTCGAGCTCGCCGAGCTCGCGAAGCTCCTTGGTCGTCCAGGTGGCCTGCGCCGGGCCGCGTCGGCCGACGAGGTGGACCTCGCGGATACCCGACCCTCGTAGAGCAGCGAAGACGTGCTCCGGCATGTCCGTGTGCTCGATCTCCCCGGGCGACTTCGAGAGCACCCGGGTGACGTCCACCGCGACGTTGCCCACGCCGATCACCGCCACGCTCCGGCTCTGCGCGAGGAACCCGGTGAAGGCATCGGGGTCGGTGTCGGGGTGCCCGGTGTACCAGTTGACGAAGTCCGTGGCAGCGATGCTGCCGGGCAGATCCTCACCCGGGATCCCGAGGGAGCGGTCGCGCGAGGCGCCGTATGTGAGCACGATGGCGTCGTAGAACGCGCGCAACTGCTCCCATGTGAGGTCGCTTCCCACCTCGACGTTACCGAGGAAGCGCACGCCGGGATGGTCGAGGACCTTGTCGAGGGTGTCGCGTACGGACCGGATACTCAGGTGATCCGGCGCCACGCCGTAGCGCACGAGCCCGAAGGGGCTGGGCAGCCGGTCGATGATGTCGATCGAGACGGGGATGTCGTCCTGGCCTACCAGGGCATCTGCGGCGTACATCCCGGACGGGCCGGAGCCGATGATGGCCACGCGCAACGGACGGGTCATGGGCCCTCCTCAGGAAGACCGAGCATCTGCCGCGCCACAGCGAATCCAGGCGAGGGATTCACGGGGTCGAGGTGCACGGTACGCATGCCGACGCCTTCCGCGCCGACGAGGTTGCCAGGCTGGTCGTCGATGAAGACGCACTCCTCGGGCGGGACGCCCATTCGCTCGGCCATGAGCAGATAGGCCCGGGGATCGGGCTTCATCACCCCATCCGTGCGCCCGTCCACCATGAAGTCGAACTCGCGCAGGATCGTCATCCGATCCAGCCACTGCTGGTCGTGGAACGCCGTGAGGTCGTTGGTGAGGATCCCGACGGGAAGGCCCGCTTGCTTGGCGTCGGCGATGAGCTGGCGCGCCGCGGGACGGACGAGCTCCTCCTCGCTGCCGGAGTAGAGATGCGCCATGAAGAAGGGCATCTGCGCGGGCTCGCCGCTGATCTCGTGGAACTCCTCGCATCGCCGGGCCCAGTACTCGCGCTCCGTCATGCCGCCGGCCTGGAACGTGCGCCAGTCGTCGTCGGAGTCGGGATCGAAGGGCCCTGTCCACGCGAGCGTCCCCGGCGGAAGTCCGAGCGAGCGCTCACCCACAGCGCGGAGCTCGAAGGGGGTGAGCAGGACGGGACCGCCGAAGTCGAAGACGAGGGCGGTCATGGTTGAGCCTTCGAGATGTTGCCCATCTCTCAGTGCTCCTCCTCCGTGATCGTCACCATGTCGTAGCGCACGACGTCGCCGAACCAGCCGCACTCGCCGCACCAGGTCATGAAGACGCGCTGGTCCGACATCCAGTACTCCGTCGAGATCCCCCCGTGGGTCTCGATGCTCGCTGCGCACATCGGACAGAACTTGGGTCGGTCCAGGAGGTGGCGCTCCGCGTCGGGAGCGAACCACGCCCCCGGAGGCGGCAGCCGATGGGGATCAGGCGGCAAATCGCTCAACGCGACCCGCGCCCGATCCTCCGCGGTGTCATCAGGCACCCGCTCCCGCCTTCTCGCGATTGGCCCACGCCTGCTCGTGAAGGGCCAGGAGCTGCTCCTTGATGGGGCTGTATCGCGACGAGCCGCCCGTGATCCACGCCTGCGCGAACTCCCGCTCGGCACCGAACTTGTCGCGCTCGCACGGCAGCACGATGATCTCGTGCTGCTCGCGGACGGTCCCCAGGGGATCCTCGCCGTTGGCGACGCGCTTCATGTTCTCCTTGAACATCTTGCGCAGCATGGCGACACCCGCATCGGAGCGTCCGAGATGCTCCTGCGTGCGATCGGTGATCGTGCCCTGGCTCACCCAGGCCATGATGTCCTGGCCCTCGATGTAGTCGGTGATGAAGCGGCCGGCCTCGTCCCTCCAGAGGTACTCGTAGAACACCGGCCGCTCCTGCGCCTCCCACACCCCGCCGGTGGGAGCGTGGTTGGAGTAGAAGAGCTTCCAGGTCGTCGTGTCGTCGATGGGCACGCGAATCTGCATCTGATCGATCCCCGCGCCTCCGACGCGCATGAAGTAGGGGAACACCAGGGGGTGACCGACCTTCCAGTCGTCGTTCTCCTCGGTGCCTCCCTCGAGCACGCGGCGCTTGAGGATGCCCCACTCCATCTCCTCGAAGCCCGTCTTGAGGTGCTTCTTCTGGAAGGCCTTCGGCGCATCGAAGCCCTGGGTCTCACCCATGAAGTTGAAGTAGTACCCGTGCAGCCACTCCACGTGATGGGGATCGACGGAGTTCTCCATGATCTGGAGCCAGTTGCACGGAAGAGTCGTGTATCCGCAGTCCTTGACACCGTCCATCACGAACACGTCGAAGCGCGGGAGCTCAGGTGCCGGATCCGGACCGACGTAGACCCACACCATCCCGCCCATCACCTGGGCCTTGCCGGCCTTCTGCTTGACGCGATCACGGAAGTTCTGGTTGTCGGCCTCTGCCGGCTGCTCCAGGCAGTTGCCGTCGAAGTCCCACTTCCAGCCGTGGTAGCCGCAGCGGATGCCATCCTCGTGCACGACCCCGTAGGTGAGGGAGGCACTGCGGTGCGGGCAATGCTCCGCGACGATGCCGTACCTGCCGGACTTGGGCGTCTTGAAGAGAGTCCAGTCCTCGCCGAGCAGGCGCACGGTCTTGGTCGGCGCCGAGTCGAAGTCCTGCTCGAAGGCGATGGGATACCAGTAGCGGCGCAGCAACTCCCCCATCGGGGTGCCGGGTCCGACCTGGGTGAGTTCCTCGTTCTGCTCGACGGTCAGCATGGGCGGTCCTTCCAGTTCCGATACTGCTCTTCAGGCCTTGCGCGTCCGGTGCCTCGACGGTACCGGGCGGTGCGGGTGACGCTAGGGATTGCGTGGCCCTGCGGGGAGAGGAGCGTCCCTCCCGGCGGGACCGGTTCCCGGGAGGGGACCAAAGTCCCCTCCCGGATGGGCCCTCAGTCGAGGACCGTGACGACGCCGTTGTTGCCATCGACGCGGATGCGCTGGCCGGTCTTGATGTTGGTGGTGGCAAAGCCGGTCCCGGTGACGGCGGGCAGGCCGTACTCCCGGCAGACGATGGCCGCGTGGCTCATCATGCCGCCGGTGTCGGTGACCGTCGCTTGGATCTTGCCGAAGATCGGTGCCCACGAGGGCGCCGTCAGCGGGGCCACCAGGATCTCGCCCTGCTGGATCTCGCCGATCTGATCCGGGGAGAAGATCACCCGGGCAGGGCCCTCCACGAGCCCCGGCGAAGCCGCCATGCCGCGCAGCTCGCCCTCCTTGGCATCTCCCCCGCCGAGCCAGGCGCTCACGCTGTCGGAGGTGATGCCCCAGAGCATCACGGTGAAGGGCTCGGTGATCACCTCGGGCGGTGCGCCGAGGGCCGGCACCGGCTTCCAGGCGCTGAGCGCCTTGCAGATGCCCTTGCGCTTGTCAATGATGGCCGGCCAGCGGCCGGGACCGGCGGGGGGCTCGGGTGTGGCCCAGGAAACGTAGTAGTCCCACAGGGCGTCCTCCACCTCGGTGCGCTTGAGGTAGAAGATGTCGTTGGGCTCGCTCCAGAAGCCTTCCTTGACGAAGACCTCGCCGAGCTGGCGCATCTTGCGCCAGATAACCGAGTGGCTCCAGTGCTCGACGTAGAAGTTGTGGTTCTCGACGTAGGGGAAGACCACGCGCGCCAGCCCCAGCTTGGCCTGGAACGCCTCACGGTCCTCGTCGGTCGCCAGCAACTCGGTGTACTCGCTCACGACGCGATCGCGCTCGGCCCGGATCGCGTCCATGGGGCGTGCGAGGTCCTCGCCCGACTGCAGCTTGACGATGTAGTCGTTGATGAAGTCGAAGGGGATCTCGACGT
>CAZICY010000042.1:0-14001 GCA_964537955.1 uncultured Actinomyces sp. | reverse complement strand
CGACCTTGCCCTCGAGCGAGTCGCTGCCCCACAGATGCTGCGCCACCGCACGCATGGCCTGCTGCATGCCGTACGCCGTGAGGATGCCCGTATCGCCCGAGCCGCCCTTCTCCGGCGACCGTCCGGTCGTCCACGGATTCGTCTCGTGGATCAGGTCGAGATCGGCCACGGTCGTGCCGACGTCGCCCGCAGTGATGTAGCGCCCGCCGAGGGTCGCGATGAAGCGCCCCATCGCGTGGAAGAGTTCCGGTGACTTGTCGCGCGCCGGATCCCCCCAGATCACGGCCTTCCCGCCGCCATGCGCCAGTCCGGCGAGGGCGTTCTTGTAGCTCATCGCCTCCGACAGCAGCAGCGCGTCGGCGATCATCACGCCCTCGTCGGCGTAGGGCCGCATGCGACATCCCCCGAGCGAAGGCCCGAGCGCGGTCGAGTGGATCGCCACCATGGCACGCAGGCCGGTCGCCGGGTCGTGGCCGAACACCACCTGCTCATGCCTCTGTGAGATCACGCGCCCACCGTAGCGATCGGCGTAAATCCAGGTACCCCCTGCACACGGCCTGGCGACCTGGCAGGGTGGACGGATGCGCCGTCCCCCTGCCGTTGCCATGCTCACCGGGTTGATCGCCGCCCTCATCGCCACACTTCTGGCCGGGCCCGGGGTCGCCACGGCGACGCCGCCTGCCGCTGAGGCTGTGTCAGCCCCCGCCGCTGCCGACCCCAAGCGCGGCACCATCACCTGGGGCGAGTGCCCCGAGGAGGGCTTCGACGGGTTCAGGTGCGGTGTCCTCACGGTGCCCTTGGACTGGGACAACCTGGCCAATCCCGCCAATGCCGAGATCGCCCTCACGGTCAAGCGCGCAACCGGCAAGAGCCGCGGCTACCTGTCCTTCAACCCCGGCGGTCCGGGGGAGTCGGGCATGGCGTCGGCCCCGGGTATCTGGGGCGATCTCCCGCCCCAGGTCCAGCAGCGCTTCGACTGGGTGGGCTGGGATCCGCGCGGCATTGGCCTGTCGCAGCCGCAGCTGACCGGCTGCATCGAGGCGGACGCGCAGGCACGCTCGGCGGCGTACGAGCCCCCCGCCACCGGCCCGGTCGATTGGCAGGCCTTCACCGAGACGTACGTCGCATCGATGGCTCCCGCGATCGCCGAGTGCCTGGCCCTCAACGAGGACGTCGCGCCGTACCTCGGCACCTACTACGTCATCCGCGATCTCGAGGCGATGCGCGCGGCCCTCGGTGCCCCCAAGTGGAACTTCTGGGGCATGAGCTACGGCACCCGCATCGGCTACAAGTACGCGCGGGAGTATCCCGACAAGGTGCGCACCCTCATCCTCGACGGCTCGTGGTCGCCCAATCTCACGGTCTCCACCTGGATGGGCGGCTCGACCTGGAGCTGGACGACGGTCCAGCAGGTCTTCGCGTCGATCCACGGCAAGGAGATGGGCGCCCGCCTGCAGCGGGTCATCGAAGGCCTGGACAGGCGCACCATCACGGAGGAGGGCGAGGAGCTCACCCGCTGGCAGATCCTGCCGGCGATCTTCACCAACATCTCCTACCAGGCGGCGTACCCGGAGATCGTCGACGTCGTGACCGCGGTCGACGAAGCACTCAAGGGCAAGGCGACCGGGACGTTCCTCCCGTCCCTGCGCTCCCTGCAGCAGCGCGCCACGGCAGACCAGAGTTCGCAGCTGAGCATCTTCTACATCAACTGCCGTGACCTGGCCGGCTATCCCACCGTCGAACAGATCGCGCGCGCGGCCTACACCGCCAACCTCAATCAGTCCGTCTTCGCGGGACTGACCGCGATGCAGAAGGGTGCCTTCTGCGCGGGCCTGCCGGAGGACTTCACCTACGGCTACGAGCCGCTGGATCGACCGCTCGAGCTCCCCACGCCGCCGGTCGTCATCAACTCGCTGGGTGACACGCGCACCGAGTACGTCTTCGGCCGCAACATGTCGACCTTCATGGCTGGCTCGTCCCTCATCACCTACGACGGCACGCAGCACGTCACCTACCTGCAGACGCCCTCCCGGTGCGTCAACGACGCGGTCACCCGCTATCTCATCCACCGCAAGCAGCCCGGGCCGCTGCTGTGTGCCTACGCACCGCTTCCTCCGCAGCAGTAGGCACGCGTTGATCCGCCGTCTTGGTGCCTGCCTGGCAGCCGCGTCGCTCGCCGCGGTGTCACTCGCGACCGGGGTGAGCGCATCTCAGGCGGCTCCGCGGATCTCTCCCGTCGACGTCGACAACCCCGTCGACATCGAATGGCATGCGTGCCACCAGCTCGATGGCTGGCACTGCGGCTACCTCACGGTCCCGCTGGACTGGTCCGCCCCGGGCGCGGCGGGCGAGGCACGCATCGAGTTCGCGGTCAACCGCGCCGACGGCCGGCGCATCGGCGCGCTCACGTTCGCTCTCGGCGGTCCTGCCGCCAGCGGTCTCGCGCAGGCGACCGACTGGCATGCGCGCCTGCCGGCCTCCATCCGCGAGGGCTTCGACATCGTCGCGTGGGATGCACGCGGAGTCGGTGTGAGCACCCCGCGCGTGCGCAACTGCGCTCACCTGCAGATACAGGCCGCTCGGCTGCCCGCGACCGGGACCGTCGACTGGGCCACCGTCACGCAGCGGCAGTCATCGGCCACTGCAGCGCTCCTGCGCCCGTGCTGGCGCCAGAACCAGTCGATTGCTCCCTACCTCGGCTCGGCGTACGTCGTGCAGGATCTCGATGCCCTGCGCGAAGCCCTGGGCTACGACCAGTGGAGCTACTACGGCAGCGGCTACGGCACGCTCATCGGCTCCCGCTACGCGCGCGCCTATCCCGACCGCCTGCGCGCCCTGGTCCTCGACGGCGCCTACGACCCCAACCTGACCCTGCCCGGCCAGACAGCCGGGGAGCCGGGTGCGGCGACCTACGCGCAGTCCGTCTTCGGCCACGTCGCCGGCGATGCGGTCGCGGCGCGGCTCGCCCGCGTGGTCAAGGCACTCAACGTGCGCTCCGTGGTCATCGACGGCAAGCGGATGACGCGATGGGACATCCTGCCGGCGATCTTCGGTCCGATGGCGCAGCAGAGCGCCTACCCCGAGATCATCGCCGTCATCGATGCGACGCACCGTGCTCTCTTCGGTCGCGTGTCCGGGCCCGGTGACCTGGCTGACCAGCGCCGCGCCCGGACCATCATCGACAGGCAGGGCGCGCATGCCGCGTCCGCCGCCACGGCCGCCATCATCACCTGCGCCGACCTGCCGGGTCGCCCCACCGTGGAGCAGACGGCGTCTGCTGCCCAGGCGGCCGAGCAGAACAGTTCGGTCTTCGCGGGCCGCGTCGCCGTCACGCGCGGCACCACGTGCAGCGGATTGCCTGCGCGCATCCCCCCCGTCCCCGAACCGCTCCTCGATGACCTCACGCTGCCCATCGCGCCGCTCGTGGTGAACTCCCTCGGCGATCCGCAGGCTCCCTGGGAGGGGGCCCGCATCCTCGCGAGCTACCTGACCGGGGCATCGCTCATCACCTACAACGGCACGCAGCACCGGTTGTGGCGCAGCCTCGCATCGCCGTGCATCAATCGGCCGATCGAGCGCTATCTCCTCGATCTCGCCGTGCCCGCCTCGCGCACCTGCCCTGCCGCACCCGCCCGGAGCCGGTCATGAAGCGCCTCGCCGCACTGGCCGTCGCCGTGACCCTGACCGCGTCGCTGGCGCCGGTGGTGTCCGCGAGTGCATCCCCCGATGCGTCGCCTGCCGCACCCGCGTCGTTCGATCCCGTGTTGTTCGATCCCGCGTCGGCGATCACCTGGTCATCCTGCGACGACACGTTCACCCAGGCGGGCTTCGAGTGTGGCGCCCTCGATGTGCCCATCGACTGGGAAGACCCGGCCAACCCGGATCGCGCGAGCATCGCCTTCGCGATCAAGCGATCCACCTCCCCGGAGCGCATCGGTGCCTTCACCTTCAATCCCGGGGGCCCGGGCGGTGCGGGCTTCGACCTGGCGCTCTACGTCGACCAACTCCTGGCCGAGCCCCTCGGGGGCCGCTTCGATCTGGTCGCGTGGGATCCACGCGGCGTGGGCAAGTCCACGCCGCAGCTCACCGGCTGCACGGTGCCCCAGGAGGACGACTACCCCGTGCTGCCGCAGACCGGCCCCGTGGACTGGTCGGCGTACGTCAACGCCACGATCGACCTCGTCGAGCCGCTGCGGGCGCAGTGCTTCGAGGTCAATCCACGACTCGCTCCCTATCTGGGGACGTACTACGTCATCCGCGACCTCGACGCCCTGCGCGCCGCACTGGGCGAGGAGCAGTGGACCTACTGGGGCATGAGCTACGGCACCCGCATCGGACTGCGATACGCGCGCGAGTTCCCCAGCCGCATGCGGGCCTTCCTCCTCGACGGCTCCGTGGCGCCCAACGAGACGATGCTCACGCGATCAGGCCAGACGGCCTACAAGTACGCCAACGTCAACGCCACGTTCACGGCGGCGATGGGCCCGGGCATGACGGCCAAGTACGCGCGCGTCGTGCGCACGCTCAACGAGCGCACGGTGACCGTGGGCGACACCACCTACGACCGCTGGCAGGTCTTCCCGCGGGTCTATCCGGCGGTCGGCGCCCAGCGGCTCTTTCCCCGCGTCCAGACGCTCATCGACGAGTTGAACGCTGCCATCGTGGGGGAGCCCGCGAGCGCCCGTCGCATCGATCGCGCGCTCGCCGCGCTCCCGCCATCACCCCTGCATCTCCCGGATGCCACCTCCGTCGCGGACGACGAGGATCCGAGCCAGGAGTACTTCATCGACATGGTCAACTGCGCGGACGTGCACACGTGGCCCAATCGCGAGCAGGTCGTGGGCATGGTGCGGACCGCCACGATCGCGAGCGACTACACCGGGTCCATGGACGCGCTGGGTCGCAGCACCCACTGCTTCGGCCTACCACCTGACTTCGGGCCCCGCTTCACGCAGCTCACGCGCCCGCTCCGCCTGGCCACGCCGCCGATCGTCATCCAGGCGTACGGCGACCCGGCGACAGCCTGGATCGGGGGCCGTCAGATGGCGGAGTACTTCGCGGGCGCGTCGTTCCTGTCCTACACCGGCACGGCGCACGTGGCCTACCTGCGCACCCCGTCGACGTGCATCAACGCCGCGACGACCCGCTACCTGCTCACCCTGCGCGTGCCCCCCTCGCGCACATGCGCCTACGTCGCGACGCCGCCCCCGGAGTAGTCCAGGCCCTCCAGGGTCGCCCGCACGAGCGATCCCAGCGTCGGTAGGTGGTAGCCGCCTTCCTGCAGCGCGATCGTCGGCAGCTCCAGCGCCCCGAGCAGCTCGCCTGCCCGGAAGTAGCCGGACTGCGTGATCTCCAATGGGCTCTCGGGATCCTCGGCGGCGGCATCCACGCCCAGCGAGACGACCAGTGCCGTCGCGCCGTGGTCCATGACGTGCTGCACGATGCGCATGATGGCGTCCAGCCACCGCATGTCACCCGTCTCCGGCGCGAGCGGGATGTTGACGGTGGCGCCTGCCCCTGCGCCCACACCCACCTCGTCGGCGTAGCCGGCATAGTGAGGGAACCATCCTGCTCCAGGATCGACGTGCAGTGATGCATAGAGCACATCGCTGCGCGCATAGAACACGTCCTGAGTGCCATTTCCATGGTGCGCATCAACATCGACGATCGCCACGCGCGCATGGCCCGCGCGACGCAGCGCCTCAGCGGCGACCGCGGCGTTGTTGAGGTAGCACGACCCGCCGTAAGCCGTGCGCGTGACGTGATGGCCTGGCGGTCGCGTGAGGCCGTAGATCACGCCGCTGCCCACCTCGTCAACGCAGGTGAGCGCCACGTCGACCGCCCCGCGCGCGGCCTGCCAGGTGCCCGGGCCGATGAGCGTCATCGTGTCGTAGCCGAACATCCCGGCCGCGCCGTGCACCGCCGCCGGCTCGCGCAGCGGCAGGTTGCCGAGCAGCCCGGGCGTGGGGAAGAGATAGGGCACGACGCGGTCCGCGCCGTACTCCCCCCAGCGCTCCCACACCGTGCGCAGGTGCTTCACCAGTCGCGCGTCATGCACGGCCAGCAGCACCTCGTCGTCATGAGGCACCGCTTCCATCATCGGCCAGTCCGCCAGCGCCGCCTCGATCGCGTCGACGCGCTCGGGCACCTCGGTGCCGGGCGTGCGCATGCCCAGCCAGATCTCCGCACCCGGCACGTGGTCGCGCGCATGGTCCGACCTGACGACGCGAATCACGGGCACAGCCTGGCACGACCTGACAGGATCACGGGGTGCGAGTCGCCGATCTTGGTGTCGTCATCGGCCCCTATCCCAGTGGCCCCAACGCGAGCATCGTCGATGTCCCCGGCGTCGGGGTCGGGCACGCCACCGTCGTGTACGACGAGCCCGCGCCCCCGGAGGGTCGCGGCATCGCGCGCACCGGCGTGACCGTCGTCGACCCCGGCGGCGACACCATCGCCGACCCCGTGCCCTCGGGCGTCTCCGTGCTCAACGGCGCCGGCGAGCTCACCGGTCGATCGCAGATCGAGGAGTGGGGCTACGCCGAGACCCCCGTCTTCCTCACCTCCACGATGCAGGTGGGCCGTGTCTACGACGCCGCCTGCCAGCTCCTCATGCAAGGGCCCACCACCGCTGGTGAATCGACCTTCGGCGAGGTGATCATCCCGGTGGTCGGTGAGTGTGACGACTCGTGGCTGTCGGACCCGCGCGCCATGCACGTGACCTTCGATGACGTGCGCACCGCGCTCGAGCGCGCTCGAGCGGGCGGTGAGTTCGCCCAGGGTGCCGTCGGCGCGGGCACCGGCATGTCCTGCCTGGGCTGGAAGGGCGGGATCGGCTCCGCCTCGCGCGTGCTGCCCGACGGTCACGTCGTCGGCGTACTCCTGCTCACCAACTTCGGCACCGCCGAGCGCCTCACCATCGGCGGGGTGCCGATCGCTCTCGACCGCACCGGCATCGTCGAGCCGCCGCCCGCCGGCTCGTGCATCGGCATCGTCATCACCGATGCGCCGCTCGACTCCGCCGCCTGCACGCGGCTCGCGAGGCGCATCGGCCTCGGCCTGGCCCGCACCGGATCGGTTGCGCATCACGGCTCCGGCGAGATCTTCCTCGCGATGGCCAATGGCCTGCGCCGCTCCGGATGCGGCGGACCACCGATCACGGGCAAGGCGCTCGACGACTACTTCGCTGCCACGGTCGACGCGAGCGAGGAGGCCGTCATTGCATCCCTCATCAACGCCGAGACGGTGGCCGGCTATCAGGGCCGCACCATCCAGGCTCTCCCCCTCGACGAGGCGCGCGCGATCCTTGGAAGATCCCGATGATCCGCGAGCGCATCCCCCTGCCCGACGGGGAGAGTCTGTCCGTCACGCTCTTCATCCCGGATGCCACGCCGGCCCCCTGCATCCTCGAGGCGCTGCCGTATCGCAAGGACGACATGACCTCGGGCTGGCGTCCGGAGTACCAGCGCTTCTGCGACGAGTTCGGCTTCGCCGTCGCGCGCATCGACGTGCGCGGCACGGGAAGCAGCAGCGGACGCGCCACCGACGAATACCCCGAGGCAGAGCAGACCGACCTCGCTGCCGCCATCGCATGGCTCGCCGCTCAGCCGTGGTGCAGCGGCAGCGTCGGCATGTTCGGGACGTCGTACGGCGGATTCAACTCCTTCCAGCTCGCGTGCGAGCGACCCGCGCACCTCGGCGCGATCATCCCGATCTACGCCACCGATGACCGCTACACCGATGACGTCCACTACATGGGTGGCGCCTTCAAGTGGATCGACCAGGTCGACTACTGCGCCTACATGACTCCGATGAATGCCCTGCCCCCGGTGCCCGAGCTCTGGGGTGCTGACTGGCGTGCCGAGTGGATGCGCCGCATCGATGAGCACGAGCCCTGGCAGATGATCTGGATGTCGCACCCGCACGACGACGACTACTGGCGGCACGGATCCGTCAGGACCGGCCCGGATGGCGAGGGCTACGACCGCATCGACATCCCCACGATGATCATCGCGGGCTGGGCCGACGGCTACCGCAACACGACCTTCCGCACGATCGAGCAGCTCGCCTCGACCACGCGCCTTCTGGCCGGACCCTGGTCGCATGCGGCGCCCACGTCGAGCGCACCCGGCCCCCGCATCGACCACGTGCCGCAGATGGCCGCCTTCTTCGCCGAGCACCTCGGTGCACCCCCTGGTGCGCCGTCGTCGCTGCCCACGTGGTCGCTGCCGCATGCGTGGTACTGCCGCTTCTCCCACGCCCCTGATCCCGTGCTCGACACGGTGCCGGGGGAGTGGCGCGCGGACACGTGGCCGTCCCCGCGCAGCGGCACGCGCACCCTCGCACTCGACGACCGGCCGCCCTACGCCGTGCGCCCCGACGTCGGCATCGACGCGTGGATCTCGTGCGCGGGACACCTGCCCTACGGTCAGTCCGGCGACCAGCGCGTCGATGACGCCAAGTCGATGACCTGGGACTTCCCCGTCACCGAGCCGATCGAGATCGCCGGTCACGCGCACCTGCGCGCCCATGTCACCGCGACCTGCCCGCATCCGATCCTCGCCGTGCGCCTGTGCGATGTCGACGCTGACGGCACCTCGACCCTGGTGAGCCGCGGCACGCTCCTCGTCGGATCTGAGTTCATCGACGGCGAGGTCGAGTTGAGTGTCGAACTGGAGGCCACGGCGCACCGCTGGCTGCCCGGACGCACCCTGCGCGTGAGCGTCGCGGGCGCGGACTGGCCCAATGTCGTCGCGCCCGGCGGCCCTGGCTTTCTCACCCTGCGCGACGCGACCCTCATCCTGCCCACCTACGACCCGGATCCCGCCGCGCTCGTCCCCGACTTCGCACCCGGCAATCCCGAGTCGAGCGAGGACACCGACGGCATTACCTGGCGCGTCGAGCGCGATGTCGCCCGTCGCGTCACGCGCTGTGTCGTGGGCTCGGCGTCGCACTACGAGACGCCCTTCGGCTCCGCCAGTGAGCGTTACGACGGCTGGGTGAGTGTCGACGAGCGCACCTTTGCGCAGCATGCCCACTCCGACGTCGAGTTCACGCTGCGCTTCGATGCCACGGACACCACCGAGGCGGTCAACGCGACCACGCGCTCCGTCATGGACCTCTCCACCAACGCCGACACCTATGACCTGCGCATCCACCTCACCGTCAAGGACGGTGACGAGGTGATCCGCGAGCGCACCTGGGAGCAATCCTTCCCACGCGCATGACTCATCCGGCATGATCAGCCCATGGAAGCCGCTCTCCCCCGGGAGCACTACGTCGATCCCGACGCGTTCCACCGCGAGCGAGAGATGCTGCGCCACGAGTGGACCTGCATGGGTCGTCTGGACGAGCTCGGCCTCGACGCACCCGACCGCGTCGCCGTGCTCGACTTCTACGGCGAGTCGATTCTGGTCACGCATGACGGTCAACTCCACGCCCACGCCAATGTCTGCCGCCATCGCGGCTCCCAACTCATGCCCGTCGACTCGCCACCCTGTGGCGCCAAGGCGCTGCGGTGCCCCTATCACTCGTGGACCTACGCCCTCGATGGCTCGCTCATGCACGCGCCGCATGCCGATGGCATCGATCCCGCGGACTTCGCCCTCACCCCCCTCTCGGCCGACACCTGGGGTGGCTGGCTCTGGGTCGCCGAGTCACCGCGCACGACCCTGCTCGAGCAGCTGGGCCCCATCCCCGGGCGCATCGCGCGCTATCCACTCGCTGATCTGAAGCTGGGCTTGCGCTTCACCTACGACGTCGACGCCAACTGGAAGGTCATCGCCGAGAACTACAACGAGTGCTACCACTGCGGCCCGGTGCACCCCGAGCTCAGCCGGCTCGTGCCCGCCTTCGCCAGCGGGGGCAAGGACATCCCGTGGGAGGACGGCGTGCCCCATCGCGAGGGCGCGTGGACCTTCACCATGAGCGGTACGACCGATCGCGCGCCCTTCCCTGACCTCGACGAGCATGAGCGGGTGCGGCACAAGGGCGAGCTCATCTATCCCAACCTCATGCTCAGTTTGTCCGCCGAGCATGCCGCGGCATTCCAGCTCACGCCGCTGGCCGTAGACCGCACGCGCATCGTGTGCGACCTGCTCTTCCATCCCACGGAGACGACCAGGTCGAGTTTCGACCCATCCGATGCCGGGGACCTGTGGGACCTGGTCAACCGTCAGGACTGGGCGATCTGCGAGTCCGTGCAGCGCGGCATGTCCTCGCGCTACTTCACCGGCGGGTGGTACGCCCCGATGGAGGATGACTCCCTCGATATCCGCCGGTGGCTGCTGAGCAGGCTCACGTGACCGATCTCGCCATCGTCGGGCTCGGCTCGATGGGCAGTGCCGCCGCATGGGCGGCCACTCGCCAGGGTCTGTCGGTCGTCGGCTTCGAGCAGTTCGCCCTCGGTCACGAGCGAGGTGCCTCCCACGACACCTCGCGGATCCTGCGGCACAGCTATCACACGCCGCACTACGTCGGCCTGACCTTTCACGCCTACGACGCGTGGGAGAGACTCGAGGGCGACTCCGGCATGCAACTGGTCACCCGCACCGGCGGCATCGACTTCTTCCCGCCCGGTGCCGCAATCGACATGTCGACGTACACCTCGAGCATGGACGCCCACGCCATCCCCTACGAGATCCTCGATGTCGAAGCCGTGCGGGCGCGCTGGCCGGTCTTCACCCCTCCCGATGGCACGGTGAGCCTGTATCAGGAGCGTTCGAGCATCGTGCCCGCCGCCCTCGGCACCGCCACCATGCAGCGCCTGGCCCGCGAGCGTGGCGCGCAGCTCCATGACCACACCCGTGTCGAGGCACTGCTCCCCGGCACCGACTCGGTCACCCTCGTCACCTCCGCGGGCACCTACACGGCCGATCGCGTCGTCGTCACCGCCGATGCCTGGACCGCCGAGCTCATCCGGCCGCTCGGCTGGGAGATCCCGCTCACCGTCACCGAGGAGCAGATCACCTATGTCGCCCTCGAGGATCCCGCCGCGTATGCCGAGATCCCTCTATGGATCTGGATGGACGACCCGAGCTTCTATGGCTTCCCCTGCTACGGCGAGCCGACGATGAAGGCCGCTGAGGACTGCGGCGGTCCCACCGTCACCGGTGATGACCGCTCCGGTGAGCTCGATCCCGTCATGCGTGATCGGCTCATGGGCTTCCTGCGTGCCAACTTCACCGGCATTGGCGAGCCCGTGCGCTCCAAGCGTTGCCTCTATACCCTCACCGCCGATCGCGACTTCGTGCTCTCGCCCGTGCCCGGGCATGAGCGCGTCATCGTGGGCCTCGGCGCCGCGCATGGATTCAAGTTCGCGCCCGCCTTCGGCGAGATGCTCACCGGTCTCGTGCTCGGCGGCTCCCCCGACCCGGTGTTCACCCTGGATCGGCCCGGCATCACGGATCCGGACTACGCCCCCGCGTGGCTGGTGTAGCGATGCGCGCGGTGATCATCGTCTCCGGTGGCGGGTCCGTCACCCCCTTCACCACCCCGACCCTGGCGTGCTCCGCCGACGAGGGTTTCCTCTCCGCGGGCAATACCGCCACCGCCCTGCGCGACTACCTGCTCGCCCGTGGCCGCCAGGTCTTCACCGCACCGACCATGACGGTCTGGAGCCCGGTGGTGGAGCCGGGGCCTGATGAGTTCGCTCCGTTCAAGGGCAGCCTCGTCGTGCTGCCCGAGCACCTCACGATCATGTCGACCGGTGACATCGACGCGGCCGGCGAGAAGCTCACGCGCTTCCTCGGCTACCTGCAATCTGAGTACGGCGTCGACGAGGTCGATCTGGTCGGGCATTCCAATGGCGGCCTCTACAGCCGTGCGGCGATCCGCATCATGGCGCAGACACAGGCTCCTGTCTCGGTGCGCTCCCTCACCATGCTCGGCACGCCCAACAATGGATCCGTCCCCGGGAGCTATACATGGGGGGAGTTCACGAAGGCCGACTGCCTGGGCAATGAGTTCTGCGAGAAGTTCAACGATGCGTGGGTGAGCTACGCCGCACAGTCCGACCTCGGGCTCAATCGCGAGGACACCATGAAGTACCTCGACGGCGTGCCGGGTTGGAACGCCGCGCAGGCGGGTTACCTCGCCTCGATCCCCGTCACCCTCATGGCGGGCACCTACTTCGCTGCCGAGGGCGGGGATCCGCGGATGTGGCCCTACGACGGCATCACTTCCCGCTACAGCGCGTGGGCTCAGGGAGTCACCGATCAGGTCATGCCGCGGCGCACCTACTGGGAGGCGCCCCTGACCCACAGCATCTTCGTGTCCCACGCGGCCGGCCTCGACTGGCAGACGGCACTGACGTGGAACACCGACGCGCTCGCGCGCGTGGAGCAGGCGCTGGAGGAAGCGGGCGGCTAGAAGACGGGCGGGTCGCTCGTGAGCTCCCGTCTTCGACTCGAGCGGAAGGTCAATCGACCCCCGGGATCGCCCTCGATGTGCCAGCCGGTGTCGTGGACGAGGTGATGGTGATGCCAGCACAGTCCCACGAGGTTGGCCAGCACGGTCTCGCCCCCGTGGCGGTAGTAGCGGATGTGGTGCACCTCGTCGATGCGTGATCGACACCCGCCGAAGCGGCAGTGCCGGTCGCGCATGAAGACCGCACGGCGCAGCGCCGGATGGATGGTCCTCACCTTGGGCAGCATCGCCACCAACTGACCGTGACGATCCACCAGGAGGGGACGGATGGAGGCGTCGCAGGCGAGTCGGCGGGCCTCTCGACCGGTGATCATCGTCGTCGGCACCCCGAACTGCTCCAGCCAGGCGACCTCGACGGAGTGCTCGTCGATGAGCACCTCGAGCGGCACGGTGACGTTGACCGTGGGGCGCTCGCCGGTCACCAGCGGGAGTGCGAGGTCGCCTGCGGCTGCCCCGGCCGCATCGAGGATGCGTGAGAGGGCGTCGAGGTTGCGCTGCGACATGGGGCGCGGGTCGCGCCTGGCCGACGGCTCGCCGCCAAGGGCCTGGTCGGACCACGGATCGGAAGCGGGATCGGATGCGGGATCGGACACCGGATCAGCCGTGCGCTCCGGGTCGCCGGAGCCCTCGTGCGGAGCCGGGATGTCACGCCGAGCCGACTCCAGCATCGCCAGGAAGCGGGCCCCGAGCGCCGCGTCCAACGTGCCATCGACGCGCACGAGTCCGTCGAGGAGCATCGACACGTGCAGCCCGGTCGGCTGCTCGCGGTCGCGCTCGTCGACGGCGTCAGGGTCGGCGCGATGGCACAGCTGGCGCAGCCGCTGGTAGAACTCACGCGGCTCGCACAGCATGGCCGCGGCAGCGATCGCCTCGTCCGCGCCGGCGAGCTCCTCGCGCAGGTCGGCGTACCGATGGAGGATGCGTCCCAGCGCATCGATGTGCGGCGCGCAGATCCGGCCGCTGCGCCAGGCCTGCTCCACGCAGGGGAACCGGCTCAGCAGCGCACCGCGCGCGAAGAGCGAGCGCGTGCCCTCCCATGAGTCATTGCCGTTGCCGTGGAGCCAGCGCGCGGCACTGCGCGCACCATCGGACTCCCACTCGTGAGAGGAGGCGAAGCGCTGACTGAGGGCCGCGGCCGTCGCGTCGAGTTGGCGCGTCACGGTGCGCAGCCGGATCACTTCCTCGCCGAGGCCCACCCCCATCACATCGGTCATGGGGATCTCAGCGAGTGCAGTCGCGGCCTCCTCGACCAGCGTGAGCGCATGGGCGAACGCGACGTTGGCGTCGAGATCGAGCAGCGCGGTCATGGCACTCCGGAGCTGGGTCGACCGCCAGGGGTCGACAGGGCAGGGCGGACGGGGTGGCGCTCCACACATCACGCACCGGCTCGTCTCCACCCTGGGCCGGCGGTTCCCTGAACTACCAGGTCCCCAGGGGGAGCGCTCTCGGCGCGGGGCCCGGCCAGCGGCCCCGCTATTCGTCTATCGATACGTCCACTCCGCCGATGAAGCCTGGAGGTAAATCGAACGTATGTACGAATCTTGCCATGGGGGACTGACAGTGTCAAGGCGGACT
>CAZICY010000041.1:0-15040 GCA_964537955.1 uncultured Actinomyces sp. | reverse complement strand
CGGCGGGCGCTCACCGGCCGAGGCGGGTCAGTCGGGGACCGGGCCGTCGTCCTCGGCGTACTCCTCCTCGAGCTCGGCCTGGCCGCGCAGCTTGTCGCGGCCGCGCTCCACCGCGGCGAGGGTCTTGTGGAGGGTGATCTCGAAGGTGGCCAGGCGCGCATCGATGTAGTCGTCGGTCTCCCGGCGCATCCGCGTGACCTCGTCGAAGGTCTCGGCGCGCAGGGCCTCGGACTCGGCGACCGCGACGAGGTACACCTCGTGCTGCGACACCATCCGCAGCTGCTCCTCGCGCGCCGCAGCGATCAGTTGATCCGCCTCGCGACGGCCCTCGTTGACGACCGCCTCGCGCTCGGCGAGCAGCTGGTCGGCGTCCGAGAGCGAGCTCGGAAGCGCATCCCGGATGTCATCGATGAGATCGAGGACGACGGCGCGATTCACCATGCAGGAGGCCGACAGCGGGACTGCCTTGGCCTCCTCGATGAGCACCGATAGCTCCTCGAGCTTCTGGTCGACGTCCACCTACTACCTCCTGTCGACGTCCCGACGCACGCGTCAGGACCGAGCACGCCCAGCGCCCGACACTAGCGCCGCTGCTCCAGTGTGGCGTGGAGACGCTCCAGCACGACATCCGGGACCAGCCCCTCCACGCTGCCACCGTGGGTGGCGACCTCCTTCACGAGGCTTGATGACAGGTAGCTGTAGAGCGGATTGGTAGAGACGAAGAGGGTCTCGACCTTGCCGAGCCGGTAGTTCATCTGCGCCATCTGGAGCTCGTAGTCGAAGTCGCTGACGGCACGCAGCCCCTTGACGATCGCCTGGACCCCGTGAGCCTGGCAGTAGTCGACGAGAAGCCCGTAGAAGGAGTCCACCTCGACATTGGGGAGGTCGGCCACGACCTCCCGGAGCATGTCGATGCGCTCGTCCACGGTGAAGAGGCTGGACTTGGTCTTGTTGACGAGCACGGCCACGATCACGCGGTCGGCAAGCGTCGACGCTCGCCGGAAGACATCGAGATGCCCGTTCGTCACGGGGTCGAAGGACCCGGGACACACCGCGACGCGCATCACGCCTCCTCTACCGCAGTCGGGCTGGCTCGACCGTACCAAAGCGCAGTGTCGCCGTAGTCGCGCTTGCGCAGGTGCTCCCACCCCGAATCGGGCCAGGGCTCCTGCGAGCGCACGGACCGCTCGACGATGACCAGTGCTCCCGGGGCGAGCGCCCCGTGCCTGTCCAGGGAGTCCAGGACGGCCCGCACATCGTCATCGGACAGCGCATAGGGAGGGTCGACGTAGACAAGGTCGTAGGGCTCGCCGTCCACGCGCCAGGAGGTGGCGTCGGCGGCCACGACGCGCGCGCGCGGATCCACCGCGGCGACATTGCGCTTGAGGACCTCCAGGCAGCGCCGGTCGCGCTCGACGAGGGTGGCGCTGGCAGCACCCCGGCTCATGGCCTCGAGGCCGATGGCACCGGAGCCGGCGAAGACGTCGAGGACGCGCACGTCCCCCCAGCCGCCGTGCTGCTCGCGCACGTGAACGTCGAGGCTGGAGAAGAGCGCCTCGCGGACCCGGTCCGTCGTCGGGCGCGTCCCGTCGGGGGGCGCGGCGAGGCGCCGGCCGCCCGCATGACCGGCGATGATGCGCATGTCAGCCCTTCTCCAGGTAGTCGGACCGGTCGTCGGCAGCCAGCAGCCTCACGCGATCGCGCAGCGCGGCGTGGCGCGCGAGCCCTGGATCCTCCGACACCAGGGCCTGCGCGGCCTGCCGCGCCTCCTCGACGAGTGGCTCGTCACGGATGACCTCCAGCAGGCGCAGCGAGGACCGCCTTCCCGACTGGGCGGTGCCGAGGATGTCTCCTTCTCGGCGTGCCTCGAGGTCCACGCGAGCGAGCGCGAAGCCATCGGTGGTGGACGCCACCGCCGCGAGCCTGTCCCGGGCGGGCGATCCGGGCTCCGCGGCGGTGACCAGCAGGCACACTCCGTCCCCGCCGCCGCGCGCGATGCGACCGCGCAGCTGGTGCAGCTGCGAGATCCCGAACCGGTCGGCATCGAGGATGACCATCATCGATGCCTCGGGCACGTCCACGCCCACCTCGATCACCGTCGTCGCGACGAGCACGTCGAGCGCGGAAGGGTCGTCGCGCGGCAGGGTGAATCGCCGCATGGCCTCGTCCTTCTCCTCCGCGGGCATGCGACCGTGCAGCATCCCGACCCGCAGGCCGGAGAGCCAGCGCTCCGACAGAGCGCGGGCCACGTCGACCACGCTCGACAGCGGCGACTCGTCGGGGCTCGCATCCGGATCCGCGTCGACCTCGTCGGAGCTCATGGCCGACGCGTCGTC
This sequence comes from uncultured Actinomyces sp., assembly GCA_964537955.1. Taxonomy (GTDB): domain Bacteria; phylum Actinomycetota; class Actinomycetes; order S36-B12; family S36-B12; genus Mxb001. The sequence goes on along the minus strand of CAZICY010000041.1, from coordinate 12,704 downwards.
GCCGATGCGCGGGCAGACGACGAAGACGCGGCGCCCAGCCTCGACCTCCTCGCGGACCCGGTCCCACGCGCGCACCAGGTGAGCGGGGTGCTCGCGGGGAGCCACGACATGGGTCGCGATCCGGCCGCGACCCGGCGGGTACTCGTCGATGACGCTCACGTCAAGGTCGCCGAAGACCGTCATGGCGACGGTGCGGGGAATCGGTGTCGCGGTCATCACGAGGACGTGCGGTCGACGGTCCCCCGGGCCGCGTGACGTGAGGGCAGCGCGCTGCTCCACGCCGAAGCGATGCTGCTCGTCGACGACGACGAGTCCGAGGTCGGCGAAATCGACGGTGTCCTCGAGGAGGGCGTGCGTGCCGACGACGATGCCCGCCTCTCCGCTCGCGATGGCCGCGAGTTCCTCGCGTCGCTGCCGCGCCGACTGCGATCCGGAGAGGTAGGCGATGCGCGTGCCGATGTCCCCCGAACCGAGCAAGCCGGCGTCCGCCAAGGGCCCGAGGAGTCCGCGGATCGTGCGCAGGTGCTGCTGCGCGAGGACCTCGGTGGGGGCGAGCAGTGCGGCCTGCGCGCCGGCGTCGACGACCTGGAGCATGGCGCGCAGGGCGACGAGCGTCTTGCCGCTGCCGACGTCTCCCTGGAGCAGTCGCTGCATGGGATGGCTGCCGGACAGGTCGGCCGCGATCTGCGCGCCCACACGCTCCTGTGCGCCGGTGAGCGCGTAGGGCATGCGCGCGTCGAAGGCCGCGAGCAGCCCGTCGGCCGCCAGCGGGCGCGGCGTCGCCGCCTGCGCGAGGCGCTCCTGGCGGCGCTGGGCAAGCACGACCTGGAGGTCGAACGCCTCCTCGAAGCGGAGCCTGCGCTGGGCTGCCTCGATCGAGTCGCGGTCGGGCGGGCGATGGATGCCGTGCAGGGCCTCGGCAAGTCCGAGGAGTCCCTTCTCCTCGCGCAGCGAGGCAGGCAGCGGGTCCTCCACGTCGTCGAGCGAGGCGAGCGCGAGGCGCACGGTCTGTTGGATGCGCCAGCTGGGCAGTCCCGCAGTGGCCGGGTAGATGGGGATGAGCAGGTCGGAGAAGGCGGCCTCCGCCTCGCGATCGCGCTCGGCCTGCGCGTCTCCGGACTCCTCGCCCGGATGCAGCCCGGTGTCGGGGATCATCACGTGGCGCGGGTGCGCGAGCTGGCGCGTGCCGCCGTACGCCGACACCGTGCCGGCGAAGAGCCCGCGCCGACCCACGCGGAACTCCCTATCCGCACGCCAGGGCTGGTTGAAGAAGACCAGGCTGATGCGCCCGCGTCCGTCGGAGACGACGACCTCGGTCACCGTGCCCTTGCGCTGCTGCATGCGACGCGTGGTCGCCGACACCACCTCGGCCAGCACGGTCACGTGCTCGCCGACCTGCAGGGAGTCCAGGTCGGTGAGGTCCCCAGGATCGATGTAGCGACGCGGGTAGTGGCGAAGCAGGTCGTCGACCGTCTCGATCCCGAGCCCATCGCGCAGCGCCTTGGCAGTCTTGCCGCCAGCGACCGCGGACACGGGCGCGGCGAGGCCCAGGCGCGCCATGCTCACTCCACGCCGACGATGACCGGCCACAGCGGCTGACCGCCGTCGATGGACACGACATCGACTCCGGGATGGCGCCGCTGCACGGCGTCGGCCAGGCCCTCGGTCTCGTCGGCGCCGAAGTCCGCACCTCGCACGATCGTGAGCAGTTCGCCTCCGCCGCCGAGGAGCCTGTCGGCCACGCCCAGCGCCACCGTGTCGACATCGGAGCCGATCGCGACGATGTCGCCTTCGGCCAGGCCGAGCACGTCGCCGATGCGACAGGGGCCGGCCATGGTGAGCGCATCCTTGCTGGCGATCGTGACCGCGCCGTAGCGGGTGGCCCCCGCGGCGCGTGTCATCGCCACGACAGCGTCGTCGAACCGCGCCCCGGGATCGTGGACCGCGATCGCGGCCAGGCTCTGCACGATCGATCGCGCGGGGATCACGGAGACGCGCAGTCCCTCGGCGCGCGCCTGCTCCGCGGCTGCCTCGGCGACCGCGAGAGAGTCGGAATCGCTCGGCAGCATCACCACTTCCGCGGAAGCCGCACGACGAGCACCATCGAGCAACTCGGCCGTGGACGGTCGGCGGCGCGGGCGCGCGGGCACGGCGACGGCGCCGTACTCCGCCACGAGCTCGGCGGTGCCGGGACCGTGTGTCACCACCACGAGGCCGCGTCCGGCGGCGGGAGGAGTGGGTGTCGCCTCCGGCAGGTAGGTGACACGGATCCGCTCGAGCGCGCCGACCGCTAGCCCGGCCTCGATCGCCGCGCCCGCGTCATGGACGTGCACGTGGACGTTCCACAGGTCCGCATCGCCGGTGACCATGAGCGAGTCGCCCAGGGACTCGAGGGCCTCGCGCAGTCGCTCGACGTCGCCTGCCGACGCGGTGAGCAGGTACATCACCTCGTACGACGGCTCGCCGGTCGAGCCCATGGGTGCCCCGTGCACGACATGGGGAGCGGGGAGCCTGGTCCGTGCGGCCGGACGCGGGCGTCGACGGCGCACCCCTGTGACGACGTCGAGCAGGGCGTCGTACACGACGACGAGGCCCTGGCCGCCCGCGTCCACGACGCCGGCGTCGCGCAGGGCCGGGAGTTGATCGGTGGTGAGCGCGAGCGCCGCGTGCGCGGCCGCGACCGCCGACTCGATGACGGTGACGAGTCCCTCACCCGCGTTCACCGCGCGCTCGGCCGACTCGGCCGCAGCACGCGCGACGGTCAGGATCGTGCCCTCCACCGGACGCGACACGGCCGCGTAGGCCTCGTCGCTCGCCGCGCGCAGTGCGCGTCCGACGATCGCCGGTGACAGTTCATCGCCGTCTGGCACCTGCGCGATGACGCCCGCGACCCCCCGCACGATCTGGGCGAGGATCACACCCGAGTTGCCGCGCGCGCCGAGGAGGGCGCCTCGCGCCATCGCGCCGGCGACCGTCGCCGTCCCGGTCCGCGAGCCCTCCGCCTCCGCGGCATCGAACGCCTCGTCGACTGCGGCGCAGGCGGACTCGATGGTCAAGAACATGTTGGTGCCCGTGTCCCCGTCCGGGACGGGGAAGACGTTGAGGGCATCGATCGCCGCCCGCTCCTCGCCGAGGGCCGCCAGGGAGGCCTCCGCCCACGCCCGGACGGCGGGCGCGTGGAGCCGGGTGGCTGCCGGTGCCGCCATGTCCGCCTCCCGATCGCGCGCTGCTCGCCCCCTCGACGGGGCCTATGTCACCGTATCCCCCGGTTTGGGCCGAGGGCCCCCTCTCGGCTACCCTCATGGGGCTGCTGCCGGTGTCGGCGGCACGCGACCTGGGCCGCCACCGGCCCACGCCGACCACCTGAGGAGTACACCGTGGCTGCCACCTGTGACGTCTGCGGCAAGGGCCCGGGCTTCGGCAACAGCATCTCGCACTCGCACCGTCGCACCTCGCGCCGCTGGAACCCCAACATCCAGTCCGTCCGCGCGATGATCGGCCGCACCCCCAAGCGCCTCAACGTGTGCACGTCCTGCCTCAAGGCAGGCAAGGTCACCCGCGCCTGAGCGTCGCCTCGTCCGCCTAGCTGCGGAAGTGCTCGAACCCTGCCACCTGATCCGGCTCGCGGCCGTCCACGCGCACGCGCGCACCGGGGCCGACGGCATCCATGACCGAGCCCACGGCGACGAATCCCTCGGGCAGCCGCGCATCCGGCGGGAAGGTTGCGAGCAGCGCGTGGTCGTCGCCGCCCCCGAGGATCCAGGTGAGCGGATCGAGGTTGTACGCCGATGCCGTCGTGACAAGGGCCTCGTCGCGGGGCAGTGCATCGCTGTCGATGTCGATCGCCACCCCGGATGAGCGCGCCATGCGATCGGCGTCGAGCAGCAGGCCGTCACTGACGTCCATGAGAGCGTGCGCACCGGCGTCCGAGGCGCGCACGCCAGCCGGGTAGTCCGGCCGCGGCCGGCGATGGGCCTCGACCAGCGCTCGCGGCGACCTGAATCCACGCGACAGCACTGCAAGGCCGCCCGCCGCGCTCCCGAGCGAGCCGCAGACCGCGACGACATCGCCCGCCCTTGCCCCCGAGCGCAGGACCGGTGCGCGACCGCCCAGGTCGCCGAAGGCCGTCACGGCGATCGTGATCGCGTCTGCGCGCACGAGGTCGCCGCCCGCCAGCACGGCGCCGGCACGTCCGGCCTCCTCCAGCAGCCCCGCGAGGAATCCATCGACCCACGCGACCTCGGTCTCGGGCGGCATCGCCAGTGCGACGACCAGGCCGGTCGGCTTGGCGCCCATGGCCGCGACGTCGGCGAGGTTCTCCGCCGCTGCCTTGTGGCCGATGTCAGCGGGCTCGGACCAGTCGCGACGGAAGTGCCGGCCCTCCACGAGCATGTCGGTGGTCACCACCATCCGCCCGTCAGCGCACGCGAGCACGGCGGCGTCGTCACCCGGTCCCACGGGGACGCCCGGCAGCGGCCCCACGGACTCCAGGATGCGCTCGACGACGGCGATCTCGCCGAGGTCCCCTACGGTCGTCCCAGCCACCTGGCCTCCTGCCCGTTCGTCTCGCGCGGACGCGCGATTCCTCTCACGGCCTGCGGTCGCTAGTCTGCCTGGGCAGGCAAGGGACCCGGGAGGGGACATGAGCGTCGACGCCTACGTGCTGGTCCAGACCGAGGTGGGGGCCACGGTCGGAGTCCGCTCCGCCATCGCCGCCATCCCCGGCGTCGTCTCCGCCGAGGATGTCACCGGTCCCTACGACATCATCGTCCGCGTCGAAGCGCCCGGGATGGACGAGCTCGGCCGCGAGATCCTCAGCGCCATCCAGCAGGTCGGGGGCATCACGCGCACCCTCACGTGCCCTGTCGTGCATCTGTGAGACGCCCTCCCCCGATGCCGCCACGCACCTCCCTCGCCGCGATCGCATGCCTCCCCCTGGCCTGCGCCGTCCTGCTCGCCGGCTGTGGTCGCCAGGTGAACGTCCCGGCCCCCGATGCGCCCGCGGCCGCGTGCGGCTCCGTCGTTCTCCCGTCGACGGTCTCCGGCGCGGGCCTGCGCCCGACACCGGAGCCGGGCACGGCCGCCTGGGGCGAGCCGCCGATCACCTACCGCTGCGGCGTCAGCCGTCCCGCCGCGCTCACGCCCACATCCCAGCTTCTCGAGGTGGGAGGAATCGGCTGGCTCCCCATCGCGGGCGCGGGAGGCACCGGCTTCATCGCCGTGACCTGGCCCTCGCAGGCCGAGCCCGTCTACGTCGAGGTGCTCGTGCCCGAGGAGTACGCCGCTCCCGCGGACGTGCTCATCGACATCTCAGCGGCGCTCAGCACCGCCCCCTCCACCGGCGGATAGTCGCCTCACCGCAGGCCCGTGCCTCGACGCACCGCATCGGCGATGAGGAGATCGATCACGGTCGCGTAGTCCATGCCGCTCGCGGCACACATGCGGGGGAAGAGCGAGATGGGGGTGAAGCCGGGCATGGTGTTGATCTCGTTGATGAGCACCGCATCGGGGCGCACGAAGAAGTCGACGCGCGCGAGGCCCTCGCAGTCGAGCGCCTCGAAGGCCGCCACCGCAAGACGGCGCACTTCCTGCTCCACCTCCGGGGGGAGCTCCGCGGGCACGATGAGCTCGGCCGCGTCGTCGAGATACTTCGCCTCGAAGTCGTAGAACTCGTGGTCGCCGCGCACGATGATCTCCGCGCAGCGCGTAGCGCGCGGGAGAGCCGTGTCGTCGACGATGACGGCGCACTCGATCTCACGGGCATCCGCGATGGCTGCTTCGACGATGAGCCGCGGATCCCAGGACCGCGCCTCGGCGATGGCGGCGTCCAGCTGAGCCGCGTCGCTGACCTTGGTGATGCCGACGGACGAGCCTGCCCGGGCGGGCTTGACGAACACCGGGTAGCCGAGAGCGGCCACGCGCGCGCGCACGGCGGCGGGATCCCGCTCCCACTGCGCGGCCGTCACCACCTCGCTCGGCCCCACCGGCAGACCCGCCGCGGCCAGCAGCGCCTTCATGTGGCCCTTGTCCATCGCCGCGGCGGAGGCGAAAACCCCCGATCCGACGTAGGGGATTCCCGCCATCTCGAGCAGCCCTTGCACGGTGCCGTCCTCCCCCCACGGCCCGTGCAGCACGGGGAAGACGACGTCGACGCCGCGGATGGCGTCGGGTGCGTTGACGCCGGTCACGGGCTCGGGCAGGAGGACGGCCGAGTCCCCGGTGTCGGCGACGGCCGGCAGCTCCCCCGCCCCTGCTGCGGCGATGGCCGCAGGATCGGCGTCGACCCGCATCCAGCGCCCGTCGGGCAGGATGCCGACGGCCGTCACGTCATAGCGGCCAGGGTCGAGCGCGCGCAGGATCCCCGCAGCGCTCAGGCACGAGATGGCGTGCTCGCTGCTGCGGCCGCCGAAGAGCACGAGCACCCGCAGGCGCCCGGCCGCCACGCTGCCCGCTGTCACGTCCGAGACGTTAGTCCCACGCCCGCGCGTTAGGGTCGGCGCCATGCCGGAGCAGCACCAGACCCCAAGCCCACAGGCGGACACCTCACCGGATAGCTGGACCGTGGAGACGCGGCTGGTCCACTCCGGCCGGCCCCCGGCCGAGCCGGGCAATCCGGTGAACTACCCCGTCGAGCTGTCCTCCACCTATCACGCGGGCGGGGCTGTGGAGTACGCCCGCGACGGCACGCTCGGCATGCGCTCGCTCGAGGAAGCTGTCGGTCCGCTCGAGGGCGGGGAGGCAGTGGCCTTCGCGTCGGGCATGGCCGCGGCCAACGCGATCGTGGACCTGCTGCCTCAGGGGGCTGTCGTCGTCGCCGCGGAGTTCACCTACACCGGCGTCGCACTGCGCCTGCGCGAGCTCGACGAGCGCGGCGCCATCGACCTGCGCCGGGTGGACATCGCAGACACCGATGCCGTCATCGCCGCGCTCCAGGGGGCCGATGCCGTGTGGGTGGAGTCACCGACCAATCCCATGATGGAAGTCGCCGACATCCCCGCCATCAGCGCTGCCGCCCACGCGGCCGGCGCCCTCGTCGTCTGCGACAACACCTTCGCCACGCCGCTGGGCCAGCGCCCGCTCGACATGGGCGCCGACGTGGTGCTCCACAGCGGCACCAAGGCGATCGGCGGGCACTCCGACTGCCTCCTGGGCCTGGCGATCACCGCCGACCCGCAGCGAGCCACGGCGCTGCGCCTGCGCCGCACCCTGCTCGGCGCGGCTCCGGGCGCGCTCGAGTGCTACCTCGTGCTCCGCGGGCTGCGCACCCTCGGCCTGCGTCGGACGCGCTCCCAGTCCAGCGCGCAGATCATCGCCGAGCGGCTGGCCGCGCACCCGGCGGTCGAGCGCGTGCGCTACCCGGGACTCGCGGGCGATCCAGGCCACGAGCGATGCGCACGACTCATGAGCGGCCCCGGCTTCATGATGGCCGTGGAGATCGTCGGCGGAGCCGATGCGGCGCAGGCGGTGGCGCAGTCCACGCGACTGTGGGTGCACGCGACCAGCCTCGGCGGCGTCGAGTCGCTCATCGAGCGGCGCAGACGCTGGCCCGCGGAGAACCCCCTCGTGCCCGAAGGGCTCCTGCGCCTGTCGGTGGGGATCGAGGATCCCGAGGACCTGTGGTCCGACCTCGCCCGCGCGCTCGACGCCCGCTGAGGGCGTCAGCCCAGGCGCGTCTCGGGCTTGGGTGAGCGCGACATGAAGGCCGCGAGCATCTCCTGCGGCTTCATGCCGTGATGGACGATCTGGACCACCTGCTCCGTGATGGGCATGTCGACGCCATGCCGCGTGGCGAGGTCGAGGATCGACTGGCAGCTCTTGACGCCCTCGCACGTCTGCTTGGTCGCCGCGACCGTCTCCTCGACGGTGAGGCCCGAGCCGAGATTGACCCCGAAGGTCCGGTTGCGCGACAGGGGCGACTGGCAGGTGGCGATGAGGTCGCCTACGCCCGCCAGGCCCATGAACGTGAGCGGATCGGCGCCGAGCGCAGTCCCCAGGCGCGCCATCTCCGCAAGGCCGCGCGTGATGAGCGAGGCCTGCGAGTTCTCGCCGAAGCCGAGGCCGGCGGCCATGCCGTTGGCGAGCGCGATGACGTTCTTGACGGAGCCGCCCACCTCCACTCCGACGACATCGGTCGTCCAGTAGGCCCGGAAGTAGTCGGTCGTGCACGCGTCCTGGAGGCGCTGCGCGCTGTCGCGGTCCGAGCAGGCGACCGTCGTCGCAGCGGGCTGCCTCAGGGCGATCTCGCGTGCGAGATTGGGCCCCGAGACGACGGCGACTCGCGCGGGCTCGACCTCGGCGACGTCCTCGATCACCTGGCTCATGCGCAGTGTCGTGCCGATCTCGATGCCCTTCATCAGGCTCACCAGCACGCTGCCCGCAGCGAGGTCACCGCGCCATCGGGCGAGGTTGTCGCGCAGGGACTGGGCCGGCACCGCCAGGACGACGAGCGGCGCGCCGTCGAGCGCCTCGCGCTCGTCGGTCGTGGCCCGCAGTCCGGAGGGGAGGCGAATCCCCGGGTGGTACCGCTCGTTGACATGCTCGTCGTTGATCTGCCGGGCGACCTCGTCCTCGCGGCTCCACATGAGGACGTCGCCGCCCGCATCGGCGAGGACCATGGCGAAGGCCGTGCCCCAGGACCCGGCTCCCATGACAGCGACACGGCTCATGCTGCTTCCCCTCGGCTCATGTGCTCTTGATCCTGGCGCACCTCGCGCAGGAGTTGCGTGATCGCTGTCATCACACGGTCCGTCGCCTTGCGCAGCGTCTCCGCATCGGGCTCCCCCTCGCCGCGCAGGTCGTCGAGATCGACCGGCGGCCCGATGAGGACGTGCATGGTCTTGCGGGGAAAGGCCTTGAACTCCTTGCGGTAGGGACCCATGACCTCCTGCGCGCCCCAGTGGGCCATGGGGATGACCGGGACCCCCGCTGTCAGTGCGATACGCGCGGCGCCGGTCTTGGCCGACATGGGCCACAGGTCGGGATCCTTGGTGATGGTGCCCTCGGGATAGACGATGACGCACTCACCCGCAGCGGCGGCATCGACCGCGGCCTGGACGGCGACCGCGGCGTCCTTGGTGCCGCGCACGACGGGAATTTGGCCGGCGTTGCGCATCACCCAGCCGACCACCGGGACGCGGAAGAGCGCATCCTTGGCGAGGAAGCGCGGCGGACGTCCGTTGTCCCACAGGACGTGCGAGATGACGATGGGGTCGAACCATGACAGGTGGTTGGCCGCGAGCACCATCCCGCTGTCGACATCGAGATGCTCGGTGCCCCGCCAGTCGCGCTTCGTGATGACCATCATGATGGGTCGCAGGATGACGGCAGCCATGCGGTAGGCGAAGCCCAGCCGGTCGCCCCTCGTCACCCGAGCCACGTCGCCCCACCTCCCATCGCGGCAGTCTCCCAGGATCGAGGCACCCCTGTCAGGGAGACGCACGGCCACGCCGTGGGATGCTCGCGTCGTGGACGCAGCCTGGCGCATCGTCATCCCGCTGCGCCTGAGCCAAGCCAAGTCGCGGCTCTCGGCCCAGACGGCACCGAGGCGCCGCGAACTCGTCGTCGCCATGGCCCTGGACGTCGCGGCAGCCGCCACCGCATGTCCGGCGACGGACCAGGTCGCCCTCGTCGCGGACCGGGCAGGTATCGAGGCCGTGCGATCGGCCGGGCTCCCCGGGCTGCTCCTGGTCGACGACGGCGGGGAGGGCCTCAATGCCGCGATCCTCGCGGGCGCGGCCGGTGCGGCCGGACCGGTCGCCGCCGTCCTGGCCGACGTGCCGTGCGCGACACCCGACGCCCTCGCCTATGCGCTGGCAGCGTGCACGGACGGGCCCGCCATCGTGAGCGACGCGGAGGGCATCGGCACGACCCTGCTCGCGGCTCGGCGCTCTGCAGACCTCCGGCCTCGCTTCGGCCCACGATCGCGCGCGGCGCACATCGCCGACGGGGCCGTGGACATCGGCGATGCCGCCCCCGGAGCCCTCACCGGGCTGAGGCGCGACGTGGACAGCGAGGTCGACCTATGGGATGCCCAGCGGATAGGCGTCGGCCCCTTCACCCGAGCCGTCCTCGACCGGACATGACAGAGCGGGGCCGGGCGATGCCCGACCCCGCTCGTGCCTGAAGCTGAACTACTTCTTCTTCGCGGCCTTCTTGGCCGGGGCCTTCTTGGCGGGGGCCTTCTTGGCCGGAGCCTTCTTGGCGGGGGCCTTCTTGGCCGGAGCCTTCTTGGCGGGGGCCTTCTTAGCCGGGGCCTTCTTGGCGGCCTTCTTCGGCGCGGCCTTCTTGGCGCCGGAGACAACGGCCTTGAACTCCGCACCGGGGCGGAACTTGGGAAGCTTGGTGGCCTTGATCTGCACGGTCTCGCCCGTCTGCGGATTGCGACCGGTGCGTGCCTTGCGATCGTGACGCTGGAAGACGCCGAAGCCGGCAAGGGCGACCTTCTCGCCACGCGCCACAGCGCGCTTCAGCTCGTCAAGGGCGGCCTCGATCACGTTGCTGACATCGCGCTTGCTGTGCCCGACCTGCGTGGACACTGAGTCGATGAGTTCCTGCTTGTTCACTTAATCCCCTCCGGAGGGAAGTCGGACCGGCCCGCAGACCGGTAGGCCGGTCCCGCGACCGGCGACGTACATCACCCTAGTACGACGGGGCATTCCTGCCAGCGGCGGCCTTGCGCGGCGGCTCCTGGATCAGGCGAGGGTCGTCGGGGCGTACGCCGGACGCGAGGACTCGAAGCGGGCGATCACGTCCTCGTTCTGCATCGTGATGCCGATGTCGTCGAGGCCCTGCAGGAGTCGCCAGCGCACGTAGGGATCCACGTCGAAGGAGGCGACGATGTCGCCGGCGGTGACCGTCTGCGCGTCGAGGTCGACGGTGACGGCGGTGGTGGGATCCGACTCGATGAGAGCCCACAGCTGCTCGACCGTGTCCTGGTCTACCAGCGCGGTGAGCAATCCGGCCTTGCCGGAGTTGCCGCGGAAGATGTCGGCAAAGCGCGATGAGATGACGACCTTGAATCCGTAGTCCTGCAGCGCCCACACGGCGTGCTCGCGCGAGGAGCCCGTGCCGAAGTCAGGCCCAGCGACGAGGACCGAGACATCGGCGTACTCGGGGCGGTTGAGCACGAAGTCCGGATCGGAGCGCCACGCGCTGAACAGGCCATCCTCGAAGCCATGGCGGGTGATCCGCTTGAGGTACTCCGCCGGGATGATCTGGTCGGTGTCGACATTGCTGCGGCGCAGTGGCGCGGCAGTGCCCGTGTGCACGGTGAAGGCGTCCATCTGGGGCTCCTCGATCAGGGGGTGGGTCCGGTCAGGCCAGGTCGGCGGGCGAGGCGAAGCGGCCGACGACGGCCGTCGCCGCCGCCACCTGCGGGGACACGAGGTGCGTGCGCCCGCCGGGTCCCTGGCGTCCTTCGAAGTTGCGGTTCGAGGTCGATGCGCTGCGCTCGCCCGGGGTGAGCTTGTCGGGATTCATCGCCAGGCACATCGAGCAGCCTGCCTCGCGCCACTCCGCTCCGGCGTCGACGAAGACCCTGTCGAGCCCCTCGGACATCGCCTGCAGGCGCACCTTCACCGAGCCGGGGACGACGAGCATGCGCACGCCCTCGGCGACCTTGCGGCCGTCGAGGATGGCCGCCGCCGCACGCAGGTCCTCGATACGGCCGTTGGTGCACGACCCCACGAAGACGGTGTCGACGGGGATCTCGCGGATCGGCGTCCCGGGAGCGAGGGCCATGTACTCCAGCGCGCGCTCGATGGCCACGCGCTCCACCTCGTCGGCCGCGTCATCCGGCGAGGGCACGGCACCGGCGAGCGGCACGCCCTGGCCCGGGTTGGTGCCCCAGGTGACGAAGGGGCTGAGCTCGCTGGCCTCGATCACGACCTCGGCGTCGAAGGTCGCATCGGGATCCGTGCGCAGGGTCTGCCAGTAGGCCAGGGCGGCGTCCCATTCCGCACCCTGGGGAGCGTGCGGGCGCCCCTGGAGGTAGGCGAAGGTGGTGTCGTCGGGGGCGACCATGCCGGCCCGCGCGCCGGCCTCGATCGACATGTTGCACAGCGTCATGCGGCCTTCCATCGACAGGCCCTCGACGCCCTCGCCGCGGTACTCCAGGACGTAGCCCTGCCCGCCGCCGGTGCCGATGCGCGCAATGACCGCGAGGATGAGGTCCTTGGCCGTGACGCCCTCGGGGAGCGCTCCGTTGACGGTGATCGCCATGGTCTTGAAGGGCTTGAGCGGCAGTGTCTGCGTGGCCAGGACGTGCTCGACCTCGCTCGTGCCGATACCGAAGGCGAGCGCTCCGAAGGCGCCGTGCGTGGACGTGTGCGAGTCGCCGCAGACCACCGTCATGCCCGGCTGGGTGAGCCCCAGCTGCGGACCCACGACGTGCACGATCCCCTGGTCCGCACTACCGAGCGGGAAGAGCGGGACCCCGAACTCGGCGCAGTTCTTGCGCAGGGCCTCGACCTGCGCACGCGAGACGGGATCGGCGATGGGCTTGTCGATGTCGATGGTGGGGACGTTGTGGTCCTCAGTCGCGAGGGTGAGGTCGGGGCGGCGTACGACGCGTCCCGCCGAGCGCAGCGCATCGAAGGCCTGCGGGCTGGTCACCTCGTGCACGAGGTGGAGGTCGATGTAGAGCAGGTCGGGCTCGCCCTCGGCGCGGCGCACGACGTGCGCGTCCCAGACCTTCTCGGCCAGCG
>CAZICY010000040.1:0-15486 GCA_964537955.1 uncultured Actinomyces sp. | reverse complement strand
CCACCAGCTTGGAAGGCTGGGGCTCTACCATTGAGCTACACCCGCGAACGTGCGAAACCTCAGGGTACCCGGCTGCGCGGGTGGCGCCGACGCCGCCGCATCCGCCGGTGCCGAGCGCCCTAGACTGACGGCGTCTGTCTCGAGCAGGCACGCGGGGTGTGGCGCAGCTTGGTAGCGCGCCTGCTTTGGGAGCAGGAGGCCCCCGGTTCAAATCCGGGTACCCCGACAAGTGCGTGAGCGGGTCCATTGCGATGCAATGCGCCGTCTCCTGAGGCGGGAGCGGGGTGGAGCGGGCCGGCAAGTAGGCTGGCGCGACTCATCTGCCGTAGGAGAACCCCCGTGAAGAGCACCGCCGAAACCCTCAGCCCGACCCGCGTGAAGCTCACGGTCGAGGTGCCCTTCGACGAGCTCGCGCCGAGCCTTGACGCGGCGTACCAGGCCATCGCGAAGCAGGTCTCGATCCCGGGCTTCCGCAAGGGCAAGGTCCCGGCTCGGATCATCGACCAGCGCGTCGGTCGCGGGGCGGTGCTCGAGGAGGCCGTCAACGAGATCCTGCCCAAGGCCTACGAAGACGCCCTGCGCGAGAACTCGGTGGTGCCGCTCGGCCGGCCCGATGTTGAGGTCACCGAGATCGCCGACGGCCAGTCGCTCACCTTCACGGCCGAGGTGGACATCCGCCCCGAGTTCGATCTGCCCGACTACTCGGGCATCGCGGTCGAGGTCGACGATGCCGTGGTCTCCGACGACGACGTCGAGGAGCAGCTCACCGGGCTGCGCGGCCGGTTCGCCTCGCTCACGCCCGTCGAGCGCCCGGCCGCCGACGGCGATGTCCTTCTGGTGGACCTGCTCGGCTACGAGGCAGACGGCAGTTCCGTCGAGGATCTCTCCGGTCACGCCCTGTCCTATGAGCTCGGCACCGACGGCATGCTCCCCGGCTTCGACGACGCCGTGCGCGGCGCGACGGCGGGGGAGACGCGCACCTTCGAGTTCACCCCCGAGGGCGGCGAGTACGTCGGTCGGCCCCTCACGGTCAACGTCACCGTCTCAGCCGTCCGCGAGCGGGCGCTCCCGGCGGCCGATGACGACTTCGCTCAGTTGGCGTCGGAGTTCGACACCATCGGCGAGCTCCGCGAGGACATCCGCACCCGTCTGGGACGCGTGCGCGTGCTCGAGCAGGGCATGCAGGCGCGCGGCAAGGTGCACGAGGCTCTCCTCGGACTCGTGGACTTCCCGCTCCCCGAGGGCGTCGTCCGCCAGGAGGTCGAGGACCACTTCGCCGACGGTCACGCGGGCGACGACGAGCACCGCGCGGAGGTTGAGCGCGAGGCGCGCGATGGCCTGCGCAGTCGCCTGTTGCTCGACAAGATCGCCGAGGCCGAGGAGATCTCGGTGGGCGAGTCCGAGCTCTCCGCCTGGCTGCTGCAGAACGCTCCCCGGTACGGCATGTCGCCGGACGCCTTCGCCCAGGCCCTCGTCCAGGCGGGGCAGTTGCCCATGGCCATCGGCGACATCCGCAGAGCCAAGGCGCTCGCCGTCGTCACCACGAAGGCGCGCGTGGTCGACGCCTCGGGTCGCCCTGTCGACCTCGAGAGCGTCGATGCGGAGCTCCGCGCAGCGGAGGCCGGGGAGGCCTGAGGCCTACGCCCACGGCGAACACGGCCGGGGCCGGGACTACCCCGACGGTCTGCGGCGTTAGGGTCGTCAGGCGGTCAGGGATCTGGCCGATCGAGAGGAGATTCGCGTGAGCATCGATCTGCGGACTGGCGCACCGAGCATGGCGGGCTTCGGTGACATGCTCGATGAGCGGCTCCTGCGCGAGCGCATCGTGTGGCTTGAGGGCGAGGTGCGCGACGAGAACTCCAACCGCATCGCCAAGCAGCTCCAGGTGCTCGCGGCTGAGGATCCCGACAAGGACATCACCCTCTACATCAACTCGCCTGGTGGATCCATCACGGCGGGCATGGTCATCTACGACACCATGCAGTTGATCCCCAACGACGTGACGACGATTGCGATGGGCCTCGCGGCATCCATGGGACAGTTCCTGCTGTGCGCCGGCGCTCCGGGCAAGCGCTACGCCACTCCCAACACACGCATCATGATGCATCAGCCGCTCGGTGGCATCGGAGGCACTGCGTCGGACATCAAGATCCAGGCGGAGCAGATGCTCTTCATCAAGAAGCGCATGGCGCAGCTCATCGCCGAGCACAGCGGCCACAGCGTCGAGGAGATCGAAGCCGACTCCGATCGCGACCGCTGGTTCACGGCCGAGGAAGCTCGCGACTACCGCCTCATCGACCACGTTTACTCCACCTCGGCCGATGCGCCCGGAGCCTCCAAGTGAACGCCGACCTGAGCACCGAAGGAGATCGCATGCGCACCAACTCAGGGCTCCAGGTACCTCAGGCCCGTTACATCCTTCCTGAGTTCCGTGAGCGCAGCGCCAATGGCGAGCGCGTGCACAATCCCTACACCAAGCTCTTCGAAGAGCGCGTCATCTTCCTCGGCGTGCAGATCGACGATGCTTCGGCCGACGACGTGATGGCTCAGCTGCTCGTTCTCGAGTCGATGGACCCTGACCGCGACATCCAGATCTACATCAACTCACCCGGCGGCTCCTACACCGCGATGACGGCGATCTACGACACGATGCAGTTCGTCAAGCCGCAGGTGCAGACCGTGTGCCTCGGGCAGGCTGCCTCGGCCGCCGCAGTGCTTCTCGCGGCGGGCACGCCGGGCAAGCGCTTCGCCCTGCCGCACTCGCGCATCCTCATTCACCAGCCGTACACCGAGGGCGGTGGCCAGGCCTCCGACGTGGAGATCCAGGCCAACGAGATCCTGCGCATGCGCGATGAGATGGAGACGATCCTGTCTCTCCACACCGGTCGCACCAAGGAGCAGATCGAGAAGGAGATCGAGCGCGACCGCATTCTCACGGCCGACGCGGCCAAGGAGTACGGGATCATCGATCAGGTCATCGCCTCCCGTAAGGTCGCCGCAGCCTCCTGAAGAGCGCGCGTCCGCTAAAGGCTGAACGCGCCGGGGGCACAATCACCCCCAACAAGCCCCACATGGGGGTACCGTCGGAGGCTCGGAGGGCACTCGCCTGCCCGAGATCGAAGGAGCTGCTGTGGCGCGCATTGGCGATGGGGGTGACCTCCTCAAGTGCTCCTTCTGCGGCAAGAGCCAGAAGCAGGTCAAGAAGCTCATCGCCGGCCCCGGCGTCTACATCTGCGACGAGTGCATCGACCTGTGCAACGAGATCATCGAGGAGGAGCTCAGCGACTCTGCTGACATGCCCTTCGACGAGCTGCCCAAGCCCCGGGAGATCTACGAGTTCCTCGACAGCTACGTCATCGGCCAGGAGGTCGCCAAGAAGGCGCTCTCCGTCGCCGTCTACAACCACTACAAGCGCGTCCAGGCGGGAGCCAATGTCCGCGGGCGCGAGGACTCGGTGGAGTTGGCGAAGTCCAACATCCTGCTGCTCGGGCCGACCGGGTCGGGCAAGACGCTGCTTGCCCAGACCCTGGCGCGCATGCTCAACGTCCCCTTCGCCATTGCCGATGCCACCGCCCTCACGGAGGCCGGCTACGTCGGCGAGGACGTCGAGAACATCCTCCTCAAGCTCATCCAGGCCGCCGACTACGACGTCAAGCGCGCTGAGACGGGCATCATCTACATCGACGAGATCGACAAGGTGGCGCGCAAGAGCGAGAACCCGTCCATCACCCGCGATGTCTCCGGCGAGGGCGTGCAGCAGGCGCTGCTGAAGATCCTCGAGGGCACGACCGCTTCAGTACCCCCGCAGGGCGGCCGCAAGCATCCGCACCAGGAGTTCATCCAGATCGACACCACCAACGTCCTCTTCATCGTCGGTGGGGCCTTCGCGGGGCTCGACCAGATCATCGAGCAGCGCATCGGCAAGAAGCGCGTGGGCTTCACCTTCGACATCGTCTCGGATGATGGCGAGGAGATCAGCGATACCAGCTCCGAGGACATCTTCGGCTACGTCATGCCCGAGGACATGCTCAAGTTCGGCATGATCCCCGAGTTCATCGGCCGACTGCCCGTCTTCACCTCCGTGGCCAAGCTCGATCGCGACGCCCTGATGAAGGTTCTCACCGAGCCACGCAACGCACTCGTGAAGCAGTACCAGAAGCTGTTCGAGCTCGACAACGTCGAGCTCGAGTTCACCGAGGAGGCACTCGGTGAGATCGCCGACCAGGCGCTCAAGCGCGGCACTGGAGCGCGCGGGCTGCGCGCGATCCTCGAGGAAGTGCTCCTCAACGTGATGTACGACGTACCCAGTCGCTCCGATGTTGCCCGGGTGGTTGTCACCGAGGAGACCGTGCGCGACAACGTCCTGCCGACCCTGGTGCCCCGCGAGGTCGAGGCGCCCAAGCGCCGCGTCCGCAAGGAATCCGCCTAGTTCGTCGCGGTCTCCGCGAGCGTCACGTCGACGCTGACGACATCGCCCCCGGGGGCGAACTCCATCTCCGCAATGGACCCCGCTGCCCTGAGGTCCCCGCCGATCGCCTCGATCCGCGCCAGCGACTCCGCCGGACCGCGCACGACGGCCCGGGCCACGTCGGCCTTCATCGATGCCTTGGCCTCGCTCTTGGCCTTGCGCACCAGGGAGAGCGCGATGGCCGTGTCGGCGACGATGGCCCGATCGCCGTCGGTGGAGAGGGATGCGATCTCGTCGGCGCTGGGCCAGGCTGCCTGGTGCACCGACCCTTCCTGCCACCACGACCACACTTCCTCGGTGACGAAGGGAAGGAACGGCGCGAAGAGCCTCAATTGCACGTCGAGGGCGATGGCCAGCGCAGCCTTGGCTGACGCGGCGGCTTCGGCGCCCTGGCCGCCGTACGCGCGATCCTTGACCAGCTCGACGTAGTCGTCGGTGAACGACCAGAAGAACGTCTCTGCGAGCTCGAGGGCGCGCGTGTAGTTGTAGTCCTCGAAGGCAGCCGTCGCCTGGCGCACGGTCTCGGCCAGGTCGGCGAGCATGGCGCGATCCAGCGGGGCCGTCACAGCAGAGGCGTCCGCGACCGGCTCGAACCCGAGCACGAACTTCGAGGCATTGAGGATCTTGATCGCCAGGCGGCGGCCGATCTTCATCTGGCCGACATCGAACGCCGTGTCGGTGCCGGGGCGGCCGGACGCCGCCCAGTAGCGCACGGCGTCGGAGCCATGCTCGTCGAGCAGGCCCATGGGCGTGACGACGTTGCCCTTGGACTTGCTCATCTTCTTGCGGTCGGGGTCGAGGATCCAGCCGCTGATGGCCGCATCGCTCCACGGCAGGCGATCGAACTCCAGGTGGCTGCGCACGACCGTGGAGAAGAGCCAGGTCCGGATGATCTCGTGGGCCTGCGGGCGCAGGTCCATGGGGAAGACGCGCGACCACAGATCCTCGTCGCGGCTCCACCCGCCGGCGATCTGCGGGCTGAGTGACGAGGTGGCCCACGTGTCCATGACGTCGGGGTCTCCGATGAAGCCGCCGGGCCTGCCGCGCTGGTCCTCCGAGTAGCCCGCGGGGGCGTCGCTGGACGGATCGATCGGCAGGTCGGCATCGTCGGGGAGCAGGGGCGAGTCGTAGTCGGGGTTGCCGTCGACGTCGAGGGGGTACCAGATCGGCAGTGGCACCCCGAAGAACCGCTGGCGCGAGATGAGCCAGTCCCCGTTGAGGCCTTCGACCCAGTTCTCGTAGCGGACCTGCATGTGGGAGGGGTGCCAGTGCAGCTCGCGGCCGCGCTCGAGCAGCTGCTCGCGCAGCTCGGCGCCGCGCCCGCCGTTGGTGAGGTACCACTGCCGGGTGGTGACGATCTCGAGCGGGCGGTCGCCCTTCTCGAAGAACTTCACCGCGTGGGTGATCTCGCGCGGCTCGCCCACCATGTCCCCGGACTCGCGCAGCAGGTCGACGATGCGCTCCTTGGCGGAGTGGGCCGTCTTGCCCGCGAGTTCGGCGTACGCCGCCTGGGCCTGCGGCGTCTCCAGCCAGGCGGGGGTGTCCGGCAGGATGCGTCCATCCCAGCCGATGATCGGCCGCGTGGGCAGCTGCAGCTCGCGCCACCACGTGACGTCGGTGAGGTCGCCGAAGGTGCAGATCATCGCGATACCGGAGCCCTTGTCCGGATCGGCGAGGGTGTGGGCGACGACCGGCACTTCGACGCCGAAGACCGGCGTGCGCACGGTGGAGCCGAAGAGCGGCTGATAGCGCTCGTCGTCCGGGTGGGCGACGAGGGCGACGCACGCGGGGATGAGCTCGGGGCGCGTCGTCTCGATGTAGACGGGCTCGCCGCCGTCGCTGCGCGCGAAGCCGATGCGGTGGTAGGCGCCGGGGCGCTCGCGATCCTCGAGTTCGGCCTGCGCGACGGCGGTGCGGAAGGTCACGTCCCAGAGCGTCGGCGCCTCGGCCTGGTAGGCCTCACCCCGCGCGAGGTTGCGCAGGAAGGCGCGCTGCGACACGGCGCGGGCGTTGTCGTCGATGGTCTGGTAGGTCTGCGTCCAGTCGATCGACAGCCCGAGGCGGCGCCACAGCTCCTCGAACGCGACCTCGTCCTCGACCGTGAGGCGCTCACAGAGCTCGACGAAGTTGCGGCGCGAGATGGGGACCTGTTGCTTGGGGTCGGGCTCCGCGGGCGGTTCGAAGGCCGGGTCGTAGGGGAGCGAGGGGTCGCAGCGGACGCCGAAGTAGTTCTGCACCCGG
Organism: uncultured Actinomyces sp.; assembly: GCA_964537955.1. Classification (GTDB taxonomy): domain Bacteria; phylum Actinomycetota; class Actinomycetes; order S36-B12; family S36-B12; genus Mxb001. Next base: position 8,777 of record CAZICY010000040.1, on the reverse strand, counting down.
CGCTCGGTGGGCAGGCCGTTGTCGTCCCATCCCATCGGATAGAAGACGGAGAAGCCGCGCATGCGCTTGTAGCGGGCGATGCAGTCGGTGTGCGTGTAGGAGAAGACGTGCCCGACGTGCAGCGAACCGCTCACCGTGGGCGGTGGAGTGTCAATGGAGTAGACCTGATCGCGCGGGCGAGTGCGGTCGAAGAGGTAGGTGCCGTCGGACTCCCACGCCTCGACCCAACGCTGCTCGATGCCGTCGATGCTGGGCTTGTCCGGGAGGCGGGCGCTCATGGTCGCTCATCCTAGGAGGGCGCCACTAGGGTGGATGACGTGACCGATACGCCCGAGGGCTACGCCGAGCTCCAGTCCCAGATCCTCGGTCGCTGGCCGGAGAATGCCATCGACCCCTCGCTCTCCCGGATCAGCGCGATCATGGACCTGCTGGGCGCGCCCCAACTGGCCTATCCCGTCATCCACGTCACCGGGACCAACGGCAAGTCGTCGACCGCGCGCATGATCGCCTCGCTGCTGCGCGCCCTAGGGCTGCGCACGGGCCTCTACACCAGCCCGCACCTGGTCGACATGCGCGAGCGCATCGAGATCGATGGCGAGCCGATCTCGGCCCAGCGCTTCATGGAGATCGCCGGCGACGTCGCTCCCTTCATCGCCACCGTCGATGCCCGCGCCGCCGAAGAAGGTGGCACCCCGGTCACCTTCTTCGAGACGCTCACGGCGATCGGGTACGCCGCATTCGCGGACACGCCGGTGGACGTGGCGGTGGTCGAGGTCGGTGTCGGCGGCACCTGGGACGCGACGTCCGTGTGCCAGCCTCAGGTCGCGGTGGTGACTCGGGTCGCGATGGATCACGCCGACATCCTCGGCGACCGCATCGACCTCATTGCCACCGAGAAGTCCGGCATCATCAAGGAAGGCTGCTTCGCGGTCATCGCTGATCAGGACCCGGAGGCCGCCGACGTGCTGCGGGCGCGGATCGAGGAGGTCGGCGTTCCGGCCGCGTGGGAGGGCAAGGCCTTCGCCGTACTCGATCGCACGGTGGCCGTGGGCGGCCAGGTGCTCACGCTGCAGGGACTCGCCGGCACCTACGACGACGTCTTCATCCCGCTCTTCGGCGCGCATCAGTCGCTCAACGCCGCGGTGGCTCTGGCCGCCACCGAGGCCTTCATCGGCGGGGGTGCGCTCGCCCTCGACGCCGACAGCGTCCGCGAGGGATTCGCCGATGTCACCTCGCCCGGTCGTCTCGAGATCGTGCGACGCGGGCCGACCGTCATCATCGACGCGGCCCACAATCCCGCGGGAGCGGCAGCACTGGCAGACGCGCTCTCGGAGTCCTTCGCCTTCACGCACCTGATCGGCGTCGTTGCGGTCCTCGCCGACAAGGACGTGGAGGGAATCCTGCGCGCCCTCGAGCCTGTCCTGGACCAGATCGTGGTCACGGAGAACGACTCCCCCCGCCGCCTCGACGTGGATGCGCTCGAGGCGCTGGCGGTGGAGATCTTCGGCGAGGAGCGCGTGACGGCCTGCCGGCGCCTGGCCGACGGTCTCGACGCGGGGATCAGGCTCGCGGAGGAGGCGGACACCTACGCGGCATCGGGTGTGATCGTCACCGGGTCCGTCGTCACGGCGGGACAGGCCCGGGCGATGCTCACGCGGGGCCAGTGAAGAGCGCATCGCGATGAAGGTCCTCGGCGCGGCAGTCCTGTCCCTCGAGGCGATCGCCGTCCTCCTGGCCATCCCCGTCGTGGTGGTCGTCGGCACGATCGCGGTCCCTCCGTGGCTGGGCATCGCCGGCGGCGTGATCCTCGCCGTCGCGCTTCTTGTCCTCGCTCGCTACGTCACAAGACCCTGGGCCATTCCGGTGGGCTGGGGCCTGCAGGCACTCGTCGTGCTCACCGGAATCCTCGCCCCCGCGATGTTCATCGTCGGTGGCCTCTTCGCCCTGCTGTGGGGTGTCGCCATCCGGCTGGGACGCCAGGTCGATGAGGGGCGCCAGGCTGATCCAGGTGATGGCTCCGCCGACTCGTCCGCGGATAGCCCCGGATAGGCTCGCCGGGCACATCCGCAGCCGAAGGAGTTCCCCTTGTCCGACCGCACCCTCGTCCTGATCAAGCCCGACGGCGTCGCCCGCGGCCTCGTGGGAGAGGTCCTGTCGCGCATCGAGCGCAAGGGCTTCCGGATCGTCGCCATGGAGCTGCGCACGATCCCCGTCGAGGTGGCGCAGGCCCACTACGCGGAGCATGCGGAGAAGCCCTTCTTCGCAGACCTGGTCGACTTCATCACCTCGGGCCCGCTCCTGGCCGCCGTCATCGAGGGCCCGGAGGTCATCGTCTCCTGGCGCACCATGATGGGCGCGACGAATCCCGTCAATGCGGCCCCTGGCACGATCCGAGGCGACCTCGCGACGCAGACGCAGTTCAACGTCACCCACGGCTCCGACTCGCCGGAGTCCGCGGCGCGTGAGATCGCGCTCTTCTTCCCCACGCTCGGCTGATCCCCCGTGCATAGGCGCACGCGCATCCGACTCGGCCTGTCCGCTCTCGCGGCTGCCGCGGGTGGCTACGCGGCCTCGCGTCCGACGCTGATGGAGTGGCCATCGCGCGTGCGTCCCGGCTTCGTCGCCGCGTCGACGATGGTGAGCGGCGCGACTGCCTATCTCGCAGCGGGCAGCATCGGGTTGCGCGCAGGTGGCTTGCCGAGCGTCGAGCAGCGGCTGCGCCGCGTGGTCACCGCCAGCGTCGCCGGCGCGACCGCCGTCGGCGCCTTTCGGGCAGCCAAGGCCGAGGCCCAGAGCAGGCTCGAAGGCGGTGGCCGGGCCATCGAAGCGGGCTTCGCGACGCCCCCTGCGCTTCCGACCGTGTCCGGCGGCCCGGACTCCCTGGTCGACTTCTCCACGGTGGGGCGCGAAGGGGCCCGATTCCTGGGCTCGAGCGTGCCCGCGGCGGTCGTCCAGGAGGTCACCGGCTCGCCCATGGAGATGCCGGGGGTCCGGGTCTTCGTCGGCTACGACTCCGCGCCGACTCCCGAGGAGCGGGTGGCCCTGGCCCTGGCCGAACTGAGGCGCACGGGAGCGTACGACCGGTCCACGCTGCTCATCGGTGCGCCCGCAGGGAGCGGCTACGCCAATCCCACTCCTGTCGACATCCTCGAGATCCTCTTGCACGGAGACACTGCCGCAGTCGCCGTCGGCTACGGACTCCTTCCGTCGTTCCTGTCACTTGATCGCGTGGAGCTTGCGGCGCGCACGCAGTCGCTCCTCATCGAAGGCATCGCCTCCGATCTTGCGGGCCGTGCGCATCGTCCACGCGTGCTCGTCTACGGCGAGAGCCTCGGTGCTCGCGTGCAGCAGGCGGCGATCCCCGGCGGGTCGCGTGACCTCGATCGTCTGGAAATCTCGGCGGCCCTGTGGGTCGGCACCCCGGGTGGTCCGGAGTCGGTCGCCTTCCATGCCGCGACCGCGGGGGAGTCCATCACCGTGGACCGGCCCGAGCAGATCCCAGACCCCGTGCCGAGTCCGCGTCCGCGCGTGTGGTTCCTCGAGCACGACGGCGACCCGGTCGTGCGCTTCGAGCCGACCGTGGCCTACCGGCGCCCCGCGTGGCTGGCCGCCAGGCCCCGCGGTCGCAACGTCCCGGAAGGCATGCTGTGGACTCCGGGCATCACGTGGGCGCAGGTGATGATCGACACGCTCTTCGCCACGCACATCACGCCCGGCAACTTCGACAGTCGCGGCCATGACTACCGAGCCGACCTCGGCGCGGTGGTCCCTGCTGCCTACGGCCTGTCCGTCGATCGTGGGACAGCCGAGAGGCTCGAGCGGGCCCTGCGCAGCCTCGAGGTCGAGCGTGCCCGCCGCGTGGGCGAGGCCTAGTCACACGGCGCATTGGAGCGATTCGCCCCTGACCCGTACCATGGTTCACGCCCGTCGCGCTGCGGGACCTGTCACGGGAGGGTGAGTGTCCAACACGATGTCGTTCGTCGGCCGTGACATGGCCGTCGATCTCGGCACGGCCAACACCCTCGTCTACGTGCGCGGGCGCGGCATCGTCTTGAACGAGCCCTCGGTCGTGGCCATCAACCAGAACACCGGCGGCATCCTCGCGGTGGGCTCCGAGGCCAAGAAGATGATCGGTCGTACACCGGGCAATATCGTGGCCATCCGCCCCCTCAAGGACGGTGTCATCGCCGACTTCGACACCACCGAGCGGATGCTGCGCTACTTCATCCAGAAGGTCCACCGCCGTCGGCATCTCGCCAAGCCCCGGCTCGTCATCTGCGTGCCGTCGGGCATCACCGGCGTCGAGCAGCGCGCGGTCAAGGATGCGGGCTACGCCGCGGGCGCGCGCAAGGTCTACATCATCGAGGAGCCGATGGCGGCAGCCATCGGCGCCAACATGCCCGTGCACGAGCCGACCGGCAACATGGTCGTCGACATCGGCGGTGGCACCACTGAGGTCGCGGTCATCTCACTCGGTGGCATCGTCACTTCTATTTCTATTCGCGTTGGTGGTGACGAACTCGACAACGCGATCATTCAGTACGTCAAGAAGGAGTACTCGCTGCTGCTCGGTGAGCGCACCGCGGAAGAGATCAAGGTTGCCATCGGGTCGGCATTCCCCATGCCCGATGAGCCACACGCCGAGATCCGCGGCCGCGACCTGGTCAGCGGCCTCCCGCGCACCGTGGTCGTGACGGCCGAGGAGATCCGCAGGGCCATCGACGAGCCCGTCAACGCCATCGTGGACGTGGTCAAGACCACCCTGGACCGCACGCCCCCCGAGCTCTCGGGCGACATCATGGACCGCGGCATCGTCCTCACGGGCGGAGGAGCCCTCCTCACGGGGCTGGACGAGCGCCTGCGCCACGAAACGGGGATGCCGATCGTGGTCGCCGACGAGCCGCTCGACTGCGTGGCGCTCGGTTCGGGCAAGTGCGTCGAGGAGTTCGAGGCTCTACAGCAGGTCCTCATCTCCGAGCCGCGCCACTAGGCCTGACGCTCCGGCGTGCCATGAAGGACACTCGCCGATCGAGGATCGTCCTCGCGATCCTCGTGCTCGTCTCCATCACGCTCATCGTCTTCGACCTGCGCGGTGGCGAGAGCGGACCCACGCGACCCCTGCGCGTGGCTGGAGAGACGATCCTCGGATCCGCGGAGCGCGCCATGGCGACCGTCGTGACTCCCGTGCGCAACCTCTTCGAATCCCTCGGTGGGCTCGGTGAAGCCGACGCGCGCATCGCGCAGCTCGAGGCCGACAACGCGCGCCTGCAGGCCGAGCTCGACACGGTGGCCAATGACCGGGCGCGGGTCGCGGACCTCGAGGAACTCCTCGGCCTGGTCGCCACCAACGAGTACGCGACCGTGCCGGCTCAGGTGATCGCCGTAGGCCCCGCCCAGGGATTCGCCTGGACGGTCACCATCGACGTAGGCAGCCGCGACGGCATCGAGCGGGACATGTCGGTGGTCAGCGGGGCAGGACTCGTGGGTCGCACCATCGACGTGGGACCGGCCACGTCCACCGTCCTGCTCATCGTGGATGCGACGTCCTCGGTGGGCGGGCGCCTCTCCGGGACCTCGCAGATCGGCATCGTCTCAGGGACCGGGCGTCAGGACTCCCTCACGATGCAGCTCCTCGACCCCCTGGCAGTCGTGGACGTCGGCGACGTCGTCGTGTCCTTCGGATCCGAGGGCGGCCGGCCCTACGCGCCGGGCATCCCGATCGGTGTCGTCGCCGAGATGCGCGGCACCGAGGGGCAACTCACGCGCTCGGCGATCCTCGAGCCCTACTCCGACATCTCCCGCCTGGACATCGTGGGCGTGGTGCTCCGGGCACCGGATTCCCCGCCCCGCGAGACCCTCGACCCTGCAGCGGCGGGTGGATGATGGGCATCCGTCGTGCCGCGGTCTCGGCGATCCTGCTCCTGCTCGCCGTCCTCATCGAGGTCACCGTCCTCGCGCCCCTGCCCTTCCCGGGCGCGACCCCGACGCTCGTGCTCGTGGTCGTGGTGATCCTGGCATCGCAGTTCGGCGCATCCACCGGGGCCATCTCCGGCTTCGCGGGCGGACTGCTCCTGGACATCGCCCCGCCCGCTGCAGGCACGATCGGGATCAGCGCATTGCTGCTCACCGTCGTGGGCTACGCCGTCGGCAGGTTCGCCGAGTCCGACGACCGGCCGTGGTGGTCCTTCGCGATCCTCGCTGCCCTGGCGGCACCCCTCGTCGTCCTCGGCGGGGCTGTGCTCGGCGGGCTCCTCGGCGATCCGCGCATCCGCTGGGACGAGGTGCTCTGGCTCTGCGTGAGCGCGGCGGGCTATGCGCTCGTCCTCGGCCTGCTGCTCACCCTGCCGCTGCGCCGACTCTGCCGGTGGGCGGTGCCCGAGGCCTACCCCCGCTGACCCTCTCCCCGCTCGAGGCGTCCACCGATATCCGGACGCGGGCGGCCGCGTCGAGGGGGACTCCCTGCCCGGCCCGGCGTACCGTGGGGGAGCCCGTGGGAGGAGTCCGCGGGCCGTCGAGCACGCCATGGTCAGCAACCCCGGCACCCAGACACCAGGAGGGGCGCGATGAGCGACAGGTCTCACCTGCGCCTGGTCGTCCTCGGCGTCCTGGTCATCTCCCTCATCGGGACCCTCATGGCCCGGCTGTTCTACCTGCAGTTGGTCGTGGGCGAGGAGTACGCCGCCCAGGCCGCGAGCAACACCACGCGGGAGGTGATCACGCCGGCGGTCCGAGGCCTCATCCTCGATCAGCGCGGTCGCCCACTGGTGGCCAACCGGACCTCGCTGGTGGTCTCGGTGGATCGCAGCACCCTGGCTCGCGAGGAGGATGAGGGCGCCGCGGTGCTCGAGCGCCTGGCCGACGCGCTGGGCGTCTCGCGTGCGTCCATCGAGCAGAAGCTCATGCCCTGCGGCACCGATGGTGCCCCGCCCCTGCCCGTGTGCTGGGACGGCTCGCCCTATCAGCCGGTGCCGGTCGCCAAGGACGTCGCGACGGAGACCGCGCTCACGATCATGGAGCGTCGCGCGGACTTCCCCGGCATCTCCGCTCAACTCGAGGCGGTGCGCGAATACCCCGGACCGTTCGACGCGAACATCGCGCACGTCCTCGGCTATGTCGGCCCCGTGACCCAGGAGCAGCTCGACGCGCAGGGCTCGAGCACCGACCCCGCGCGGCTGCGGTCGCGCGATCTGGTCGGCCGCAACGGCCTCGAGGCGCAGTACGACATGGAACTGCGCGGCATCCCCGGCATCACCACGCTGGCCGTCGACCAGGTGGGCCGTGTCACGGGCACGGTCTCGGAGTCCGATCCGGTGGCGGGCAACTACGTCGTCACCAACATCGACGCGAATCTCCAGGCGGTCGTCGAGCAGGCGCTCGAGGACTCCGTGGAACTCGCGCGGGACGCCGGCGACATCGCCGACACGGGGGCCGCCGTCGTGATCGACGTGCGCACGGGCGCGGTCCTCGCGATGGCGAGCTACCCGACGTACGACCCGCAGCTGTGGGTCGGGGGCATCTCGACTCGTGACTACGAACGGCTGCTGGCCGACCGCGCCCTGTCGTCGACGGTCACCCAGGGCACGTATGCGCCCGGGTCGACCTTCAAGGCCGTCACCACTGTCGCTGCCGCGCGCGAGGGCTACGACCTCGGCGGTACCTACCCGTGCCCCGCGGACTACACCGTGGGCTCGCAGAGGTTCCGCAACTTCGAGTCCTCGGGCTTCGGCCCCATCACACTGCAGCGTGCACTCGAGGTGTCCTGCAACACCGTCTTCTATCGCATCGCCGACGAGATGTGGCTCAAGGGTGGTGGCCTCTACGCACCGCAGGGAGCCCCCGATCCCATCGCGGAGACCGCCGCGGCCTTCCGCATGGGCGAGGCCACCGGCATCGACCTGCCCAATGAGGCAGCCGGCCTGGTGTCGGGACGCGACGAGAAGCTGCGTGTCTGGGAGCAGCGCCGCGATCAGTGGTGCTCCGACGCGAAGGAGGGCTTCTCCCAGCTGCGCGAGGAGGACCCCGAGCTGGCGGAGTACTACACCGCCCTCGCGAAGGAGAACTGCCTCGACGGCTTCCGCTGGCGCAACGGCGATGCCATCAACGCCTCGATCGGGCAGGGCGACACCTCCATCACCCCGCTGCAGCTGGCCATGGCCTACGCCGCCATCGCCAATGGCGGCACCGTCTACCAGCCGCAGGTGGCGAAGGCGATCCTGAGCAGTCGCGGGGAGGTCGTGCAGCAGTTCGATCCGGTGGTGCGCGGCGAGGTGGCGGCCCCCGAAGGCACCTTCGACTTCCTGCGCGCGTCACTCGCCGGTGTGACGTCCGAGGGCACCGGTCAGGTGCCCTTTGAGGGATTCCCGCTCGACGAGATCCCCATTGCCTCCAAGACCGGCTCGGCGCAGGTCTTCAGCGACAACTCCACGACGGCCTGGTTCGCGAGCTTCGCTCCTGCCGATGATCCGCAGTACGCCGTCGTGATGATGGTGACGCGAGGCGGCACCGGATCGCTCACCGCCGGTCCCGGGGTGCGCACGATCTACGAGGCGCTCTTCGGAGTGGTCGACGGGATCGTCGACCCGGCCAAGAGCGTGCTCATCGGCGGGCAGCCCTCGCGCACCCTGCCCGTCGTACGCCCGGACGGCACCCCCGTCACGCCGGAGGCCACGCCATGAGCCTGTCCGAGGCGCCCTCGGGCCGCCGCTTCATCGGAGCGAGGCAAGAGGGCCGTCAGTCGTACTGGCGCCGCCTGGATTGGTGGCTCCTCGGTGCCGCGC
>CAZICY010000039.1:0-16312 GCA_964537955.1 uncultured Actinomyces sp. | reverse complement strand
ATCCTCGAGCGGCTTGATGGAGACCGACACGGTGATGTCCTCCGGGTTGAGTTGGATGTCAGATGGTCGCCCCGTCGTCGCGGTGCCGGTTCGACCCGGTGGCACTCCCCCGGTCTAGCAGTCTCCGGGCTTGAGTGCCAGGCACCACTGTAGGGGGACGATTAGCACTCCGTCAAACCGAGTGCCAGCCCCGGGCCTGGGCGGGGGCACCAGCGCTAGCCTCCCGGAGTGACGTCGGCCCGGCCACGCGACCTCGTGACACCCCAGGCACGGGACCTGCGGCAGGCCCTGGAGGCCCTGTCGGACACCGCCGATGCCGCCGCCCTCTCCGGCCTGCGGGCCCGGCACCCCGGAGTGGATCCCGACCTCGTGGGGGCCCTGGCCACCCAGGTCCGGCTCCAGCGGCGGGGCCGGGACCGGCTCGGACCGTGGGCGGACGACATGGTCCTGGAGGAAGAGGCGCTCCAGCAGTCGACGCGGCGGGACGTGGCGATCTATCGGGCGGACCGGCTGGCCGAGCGGCTCGCGGACGGTCGCGCCGTCGCAGGCCTCACTGTCGCCGACATCGGCAGCGGTCTCGGCGTCGATGCGCGCGCACTGGCGCAGGCAGGCGTGCGCGTGATCGCCATCGAGCGCGACCCCTGGCGAGCGGAGGCAGTGCAGATCAACCTGGCGGGCTATCCCGATCGCGTGCAGGTCATGCACGTCGACGTCCTCGCGCTGGATGCCGGCATCCTCGAGGGCTGCGATGCGGCGTACGTCGATCCGGCGCGACGCGCGCACGCTGGGCCGCGGCGCATCGACGCAGGACGCAGCCGGGCCACGACGGACCCGAGCGAGTGGTCTCCCCCGTGGCCGTGGGTGCTCACCCTGTCCGAGCGCATGCCGGTCGTGGCCAAGGTGGCGCCGGGATTCGACCCGCGCCAGGCGCCGGCAGGAGCGGACATCGAATGGATCGACCACGGCGGGGAGACGGTCGAGGCCAGCATCTGGCTCGGGGCCTGGGGCCGCGGGATGAGGCGCGCCACCGCTGTCCTGGCGGACCGGCCCGACAGAGGCGGCTCTGCCGACTCGCCGGGCTGCGCCGAGTCGCTCGAGGCGCCGGCTGCGGACGCGGGGCGACCGGGGCCGGCAACGACCCAGGCACGACGCCTGCTGCTGGAGCCCACTCCCGGCGTCGCCCGCGCACGACTCGTCGCGAATCTCGCCGAGCGACTCGGGGCCGAGCGCGTGGACGGCGGCGGGTGGCTCACCGCCGACGACGCACCGGACACCGCACTGGCGCGAGCGTGGCGGGTGCTCGAAGAGGTGCCCTACGCCGCACGTGAGCTGCGGGCGTGGCTGCGTGGGCGTGGATCTGCGACGTGGAAGACCGCAGACGCGCAGATGTCAGCCGTCGAGTGGGATCGCCGCGTGGGTCATCGCGCGGGCGGGGGTGCGCCGATCACGATCGTGATCACCGGCCAGGGCAGGGCCTACGCCGTCGAGCGAGCGATCGCCTAGGCACTCAGCGAGCGCGCGATCGACGCGACGTCCTGCGGTCCGACGCCGCAGCAGCCGCCGATGAGAACCACCCCGGGCACCCCACTCCAGCGCGCCACGAGGTCCTCGCCGACATCGGTGCCCTCTCCCGACCACCCGGCGGTCGGCGACCATGCACGCCCGGAATTGGGGTAGGCGACGAGCGCGGAGGCGCCCGCCTCGCGCAGGCGCACGAGCAGGGACTCGACGTGCTCGGGGGCCGTGCAGTTGACGCCGACGGCCTGGATGGATGGCGCGTCCGCCACGAGGGCGACCAGGTCCTCGATCGGCTGGCCGGCACAGGTGCGCGCGCCGTCCGAGCAGCTCATAGTGAGCCAGGCGGGCAGATGGGGGAAGTTGCCCAGCACCTCCGCGAGCGCGTCCACCTCGTCGAGGTCGGGGATGGTCTCGATCGCGAGCAGGTCAGGCCCTGATTCGGCGATCACGGCGAGCCGCTCGCCGTGGAAGTCGATGAGCCTGTCGCGGCTCACGCCGTAGCGACCGCGGTACTCGCTGCCGTCGTGCAGGATCGCGCCATAGGGACCGACGCTTGCCGCGACGAGCGCGTCGCGCTCCGCGACGGCATCCCTCGCGACCTCCACGGCGGTCCGCAGGGCGGCGTCGGCATCGGCAGCCGTGCGCCCGGACGCGACGAAGCCGTCGCGTGACACCTGGTAGCTCGCCGTCACGATCACCCGCGCGCCCGCCTCGAGGTAGGCCTCGTGGACCGCTCGGATCTCACGGGGTTCGTCAGCGAGGATCCGGGCCGACCACAGGGCGTCGCCCAGGTCGTGGCCGCGCGCCTCGAGCTCCGTGGCGAGGCCGCCGTCGAGGGGCAGGGCCGGGCCGGCGAAGACCCGGTCGACCTGGCTCAGATGTAGTCCTCGAGTGCCGCGGGAGTGAGGCCCTGGGCTCGTCCGAGCTCCAGGATCTTCTCCAAGCCGACGTCGAGGCCGTCGACGAAGTGGAGCAGGACGATATCTCCGGCCTTGATGGGCGGCTCCCAGTACTCCACCTGGTTGTCGTCGGTCACCACGACATTCCACAGCACGATCCTGTTGATGCCGCACTGCTCGGCGTACTTGAGCACGTCGGGATCATTGGGACCTGCTCCGTAGGGCGGGCGAAGCATCCACGGGCGGTAGCCGAACTGCTTCTCGAAGCGGTCCTGTGTCTCGCAGATCTCCCACTGCACGTCGGTCTTGGGATCGTCGAGCGCGCCATGCACCATGGTGTGGTTCTGCACCGATCCGCCGTACGCCGTAATCGCCTCGAAGTACTCGGTCTTGTCGCGCACGGCGTATTCGGTGAGGAATGCCGTCACGGGGATCTGGTCACGCTCGATGATCTCGCGCACCTCGGGCGAGTCCACGATCCCGTCGTCGATGGTGATGAAGAAGACCGGATCGTCGGTCTCAACCCAATTGAGGACCTGCAGGTCCGAGTTGGCGACATTGACGTCGCTTCGGCCCGACTGGCCCTCGGCGAGGGTCTCGCTGCCCATGCTGAGCGAGTCGTCGAGGGCGGCGACGTAGGCATCGTCGCTGGGTGCGGGGACCGGCGCGGCGGACGTCGCCGGCGAGGCCGTCGCGCTCGTTGCCGTCGGGACGATCGTGGCCGAGGCGGGCTCAGGCGAGCCGGTCAGGGAGCCGACGGCGAATCCAGCGATGCCGGCAACGAGGAAGGCGCCTCCGATGGCCAAGCCAGGCAGGAGCCCTGCACTTCGCCCGGCGCCGGTCACCCCTCGACGATACCCGGGGACTCGGCGGGAAGCCCGCTGCGCAGCGCGGGGACGACCACCTCATGGACGGGCAGGGAGGAGTCAGCCCCTATCCCGGGAGCCGAGGGTGGCCTGCCGCGCTCCACCAGCGCGGCGCCGAGGGCGGCCACCATGGCGCCGTTGTCGGTGCATAGCCGCGCAGGCGGGATGCGCACGTCCAGGTGCCCGGCTCGGTCCTCGAGCATCGCGCGCAAGCGGGAGTTGGCCGCGACACCGCCACCCACGACGAGCGTGGCGATCCCCGCGTCCTCGCAGGCACGGAGCGCCTTCGTGACGAGCACGTCGACGACGGCCTCCTGGAATGCCGCCGCGACGTCGGCCACGGGGACCGGCTCACCTGCCTGCTCCCGAGCCTTGGTCCACCTGACGACCGCGGTCTTGAGTCCGGAGAAGGAGAAGTCGAGGCGATGTTCGACGTCGTCGCGGGGGGACGTCAGTCCCCGAGGGAAGTCAATGGATGACGGATCTCCGTCGACCGCGGCTCGATCGATGTGAGGTCCGCCAGGAAAGGGCAGGCCAAGCAGCCGCGCGACCTTGTCGAAGGCCTCGCCCGCGGCGTCGTCCAGCGTGGAGCCGAGGGGAGTGACGTCGAGGGTGACATCGTCGACGCGCAGCAACGACGTGTGACCGCCCGACACGAGAAGGGCGATGGCGGGCTCGGGGATATCTCCGTGGACGAGTCGATCCACGGCGACGTGTGCGGCGAGGTGGTTGACGCCGTAGATCGGCCGGTCCAGCGCCGTCGCCAGGCCCTCGGCCGCGCTGACGCCGACGAGGAGAGCGCCGACAAGGCCAGGGCCGGAGGTCACGGCGATGGCGTCGACATCGCTCAGGGAGACGCCCGCCTGCGTGATCGCGCTGTCCAGCGTGGCGTCGAACGACTCCAGGTGCGCCCGGCTGGCCACCTCGGGCACCACTCCGCCGAATCGCGCCTGTTCGTCCACGCTCGAGGCCACCGCATCCGCCAGCAGGGTGCGTCCGCGGACGAGGGCAATCCCCGTCTCGTCGCAGGACGTCTCGATGCCGAGCACCAGCGGGGTGTCGGTCATGTGCCTCTCCTGCGCATGATGAGGGCGTCGAGGCCCGGGCCGTAGTAGGACGTGCGTCGCGCGATCGTCGAGAAGCCCTCGGACTCGTAGAGCGCGACGGCGGAGGCATTGTCGGCGGCGACCTCGAGGAGCACCTCGCTGCATCCACCCTCGTCCGCGATGCCGAGCAGGCGACCGAGCAGGTCGCGGGCGATGCCGCGGCCGCGATGGTCGGCATCGACAGCGATCGTCTGGATGTCCGCGGTGGGTGGGCGCACCATCACCCCGCCGTAGGCCACGACACGATCACCCGCTTGCGCGACGAGGTAGGTCCGGTCGTCGTGGGCGAGCTCCGACCAGAACTGCGCCGGGGTCCAGGCGGTCGCGGGGAAGACGGACTGCTCGATCGCCGCGACGGCGGGGATGTCCCACCAGCGCATGCTCCGAAGCGGGTGCGCGCTCATGCGGGCACCGCGTCGGGCCTTCGCAAGTAGAGCGGAAGGGCGGGCAGGAGCCAGCGCCCCTGCGCGGCCAGTGACGCGAGAAGTGCGGCAGTGGGTGCTCCAGACCCGTCCGAGGCATCCTCCGGCCAGGCCCGGCGAGTCGGCCAAGCCGCCTCTGTCGGGCTCTCCCGATCGCGCGGGACCGCCTCGCCCGAGGCGATCCGCTCGAGCACGAGCCGGCCGAGGTCCGCGGCGGCGGGCAGAGCATCCTGGTCCACGTCGGGGACATCGCCGATGACGACGCCGCGGCGCGGGTAGCCGGGGTCGGGAAGGATCAGCGGGCCTTCGGTGCGCTGCACGGTCCCCGTCGATCCTGTGTCGTACGTCGCCCACGCCACCTCGACGCGCCGTGATCGAGTCACGACCGTGAAGGGCCCGGAGATGTCCGCTGCGCGTCCGCGCGCGATGACGTCCAGGCTCATCGCCCCGACGACGGGGATCCCCAGCGCCTGCGCGGTGGCTCGGGCGAAGGCCACGCCCACGCGCAGGCCCGTGAAGGGGCCCGGACCGACCCCGACCGCGACGAGTTCTAGGTCGGCCGGTGCGACAGCGCAGGCACGGAGCGCCTCGCGGACGAGCGGAGGGAGCGCCTCGGCATGGCGGCGGGCATCGCGATGGGACGACTCCGCCAGGACCGTGCCGTCCGCCGCGAGGACGGCCACGGTGGTGAGGGCCGTCGCCGTATCGATGGCGAGGACGGGCACGGGGACACCCTAGGACGTCACGGCTCGCCCACGCCGCGCTCAGTCCGGACGAGGTCATCGAGAGCGGCCGCGTCCCATCGCGCCCCCCGACCCACGATGATCGCCTCGCGGCCATCCCCGTCGGGGACGAGCGTGATGTCGAGCCAGCTGTCCGCCAGGTGCTCGACCCGGCCGGCGCCCCACTCCACGACAGTGACCGCGCCGGCGACATCGAGGTCGAGGTCGTCGACCTCCGAGGGGCCGGCCAGGCGGTAGGCATCGACGTGCAGCAGGTCGAGCCCCCGCGAACCGGCCGGGTGACGACGGGCGATGACGAACGTGGGACTCGTCACCGCGCCGCGAACCCCCAGGCCCTCGCCGATGCCGCGGGTGAGGGCGGTCTTGCCGGCACCCAGGTCTCCGGTGAGCACGATGAGGTCGCCCGCGCGCACATGCTCGGCGATGCGCCTCCCCCACGCGTGCGTGGCCCCGCTGTCGGTGAGGTGGATGCGGCGCTCGTGCATCAGCTCACGCGTTCGACGAGCGCACGCAGGTGCTTGTTGACGTCTTCGACCGCCTCGAGCGTGAGCATGTGACCCACGCCCGGGAGGATGACGAGCTCAGCGGAGGGAGTGTGGCGCACGATCTCGTAGCTGTGGCCGACAGGAGTCAGCAGGTCGGAGTCCCCGACCATCACGAGCAGGTCGCAGCGGTCGAGGACATGCAGGGAGCGGACCTTGTCGTGGCCCTGCAGCGCCGGGAGCAGGTCCGCGAGCACGTCGACGGGAGTGCCGTTGATGAGGTCGGTCACGATGCGGGTGCCGTCAGGGGGCACGGTGGATCCGAAGGCGTAGGCGCGCGTGACGAGCAGGCCGAGATCGCTCGACGATCGCCGCGCCCGCTCGATGAGGCCGGACACCGGGCCCTGGGACTCAAGGGCTGCTCCGATGGACGGTGCCACGCGGTGTGCGAGCCGGGCCACGGGCCTCGGCAGTCCCAGGTCGACGTCGGCGATGCCCCCCGCTGAGGTGGCGAGCAGGGCGACACCCTTGACCCGGTCGCCGAAGAGCTCGGGGCGCTCATCCGCGAGCGCCATGATGGTCATGCCGCCCATCGAGTGGCCGACGAGCACGACGGCCCCCTCCGGTGCGACTGCATCGAGCACGCAGCCGAGGTCGGCACCGAGCCGCTCGATCGACGTGCCGGGTGCGCCTCGCTCGGACCTGCCGTGGCCGCGCTGGTCCCACAGCACCACGCGTGCGACACCGCGCAAGGCCTCACGCTGACCGGGCCAGGAGTCGAGCGAGAGCGCATAGCCGTGGGTGAAGATCACCGTGGGCGCGCCGGCGGGGACGTCATCTTCTTCCTCGACGACGTGCAGGGCCACTCCGTCGTCGGTGATCACCTCATGGGTGGTGCCCGTGACCGACTCGATGCCGACGAACTCGCGGGCGTGAAGTCGGCGCGTGGCCAGCCGCTCGGCGAGCGCACCCACGGCGACGCCGGCAGCCAGGACGCCGAGGGCCGCGAGGCCCTTGGCGCCCCTGCCCAGGTCAGCCATGCTCACCCCTCGACGTAGCGACGTGGCACGCGCGCGCCTACGCGCGTCACGATCTCGTAGCCGATGGTGTCATCCCATGCGGCCCAGTCCTGCGCGGTGGGCTCCCCCGTGTGACCGACGCCCCACACGAGGACGTCGTCACCTGCCGCGATCGGGGCGTCGCCGACGTCCACGATGACCTGGTCCATCGCGATGCGGCCGACGATGGGTCGCCGCTCGCCACCGACCAGCACGTGCGCTCCCTGCGCCGTGCGCGGCAGCCCGTCGCCGTAGCCGAGGGGGACGAGCGCAAGAGTGGTCTCTCGTGGCGCGCGCCAGGTGAGGTTGTAGGAGGCGCCGTGACCCGCCGGCACCCGCTTCGTCGCGACAACCGACGCGCGCATGGTCATGACCGGGCGCAGCGGACCCATGTCGATCGCCGGCCCGGGCGGCACGCCGTACGTCGCGATGCCCAGGCGCACGAGGTCGTAGCGCGTCTCCGGGCGGCTGAGCGCAGCTCCGCTCGAGGCGAGGTGACGGACCTCGGGCCGCACGCCCGCCCGCTCGGCCTCGGCGAGCGCTCCCTCGAACGCCGCTACCTGCTCGTCTGTCTCGGGGGCATCGGGGATGTCGGCGCTGGCGAGATGGGACCAGATTCCGGTGACCTCGATGCCCGGGGATGACGCGGCGGCGGCGAGCAACTCGGACCAGGAATTCGGCGAGCAGCCTCCGCGACCGAGTCCGGTGTCGATCTTCAGGTGCACGCGCGCCACGCCGCCGGCCTCGGCGGCAGCGGCCGCGACATCGCGCAGCATGCCCATGCTGCCGACGCCTAGGTCGACACCGGCGGCCACGCAGGCCGGGAGATCGGGGTCGCCGGGCGCATAGAGCCACGCGAGGATGCGGCCGGTGTCGCCCGAGGCGCGCAGGTGCAGGGCCTCGGAGGGCAGCGCCACCCCGAGCCATGGGACGGAGCGCTCGCGGGCGACGCGCGCGACCTCCGCGGCCCCATGGCCGTAGGCATCCGCCTTGACCACGATCATGCGCGCGACATCGGGGCCGCCGCACGCGGGACCGCAGAGGTAGTCGAGGTTGGACCTCAGCGTGGCGAGGTCGATCACGGCTTCGGCGCGCGCGTTCATCTCACGCCTCGCCACCGCGACGCACCATGGCGACCGCGTCCGGGAGCGCGGCGATGATGTCGGGAGCGGTGACGGGGCGCCCACCCTGGGCGGCCAGCCGGGCCGCGAGCCCGTGCAGGCCCACCGCTGCTGCCGCGACGCGGGCGGCGGAGTCGTCGCCGTCCACCTCGCCGCGCGCGTGGGCCCCTGCCAGCAGCGCACCCATGAGTCCGGCGAGCACGTCGCCGCTGCCCGCGGTGCCCAGGTCCGGCGTGCCCCAGGTGTCGACGTACGCCGCCCCGCTCGGCGAGGCGATGACCGTGCCTGGACCCTTGAGCACGACGACCGCGTCCAGTTCGCGCGCGGCCTGACGTGCGCTGCCGAGGCGATCCTGCGCGGCGCCTTCTCCTGAGGTGAAGCCCAGCGCAGCGAACTCGCCCTCATGGGGGGTGAGCACGGTCGGATGCCGCCGTGCGCCGAGAGCGGCCGCTGCAGGCTCGGCACGCAGCATGCGCAGGGCATCGGCATCCACGACGACGGGCGCATCCACGGCCAGCACGTCGCACAGCACCTGCTGCCCTTCCGCGTCGATGCCCAGGCCGGGGCCGACGACCCATGCGGTCGTGCGCGGCACAGCCGCCGGGGCTGCGGAGGAGATCACGACGTCCCAGAACTCGTCGACCACCGCGGTGGCCAGCCCATCGCCCCGATCGAGCACGTGCACCATGCCCACATTGCCGTGCCGGGCGCCGCCCGTGGCCATGAATGCCGCGCCTCGGTAGCGCGGACTGCCGGCAGCGATGCCCACGACTCCTCGCGAGTACTTGTAGTCCTCTGGCGATGGCTCCGGCACCGCCTCCGCGAGGTCGAGCGGGTCGAGCGCATGCACGGCCGGAGGTGTCGCCGCGGACAGGGCGGGCGTGAGCCCGATGTCGACGAGCAGGACGGCGCCCGCGCGGTCGCGACCGGGCGACAGGAGTAGCCCCGGCTTGAGGCAGCCGAAGGTCACGGTGGCGTCGGCGTCCACGACCGCGCCGGGGTCAGCGACCGCACCGGTGTCCGCGTCGACACCGGAGGGGATATCGACCGCGACGACGAGGGCGCCTGACTCCGCAGCGAGGGCGGCGCACCTCGCGGCCTCCGGACGCAGCGCACCGCGACCGCCGATGCCGAGGATCCCGTCGATCACCAGGTCCGCGCGCCCGAGGGCCCTCTCGATGCCGTCCGCCAGGACGGTGGTGCCGCCTGCGACGAGGAAGGCCTCGACACCGCCCGGGTGGGCGCGCTCCGCGAGGAGCACGGCCTCGACGCGAGCACCACGTCGAGCGAGCTGCGCGCCGGCGTAGAGCGCGTCGCCGCCGTTGTTGCCACTCCCGATGAGCAGGACGACGCGAGCGCCGACGAGCCGCACGCCGAGGTCGCGCATGAGGGTGGCGCAGGAGTCGGCCAGGCCGGTCGCGGCACGCTCCATGAGGGCGCCCTCGGGGAGTGTCGCCATGACGGCATCCTCGGACGCACGCACGGCGGACACGGCGTACACGGTCCTCATGGCGATCGGGGTGGCGCTACTCGACGGTGACGGACTTGGCGAGGTTGCGCGGCTGGTCGACATCGTGGCCCTTGACCGTGGCCATGGCGCAGGCGAAGACCTGGAGCGGCACGGTCGAGACGAGGGGCTGCATGAGCGTCGGGACAGCGGGCACCCGGAAGATCACATCGGCGTAGGGGGTGACCGACTCGTCGCCCTCCTCCGCGATGACGATCGTGCGGGCGCCGCGAGCGCGCACCTCCTGGATGTTGGAGATGATCTTGCCGTGCAGCGATGCTCGGCCGCGCGGGGACGGCACGATGCACACGACCGGCACACCCTCCTCGATCAGCGCGATGGGGCCGTGCTTGAGCTCGCCCGCGGCGAAGCCCTCGGCGTGCATGTAGGCAAGCTCCTTGAGCTTGAGCGCGCCCTCAAGGGCGACGGGATAGCCGACATGGCGGCCGATGAAGAGCACGGAGGTCGCGTCGGCCAGCTCGCGCGCGAGTGCCTGGACCCCCTCGCTGGTGTCCAGCGTGAGGTCGACCGCCTGCGGCATGTCGCTCAGATCGGTGAGCACGCCGCGGATCTCGTCACCGAACATGTTGCCGCGCACCTGCGCGAGATAGAGGCCCACGAGGTAGGCGGCGACGATTTGGGTGAGGAAGGCCTTCGTGGAAGCCACCGCGATCTCGGGTCCGGCGTAGGTGTAGAGCACCGCATCGCACTCGCGCGGGATCGTCGAGCCGACGGTGTTGCAGATCGCGAGGGCCTTGGATCCCTGCTCGCGCGCGTAGCGCAGCGCCATGAGGGTGTCCATCGTCTCGCCCGACTGTGAGATGGCGATGGTGAGAGTGCGCCCGTCGACGATGGGGTCGCGGTAGCGGAATTCGCTGGCGAGCTCGACGTCGACGGGGATCCGCGTCCAGTGCTCGATGGCGTACTTCGCGACCAGTCCCGCGTGATAGGCCGTGCCGCAGGCCACGACCACGATCTTGTCGATCTCGCGCAGCTCAGCATCGGTCAGGCGCATCTCGTCGAGGTGGAGGCGACCGTCCCGCCCGACGCGACCGCGCAGGGAATCGGCCACCGCCTTGGGCTGCTCGGCGATCTCCTTCAGCATGAAGAGGTCGTAGCCGCCCTTCTCGGCCGCGGCCGCATCCCAGGTGACGGTGAAGGGCTTCGCCTCCACGGCGTTGCCGTCGAAGTCCGTGATAACCACATCGTCGCGGGAGATCTGCACCACCTGGTCCTGGCCGAGCTCGAGTGCCTCGCGCGTGTGGGAGACGAAGGCGGCGACATCGGAGGCCAGGAAGTTTTCGCCCTGTCCGAGGCCGACCACGAGCGGCGAGTTGCGCCGCGCGGCGACCACGACATCGACGTCGTCGGCCACGACGGCGACGAGGGTGAAGGCACCCTCGAGCTGACGGCAGGTGCGGCGCATGGCCTCCGCCAGGTCGCCCCCGCAGCGCGGGAGCTCGGCCGCCAGGAGATGCGCGACGACCTCGGTATCGGTCTCCGAGGTGAGCACGACCCCGGCGGCGGTCAACTCGTCGCGGAGCTCGGCGAAGTTCTCGATGATGCCGTTATGGATGACGGCGACCGTGCCGTCCTCGCTCACATGCGGGTGGGCGTTGGCGTCCGTGGGACCACCGTGCGTCGCCCAGCGGGTGTGGCCGATGCCCAGGGTGGCAGCCTCGAGGGGATCCTCGCCCAGCAGCGACTCGAGGTTGGCCAGCTTGCCCGCCTTCTTGCGGACGTCGAGACGATCACCCGTGACGACAGCCACGCCAGCGGAGTCGTAGCCGCGGTACTCCAGGCGGCGCAGGCCCTCGACAACCACCTCGAGCGCCTGCTTCTCCCCGACGTAGCCCACGATCCCGCACATAGAGGCCAGGGTACGCGGCCCCGGCGGCGGTGTCGGGCCGACGCACTCGGGCAGTGGAGCCCGATGCCGGGCAGATTCTCGTCGACGGTCGCGCGGGACGGGCGCATCACGCCCGCCGGCGGATGCGTTTGCCTAGGAGCCGATGGACAGCGAGGCCCGAACGGCAGCAGCGATCGCCTCGGCCGCATCCCGTGCGGCCTCGGCCGTGGGGGCCTCGACCATCACGCGCACGAGCGGCTCGGTCCCCGAAGGCCGCAGCAGCACTCGTCCCTCGCTTCCGAGTTCGCGCTCGATCGTGTCGACCACGGCCTTGACCTCGGCGCTGTCCGCCAGGCGCGATCGGTCGACCCCATCGACGTTGATGAGCACCTGGGGAAGCCGCGTCATCACCGCAGCGAGATCACGCAGGCTCGAGTCTGTCTCGGCCATGCGGTCCAGCAGGGCCAGGGCCGTGAGGACCCCATCGCCCGTCGTCGCCCGGTCCAGCACGACCACGTGGCCGCTCTGCTCGCCGCCGAGGGCGTAGCCCTGCGCCCGCATCTCCTCGAGGACGTAGCGATCGCCGACGGCAGTGGTCACGACGTTGATGCCGTTGTCCTCCATCGCGATGCGGAAGCCCAGGTTGGACATCACCGTCGCGACCACGGTGTCGCGCGCGAGCGTGCCTCGGTCGCGCATGCCCAGGGCGAGGATGGCCAGGATTTGGTCGCCGTCGATGACATTGCCCTCCGCGTCGACCGCGAGGCAACGATCCGCGTCACCGTCATGCGCGATGCCGATGTCGGCTCCATGCTCGACCACCGCCGCGATGAGGTCGTCCAGGTGAGTGCTGCCGCAGCCCTCATTGATGTTGAGGCCGTCCGGCGACGCATGAATGGCCACCACACGCGCGCCCGCACGGCGCATGGCCTCGGGCGACACCGCTGACGCAGCGCCGTTGGCGCAGTCCACTACGACAGACAACCCCGTGAGAGGTGTCTGCACTACGTCGAGCACGTGGTCGAGATAGTCCTGGGCAGCGGAGGGGAGCTCGCGCACGCGGCCGACCGCGCCGCCGACGGGACGGTCCCAGGGCTCGTGCAGCCGCGCCTCGATGGCGTCCTCGATCGCGTCGGGGAGCTTGAATCCATGGGCGTCGAAGAACTTGATGCCGTTGTCGGGCATGGCGTTGTGCGACGCCGAGAGCATCACCCCGAGGCTCGCCCCGTGACGCTCGGTGAGATAGGCGATGGCGGGAGTGGGCAGGACACCGGCGAGGAGCACATCGACTCCCGCGCTCGCCAATCCCGCGACGACTGCCGCCTCGAGGAACTCGCCACTCGCCCGAGGATCGCGCCCCACGACAGCGCACGGGCGCGCGCCGTCGGTCACCAGGGCGCCGGCATCGCCGAGCACGTGGGCCGCCGCAGCGGAGAGGGACAGCGCGAGTTCGGCGGTGAGGTCGCGGTTGGCGAGTCCCCGCACGCCGTCGGTGCCGAAGAGGCGACCGCTCACGGCGCTCCGATCAGCGCTTGCTGTACTGAGGCGCCTTGCGGGCCTTCTTGAGGCCGTACTTCTTGCGCTCCTTGGCCCGCGGGTCGCGAGTGAGGAATCCGGCCTTCTTCAAAGGAGGACGGTTGCCTTCCTCGTCGATCTCGTTGAGGGCGCGCGCAATGCCCAGGCGCAGCGCACCGGCCTGCCCGGATACGCCGCCGCCGCTCATGCGCGCGATGACGTCGTAGCGACCCTCCTGGCCCAGGGTCACGAAGGGCTCGTTGACGATCTGCTGGTGCACGCGATTGGGGAAGTAGGTCTCGAGGTCACGACCGTTGATGCTCCAGCGACCGGTGCCCGGGACCAGTCGCACGCGTGCGATGGCCTCCTTGCGGCGGCCGGTGGCACCGCCGGGGGCGGTGACCACGGGGCGATCGGCGGCTGCGGAGGCAGCCGAAGGCGTCTCGGTGGTGTACTCCGAGGGAATCTCCTCGTCGAAGACCTCGGTCTCGGAAACAGTCACGTCTTTTCCTTTCGCAGACTGCGCGGTGATCGCTACTGCGCGACCTGCGTGATGGTGTACGGGGTGGGCATCTGTGCGGCGTGCGGATGATCGGGCCCGGCGTACACCTTGAGCTTGCTCAACTGCTGCCGTCCGAGCTTGTTGTGCGGGAGCATCCCCTTGACCGCCTTCTCGATAGCGCGGCGAGGGTTGTCCACCATGAGCTCGGAGTAGGTCTTCGCCGACAGACCGCCGGGGTAACCCGAGTGACGGTAGTCGCGCTTCTGCTCGAGCTTGCTGCCCGTGAGGGCGACCTTGTCGGCATTGATGATGATGACGAAGTCACCGGTGTCGACGTGGGGAGCGAAAACGGGCTTGTGCTTGCCCCGCAGCAAGGTGGCGGTCTGGCTGGCCAGTCGGCCGAGGACGACGTCGGTGGCATCGATGACGAGCCACTCGCGGGTGACCTCGCCCGGCTTGGGGGTGTACGTACGCACGTCGACCTTCGCTCACTCAGGGGGGTGCAGGAGAGGCGCCCCGGTTGGGCCCTGGGGCGGGCACAACGACCGCCAAGGCTACCCGGGAGGCCGCAAGGGGGTCAAAACGGGTCCTTTCCGGACCGTCAGGCTCCGCGCAGGGCCCGGGTGACGGACTGCCGTGCGGCGAGCCCGGCCTCATCGGGGTAGCGGACCTCCTCCAGCACCAGTCCATGCGCGGGCACCACGCGCACCCCGGAATCCCGGACTCCCCGGGCCACGATCTCCGCCGGCCATGACACGGGCCGGCGGCCCTCGCCTACCGGTAGGAGCAGCCCGACGAGCGCCCGCACCATGGAGTGGCAGAAGGCATCGGCGCTCACGTGCATCTCCGCGAGCCCCGAGTCGCCACGCACCCACTCCAGCGCCGTGAGGGTGCGGATCGTCGTGCCCCCCTCGCGGGGCCGGCACACCGCCGCGAAGTCGCGCTCACCCAGGAGCGGCCCGGCTGCGGCGTTCATGGCATCGAGGTCCAGCGGGTGCTGGTGCCTGAGCACCTCACGGCGGCGCAGCGGATCCCACGCCCCCGGGTCGTCGCAGACGAGGTAGCGATAGCGACGAGACAGCGCTGAGAAGCGCGCATCGAAGCCCTCCGGCGCCAGTGAGAGATCGCGAAGCCAGATGTCCTCGGGCAGCAAGCCGCGCAGGCTGCGCGTGAGCGCCGTCAGGTCCGGCTCCGCCGCGGCATCGACATCGACGTGCGCCACCTGTCCGCGAGCGTGCACCCCGGCGTCGGTGCGCCCCGCGCACGTGATCGCAGGAGGCTCGGCGAGCCTCAGGGCCTGAGCGAGGGCAGCCTCGACGGCACCCTGGACGGTGCGCAGGCCCGGCTGGCGGGCCCACCCTGAGAAGTCGGTCCCGTCGTAGGCCAGGTCCAGCCTCAGTCGGGTCACGCGGACTCGATCAGGCCTTGTCGTCCTCGGCAGGAGCGGCGTCCTCGGCAGGAGCGGCGTCCTCGGCAGGAGCGGCGTCCTCGGCCTCGGCCACGACCGCCACGGCCTCGTCTGCCGATGCCTCGGGAGCGGCGTCCTCGGCCTCGGCCACGACCTCCACGGCCTCGTCGGCTGCGGGAGCTGCTGCCGCAGGAGCCGCAGCGGCTGCCTTCTCCTTGGCTGCGCGCTTCGTCGCACCCGTCGCCTCGGCGACGACCTGCTCCGCCAGCGGCTCGACGAGCTCGATCACGGCCATGGGGGCGTTGTCGCCCTTGCGCGGGCCGACCTTCACGATGCGGGTGTAGCCGCCCTGACGGGTCTGGTAGCGCGGCCCGATCTCGGTGAAGAGCACGTGCACGACGTCCTTGTCCCGAACGACCGTGAGCACCCGGCGGCGTGCCGCGAGGTCGCCGCGCTTCGCGAAGGTGATGAGTCGCTCGGCGAGAGGACGCAGACGCTTGGCCTTCGCCTCGGTGGTCGTGATGCGGCCGTGCTCGAAGAGCGCGGTGGCCAAGTTGGCCAGCATCAGGCGCTCATGCGCCGGTCCGCCACCCAGGCGGGGACCCTTGGTTGGGGTAGGCATGTCATTACTCCTTGTCGCGGGTGGCTGATCGGTTAGAGCTGCTCGTCCTCGACGTAGCCGAGGTCATCGTCCTCATCCTCATCGCTGAAGTAGACGGCTGCCCCGGGGTCGAATCCAGGGGGGCTGTCCTTCAGCGCGAGACCGAGGGTGACGAGCTTGACCTTGACCTCGTCGATGGACTTGGCACCAAAGTTGCGGATGTCGAGCAGGTCGGCCTCACTGCGCCCGATGAGCTCGCCCACGGTGTGGATGCCCTCGCGCTTGAGGCAGTTGTAGGAGCGGACCGTGAGGTCCAGCTGCTCGATCGGAGTGGAGAGCTGCTCGGCGACGAAGGCGTCTGCCGGGGACGGCCCGATGTCGATGCCCTCGGCGTCGACGTTCAGCTCGCGCGCGAGGCCGAAGAGCTCGACCAGCGTCTTGCCCGCCGAGGCGACGGCATCTCGGGGCAGCATGGAGGGCTTGGTCTCGACGTCCAGGACGAGCTTGTCGAAGTCGGTGCGCTGCTCGACGCGGGTCGCCTCGACCTTGTAGGTGACCTTCAGGACGGGCGAGTAGATCGAGTCGACGGGGATCCGACCGATCTCCTGGCCGGGCTGCTTGTTCAGCGTCGCAGAGACGTATCCGCGGCCGCGCTCGACCACGAGCTCCATCTCGAGCTTGCCCTTGTCGTTGAGCGTGGCGATGTGGAGGTCGG
>CAZICY010000038.1:0-16533 GCA_964537955.1 uncultured Actinomyces sp. | reverse complement strand
GTTGGTGACGATGTCGCGGTGCTCGATGTCGACACCGTCGATCGTCTCGATGAGGCTCACGCGGCGAGACTAGTCGGCGCACGTCACCGCCGACACGCCTGGCATCCTGGGACGCGTGTCGGGATTCGGCTTCACCGTCGGCGCGCGCAGCGGCGCTGCGCGCACGGGCGTCGTCGCCACTCCCCACGGCGAGATCCGCACACCCGCCTTCATCCCGGTCGGCACGAAGGCCACCGTCAAGGCCCTGCTGCCGGAGACCGTGCGCGACCTGGGCGCCCAGGCGGTGCTGGCCAACGCCTACCACCTCTACCTCCAGCCGGGGCCGGCCATCGTCGAGGAGGCTGGCGGACTGGCCGCCTTCATGCACTGGCATGGGCCGACCTTCACCGACAGCGGGGGCTTCCAGGTGCTCTCGCTGGGGGCGGGATTCAAGAAGGTCCTCGCCATGGACTCCGGTCACCGCGACGACGATGTCATCGCCGAGGGCAAGGAGCGCCTGGCGCGCGTCGATGACGACGGCGTGACCTTCCGCTCCCACCTCGATGGATCCGAGCACCGCTTCACTCCCGAGGTCTCCATGCAGGTGCAGTCCGCCATCGGCGCGGACATCGCCTTCGCGTTCGACGAGCTCACCACTCTCAACAACACCCGCGACTACCAGGTGATGTCGCTGGAGCGGACGCGGCTGTGGGCGGAGCGCTGCATCGTCGAGCACGACCGCCTGCGCTCAGCCGAGCGGCCCTACCAGGCGCTCTACGGCGTCATCCAGGGCGCGCAATACGAGGACCTGCGGCGCACGGCGGCTCGCGACCTCGGTGCCATGCCCTTCGACGGCTACGGCATCGGCGGGGCAATCGAGAAGCGCAACCTCACGGACATCGTCACGTGGGTCACCGACGAGTTGCCCGATGACAAGCCCCGGCACCTGCTGGGCATCGGCGAGCCAGGCGACCTCTTCGCGGGGGTTGCTGCCGGGGCCGACACCTTCGACTGCGTCTCCCCCTCGCGCGAGGCCCGCAACTCCGCGGTCTACACCCCCGACGGTCGCTTCAACCTGCTCACCAGCGCCAGCCGCCGCGCCTTCGACCCGATCGACCCCGAGTGCGACTGCTACACCTGCACGCACTACACCCGCGCCTATCTCCATCACGCCTTCAAGGCCAAGGAGATGATTGCCTCGACGCTCGCCACCATCCACAACATCCGGTTCACCGTGCGGCTCGTGGACCGCATGCGCGCGGCCCTCGAGCAGGGTGACTTCGAGGCACTGCGCGAGGAGTTCCTCGGCCGCTACTACGCCGGCACGGCGTCTGCGTAGGTCGGCTCGCGGCGCTTGACCCAGCCGATGACGGCGTAGGACACCGGCAGCAGCACGACTTCGACGAGCGTCTTGTAGGCGAATCCGAAGGCGACGTAGACGAGGAACTCCTCGCCCGTGATGACGCCGTAGAACGCGATCGTGCAGAAGACGATCGTGTCCGCGAACTCCCCGACGGCCGTCGATCCCAGAAGGCGCAGCCACAGCGCCTTCTCCTTCGTGCGCTCCTTGATCTTGACCAGGACCCAGGCATTGAGCAGCTGGCCCACGAGGTAGCCCGCGACGCTCGCGAGCACGATCCGGGGGAGGAAGCCCAGGACCGACTCGAAGGCCTCCTGGTTGCCCCAGGCCTCGGCGGGCGGGGAGATCTGCACGAGCCAGAAGGTGAGGGCCGCGAGGATCGACATCGCGAAGCCGACGAAGATCGCCTTGCGCGCGGCCTTGAAGCCGTAGACCTCGCTGAGGATGTCCCCGACGATATAGACGAGGGGGAAGAGGAATACGCCGCCGTCGGTGATGATCGGGCCGAACTCGATGAGCTTGACGGCGCCGATGTTGGAGATGAGCAGCAGGCCGACGAAGACACCGACGATGACGGGATAGAGGCTCCGGCTCGTCGCCGCGAAGTGGACTGGCTGTGGCGTGCTCATGGGGCCGTTATTCAATCAGGAGGCTCACTCGCCCGAGAATCGAGGATCGCGCCGCTCACGGAAGGCAGCCAGGCCCTCGGTGAAGTCGGCACTGCTCCACGCGGCACGGCGCAGTGCTGTGAGTCGCTCAAAGGTGCCGCTCTCCAGCGGCCGCGCATCGGTGAGGGCATTCATCTCGGCCTTGATGGCGCGGATCGACAACGGCGCCAGGCAGGAGATGCGCTCCGCCAGGGCACGCCACGCACCTTCGAGCGATGCGCTGTCGTCGGCAAGCCGATTGACGGTCCCCGCGAGGTGCGGCGAGTCGGCGGCGAGGGGCTGCGCGGTGAGGAACATCTCCTTGGCGACATTGAGCGGCACGGCGCCGAGGAACTGCGCAACCCCCTCGGTGTGGTACGGAACGCCCAGGCGCGCGGGCGTGATCGCGAAGGTGGCGTCGCGCGTGGCGGCGATGAGGTCGCAGGCGAACGCGAGGTTGCAGGCCGCGCCCCAGGCGCCACCCTCCACCGCGGCGATCACGGGGAAGGGTGCGGCCCGGACGGCGCGGACGAGGCGCTCCACGGGCGAGGTCCATGCGAGCGGGTCGCGGCCATCCGTGGGCAGGTCGTCGATGTCGTGACCCGCGGACCAGGTGGACACCCCCGGCTCGGCACGCAGCACGAGCACCCGGCAATCCGCCCCCTCGATGGCAGCCGACATCTCGTCGGCCATCGCTTCGCTCAGGGCGTTGCGGCGCTGCACGTGCGTCATCGTGATGACGCGCACGGGCCCGTCGTCACGGACATCGATGAGCGCCATGGCATCAGCCTAGGTCGATGCCCGCGCACCTCGGCGAGGTGGCGAAGGCATCGCGGATGTCCCCCTCGGATGCCCCCAGCAGCTCGCCCAGGGAGTCCTTGACCAGCACGCCCGCGTCATAGGTGGCCTTCGCGGCAGCAGCAGCTCGCAGCCACTCGATGCCGGACGACACCGGGTCACCCGCCGACTGCGCGGAGTCGACATGCCCTAGGGCCTCGTCCTTCGCCGTCTCGAGCGACTCGAGGCGCTGCTGCAATACCGGGATCACCACGGCGGCCTCGACGTAGTCGACGGGGATGCCGCCGAGAGCCGCTCCCAGCTCACTCGCGGCGGCATCGACCCCGTCGAGCTGTCCGGGGATCTGCCGCTGGAACTGCTCTCCGATGGAGGCCGGGTCATTGGGGTCGTACTCCAGCGAGCCGGCAACCTCGACCACGCTGGCCAGGAATGCATCGCGCGCTGCGCACACCTCGCCGGCCCACAGGACGATCTCGGGCGTGGGAGTGGGGGTCGGGGTGGCCGGCAGCGAGCGCGAGGATGACGCGGAGGGCGCAGCCGAGCTCGTCGCGGCGGCTGGCTCGCTCTCCGCGCGCGTCGCCCAGATGCCGGCCGCGATGAGGATCGCGACCAGCGCGACGGCGCCCACGGCCACGACCCACTTCGGCATGGCGGCCATGGTCCTCGCCCGCAGGCCCGGTGTCCACCGCGGATGCACGGTGCCGCGCTCCGGAAGCCGCTAGGTTCGCCCCATGCCGACGCCTGCCGGGACCGCGGGTCTCACTCCGGAGCAGCGCCGCCACTTTCGGACGTCGCTCGTCTGGGTGGCTCTCATCGTCGTCGCCATCGTCGCGCTTCAGCTGCCCCTGCCTGACGTCGTCACGATCGGCCCGACCTGGCTCGTCCCCTTCATCGAGCTCGCGGGC
Organism: uncultured Actinomyces sp.; assembly: GCA_964537955.1. Taxonomy (GTDB): domain Bacteria; phylum Actinomycetota; class Actinomycetes; order S36-B12; family S36-B12; genus Mxb001. The sequence goes on along the minus strand of CAZICY010000038.1, from coordinate 12,844 downwards.
ATCCCGATCGTCGCCGTCCTCTACCTGATCGCGGGCGACGGCAAGCGCATCGTCACCGGGACGATGACGGCGTTCCTCATCTTCCTGGTGCTCGCCAGCGTCATGAACGCCGTCCTGCTGCTCATCAACCTGGTCAACGGCTACACCGAGTCGGGCGCGGCGCTGCTCTTCGCAGGCTTCGCTGTCCTCATCGTCAACGTGCTCAGCTTCGGCATCGTCTACTGGTGGATCGATGCTGGCGGTCCGATCGCGCGCATGGAGAATCTGCCTCAGCCCAAGGACTTCCTCTTCCCCCAGCAGGGCATGGACGGCATGGAGAAGTGGCAGCCGGGACTCCTCGACTACCTCTTCACCGCCTACACCAACATCATCGCCTTCAGCCCGACGGACACCATGCCTCTCTCCCACCGGGTCAAGGTGCTCTTCGTGATTCAGTCCTCGACAGCGGTCGTCACGATCGTGGTGACGCTGAGCAGGGCGATCAACCTCATCCCCGGAGCCACGCCGGGCTCCTAGGCCAGGGCGTCAGGCGGGCAGTCGCCATTCGGTCGCCCAGGTCTGGGACCCCTCGACGACATCCGCGGCGATCGCGCCGAGGATCGGGGTGAACTTGAATCCGTGCCCGGAGCAGGGCGACATCACGACCACCGGCCCTCGTCGGTCGAGGATGAAGTGGCTGTCGTCGGTCATCGTGAACAGGCACGATGCCGCCGACGCGACGTCGGTGTCAGCGCCCGGGAGCCAGCGCCGGGCGTAGTCGGCCGCCACCTCGATGGCCTCCTCAGTCACCTCAAGCGTGCGCGCGTCGAGGTCGTCGACGACATCCATCGTGTCGATGCCCACCTTGACACCCTCGCCGGGCGACTCCAGGCCGTAGGCGCCGTAGGCGAAGGTGTGGTCGACCGCATCGGAGCCGACATGGTGCACGAAGGACGGGAAGGCAAAGCCCGGGCGGATGGCGAAGTGGACGGGGGCCTGTGCCGTGACCTGCAGGCGGGGCAGCGCGATCCCGAAGGCCTCGAGTCCGGCGAGCCGTGTCACCCAACCGCCGGCGGAGACCACCGCCGTCCGCGCCGTGATGTGTCCCTGGGTCGTCGTCACCCGCACACCCTCGCCCGACGGCGCGATCGCGAGGGCGGGCTCGTCGAAGCGCAGGTGGGCGCCTGCCTGCTCTGCCAGTCGCAGGAGCGCCTCGATCGTGCGATCGGCGAACACCCGGCCCCCGTCGGGTGAGTAGATGACGGTCTCGTCGAAGTCCATGCCGGGCCAGCGCTCGCGCGCCTGCGCGGGCGTGAGGCGATCGAAGGACCAGCCTCCCGCGAGGAGCGTCGCCTCGATCTCGTCGATGGCGGTCGGGAAGCCGTGGTCGAGCTGACCCGTCTGCTCGAGCAGCGTCTCGCCCGCCTCGCGCTCCAGCTCGCGCCACATCGGGATGGCCTCGGTCGCCAGGCGCGAGTAGAGCGGCTCACGGTAGGCGACGCGGAAGATCCGCGTGGCACCGTGGGAGGAGCCCCACGCGTGGCCGCGGGCGAAGCGCTCGAGGACGACGACCTCGTGACCGCGCCTGGCCAGGTGCCAGGCGGTGGAGGAACCGGCAGCACCGGCCCCGATGACGACGACGTCCGCGTCCATCGCCGCCCCCTAGGAGCCCGCGACCGGCTGGCCACCGTGCGTTTGGCCTGCCTGGCTCGCGGGGGGCTGCACCAGCAGGGGGTTGCGCATGATCGCCGTGAAGTGCTCGGAGTCCGTCGACTGGACCTCGCTCGCCAGTCGCCCGGAGGCCACGGCGTCGGTGAACTTCGTGAAGTCGCTCGCGACCTGCTCGGCGTAGGCGAGGGCGAACGCGCGGATGGCCTGGTCGAAGGTCGTGCTGGTGCCCAGATAGGAGGAGATCGCGATGGCATCGCCCGTGCGGGCGTGCGCGCGAGCGAGCACGTGCCCGCAGAGCTCGGCGTAGGACGACAGGCTGGCCGGCACGAAACGGGAGGGATCGGGTGCCCACTTCATGTCACGCAACTGACGGACGTAGTACTCCCGGCCCAGCTTGCCGGTGACCCAGCCGAGGAAGCTGTCACTGGCTGCCTGCATCAGGCGCTGCCCCTCGACGACGCGCTCGCCCATCTGCGGGTACGCCGAGGCCGCGGTGTAGGGCTCGAGGACGGAGTGCTGCGCCTGCTTCACCTGGAGGGTGAGGATGTCGTCGGCGTCGCGGCCCTGGAGCAAGAGCACCCAGGCGAGCAGGCCGACGCTGCCGACGCCGACCACCTTGTGGCCGAGGTCGATGACCTCGTAGCGCTCGAGCAGCGCCCGGCGATCGGGCGCCAGGCTCTCCAGGTAGCCCGGGAGGGCACCCAGGATGAGTGCGCGCGCCATGGAGTCCTCGGGTACGCGCACCACCAGCGGCGGCTCGTCGACGAACACGCGGTGGCCGTCCACGACCGTGGTGAGCTTGCGGACGGCGGTCCATGCGGTGCGCGCCTGCGCCTTGGCGACCGTGCGTCGCACGGCCTTCTCACCCGTCTTGCCGCTGGTGCGTTGCGCCCAGGCCTCCATGGTGGAGGCGTCGACGCGGTCGTACCAGATGTCGATCTCCTTCATGGCGGCGTACTCCGCCATGGACTGGCGGTACTGCCGGGCACTGGCCAGCGCCGCGTCGGCCACCGCATCCTCGGGGAAGCCGTTGTCGCGAGCGGCGAGCACGAAGGACGTCGCCAGGCGCTTCACATCCCACTCGAAGGGCCCGGGATTGGTCTCATCGAAGTCGTTGACGTCGAAGACCGGGACGCGATCGGGTGCGGCGAAGAGCCCGAAGTTGGACAGGTGCGCGTCACCGCAGAGCTGCACCTGAAGGCCGCTCGACGGCTGCGCGCCCAGGTCGCTGGCCATGATGATGGCCGTGCCCCGATAGAAGGTGAAGGCGCTCGCTCCCATCCGCTCATGCCGCAGGGGCAGGAGGCTCGGGACGCGCGTCTGCTCCTGGTCCTCGAGCAGCGCGATGGGATCGGGGCGATGAGCGGACGGCTCGTAGGCACCCTGCGCCTTGCGGGGCAGCGCTTCGCGCGCGGCCCTGCCACGGGCCTTGCGCTCCGCCGGCGTCCGATAGGTGCCGAAGGCGAACATGCTCGAGGGTGCGGCCGCAGAGGTCATCCCCGGAGGGTACGTGCTGCCGTGGTCGCGCCGGGAGCGGTCATGCGATGTGGGTCCAGCGGGGTGACCAGTCGGCGCATCGCCCCTCGCCAGCCCGTCGCCTTGCGGATGGACCGGTCCACCTGGCCCGCGGCGCGCCAGGCCTCCTCGGCGACCGCGGGCTCGATGGGCCCGGGGCCGTAGAGCGCGGGCCCGGCGAGGCGGGCGAGCGTGACGACGTTCCACTGGACGTCGTCGGGGAGATCCGGGGGGTACTCCGCGTCGGGAGCCGGGGCATAGGACAGCGGCAGCGCCAGCCACGACTCGGCGAGGAGCAGCCGCGTCCAGCGCCACGCCCCCGCGACATCCGCGCGCGGGTCCTGCGGATCGCGCAGGCGGCGTCGGATCCCGCGTCGGCGCAGGGCGACGTAGGCGATCCACGCGAGCACCAGCAGGACGACGACGGCCGGGATGACGACGGGCCATGGGATCGCGGCATCCTGCTGCGTCTGCGTGTCGCCGCCTGCGGCATCGCCGTCGGACTCCCCACCCGAGGCGCTGCCTGAAGGCGACGGCGTCGGCTCGGGCGTCGGCTGCTGCGGCACCTCGTCGGGCGTGAGCGGGCGCACCACCGCGGGCCGGCCGGCCGCGACATCCTGCGGGCTGGGCTGGAAGGCAACCCATCCCAGGCCCTCGAGTCGCGCCTCGGGCCAGATGCTCGTCTCGCCGGCCAGCACGGTGCGCACGCCCTCGTCCTGCGCGTCGGTCGCCGGCGGGAAGCCGATCGCCAGGCGCGTGGGCACTCCCCAGGACCGGGCGATGAGCGCCCAGATGGCGGCGTACTGCTCCTGGAAGCCGACGCCTTCGGCGAGCACCTGGTTGAGTCCGGCGTAGGAGCGATCGGGCGTGCCGGCCGCGAGCGCCTGGGGTGGGGCTGCGGCGTAGCGAGGATCGCGCAGCTTCTCGCTGAGCAGGCTGAGGCGCTGCCAGGTGCCGTCCGACTCCTCCGCGACAAGATCGGCGAGGGCGGCCATCGTGCCGGTGAGCGGCCCGGGGATCGCGACCGCGGGGTCGAGGTCGGTGCTCAATCCCGGCTCGGCGGCGCGCACGGTCTCGCGGTCGGCAACGGCCAGGGAGTACCTGATGTCGAAGGAGTAGTCGATCGGCGACGACACGGAGGCGACGATCCCCGTCGCGGGATCGACGCGGGTGGCGACCGGGGAGAGCACCTGGGTCACGCGCTGCGGCACGGGGACCCACTGGCCGGGCAGGCCGACGCCGACGGTGACGCGCGTGCTCGCGGTGTAGTCCTCCGCTGCCCCTGCGATGTCGTCTTCGGGGATGTCGTCTCCCGCGACGCCATAGGTCGGCGGCGAGATCCAGGCGATGCCGTTGTACGTCGCGAAGGTCGCCCACGTCGGCCGGTTGAGCGGGGAGTCCGGGCTCGTCGACGCGGTGAAGAGCACGCGCCCCGCCTCGGCGGGATCGAGCTGCCAGCGCGCGGCGACGAGGAAGGGGTCGGGCACGCCGCCGTCGGTGCGCGACTCCTGAGCGGTCGATCCGAAGAGGTCGAGCGTGCGTGGCACCTGGTGCGGCACCGAGACGGACACGGCGTACGTCGCCAGGGCGGCGACGGTGATCGTCAGGACGGTGAGCACCTCGGCCCAGCGAGCCGGGCGCACGGCGCCCTCGCCGTTCCACGGGCCGAGCAGGATGAGCAGGAGTGCGAGCGCGAGGCCGGTGAAGGCGGTGAGGACGCCGGCCTCGATGGTGCCGGTCATGCCCGCGGCGAGCGCACCGGAGAGCAGACCCAGGGCAGGCAGCGCGGCGGCAGCCGGGCGAGGGCCGAGGACGAGCACCTGACCGAGCCAGGTGCCGCCGAGGATGGATCCGGCGAGCATGGCGCTGACGAGCACCGACTGCGGGGTGGAGCCGCCCGGCCCGACGAGGATGCCGATGACGACCCCGACGGCCGCGACTCCCAGACCGGGCCAGCGGCCGAGCGCGATCGATGCGGCCATGACCGCGATGACGCACGGCGCGTAGACGAAGCCGGAGAGGCTGCCCTCGACGATGAGCGGCATCGCGAGGGCGACGAGGAGCGCGGGCAGCGCCGCGACGACTCCCAGTCCCCAGCGCTGCCCCGCCGGCCGGGCCGGGGCGAGCTCCTCGCGGGGGCGTGCGTGCACGCGGACGGCGCTCATGGCCGCATCACCGACACGGCAGGGATGCGATCCCACCAGCCGAGGACGCCCTGGCCGCGCACGACGATGGTGGTGGCCCGGTTGGCGCGCAGCAGGCGGGTGTCGACGCCCGATGCTCCCCGCTCGACGAGGGCCAGCAGGTCGAGCACCGCGGTCGACCGACCCCCGCCGTGGGATGCCCTCTCCCCCGCCGTCGTCACCACCTCGACGTCGAGCCCGGAGGACGAGGCGACGGCCGCGAGCGAGGCGATGAAGTCGACCGCCTCCTCGAACTCGTCGGCGGAGGTGTAGGCACGCTCCTCGGCGACGAGCACGAGGGTGATGCGCGGCCTGGTGATGTCGACGTACTGGCGCATCATGAGCTTGCCGGTCTTGGCCGACGACCTCCAGTGGACGTGGCGCAACTCATCGCCGATGACGTATTCGCGCAGGGTCGCGAACGTCGTCGTGCCCATCTCGGCCGATCCCCCGAAGTCGGCGAGCGCCGAGGGCAGGGCGGCGAGCGAGACAGGGCGCACGCGCGGCACGACGAGCAGGGCCACGCCCTCGACCTCGCCGACGCGGCGGCGCAGGAGTCCCCAGGGGTCGACGCGCTCGAGCACCCACGGGCCCAGGCTCACCGGCCCGCGGCGCTGCGTCGGCACGGGGATGTCGGCGTGCACACCGCTCGCGTCCCAGATCACCGGATGCGAGGAGTCAGCGGAGCGCAGGCGCAGGCCGCGCCGGTGGGCGCGCGCGGCCTCGACATCGATGCGCACGACGGTGTCCGAGAGCCGCTCGACGCGCGGCGGGGCGAGCGCGACCGCGAAGGCAGGCCCGCCACCGGACACGAGGAAGTAGGACACTGTGAGCAGGATCAGCGCGCCGACGGCCAGGCCGATCCCCTCGGGGTAGCCCAGGGCGATGCCGAGGGACGCGGATACGACGACGACGGCGGCAACGCCCCAGCCGCGGGCCGTGACCCGGGCGCTCACCCGACCGGCACTCCCGCGACGACCTGCTCGATCGCCTGGGCGCGCACGCTCGCGTCCGCCTCGACGTCGGCGAGCACGAGCCGGTGTGCGAGGACAGGCACGGCGAGGCGCTGCACATCGACGGGCGAGACATAGGTCCGACCCGTCATCGCGGCAGCGACCTGGGCGGCGCGCAGCAAGCCGACGCTCCCGCGCGGACTCGCTCCGAGACGGACCCCTGGTGTCGTGCGAGTGGCCGAGACGAGTCGGACGACGTACTCCATGACGGAGTGGTCGACGTGGACGCCGCGCGCCAGCGCCACCATGCGGCGCACGTCGTCAGCGCTGCCGACCGGCGCGAGCTCATCGATGCTGAGGCCGCGGTGGCTGTTGGCAAGCACCTGCACCTCGGACTCCAGGTCGGGATAGCCGATCGACACCGACATGAGGAATCGGTCGAGCTGCGCCTCCGGCAGCGGGAAGGTGCCGTCCATCTCGATGGGGTTCTGCGTCGCCAGCACGAGGAAGGGGCGCGGCACCTGGTGCGTGACTCCGTCGACGGTGACGGTGCGCTCCTCCATCACCTCGAGCAGGGCCGACTGCGTGCGCGGCGAGGCGCGGTTGATCTCGTCGGCGAGGACGACATGGGCGAAGACCGGCCCGGGATGGAACTCGAAGGTGCCCGACCCCTGGTGGAAGATCGACACGCCCGTGACGTCGCTGGGCAGCAGGTCGGGGGTGAACTGGATGCGATGCCACGACATGCCGAGCGTGGCCGCGATGCTGCGGGCCAGGGAGGTCTTGCCGACGCCGGGCACGTCCTCGAGGAGCAGGTGCCCCTCGGCCAGGAGGCAGGTCACGGCGAGGGAGATGACCTCCCGCTTGCCCTGGATGAAGCCGGCGACGTTGTCGATGATCGCCTCGGCGTTGGCGGCGAATCGCGCCGCCTCCTCGGGGGACAGGGGGGCCTGCTCGCTCATCTGTCCACCCTAGGGGAGCCCGACCCGTCAGGCCCGGGACTCTCATGGCTTGGGCTCCGGACCGGACTCGGGACCTTCGTCCCCGTGACCAGGCCCTCCGGCCCCCCCGATGCTGGCGGGCGGGGGCGCATGCTGGAGCCTGATTGAGGGAGGTCGGTCGTGGGCACAGGTGTTGTCGTCGGTTACGACGGCTCCGAGCACGCAAACGTCGCCGTCGACTGGGCTGCGGCCGAGGCGGTGTCTCGCGGGACCATGCTGACCCTGGCGGTGGCCACCACGGTCCCGCTCGAGGGCATGCGCTTCGGCAGTTCGCTGCTCTCCCCCGATGCCATCGACAGCCTGCTCGAGCGCCTGCAGCAAGCGGCGCAGACGCGGGCCGAGGAGGCCCGTAAGGCCAATCCCGGACTCGACGTGAGCGTGAAGGTCTCACTCGGCAGTCCGGCCTCCGTCCTCGTCGAGGCGAGCACGAACGCCGATGTCGTGGTCGTGGGCAGCCGGGGCATGGGCGGCTTCCGCGGGTTGCTCGTCGGCTCCGTCGGCGTGCAGGTCGCGAGCAACGCCGCGTGCCCCGCCGTCGTCGTGCGCAAGGCGGCCTCGTCGACCGCGTCCACCGTGGTCGTCGGCGTCGATGGCTCGGAGCTGTCCCTGGCCGGTCTGGACTTCGCGTTCGAGCTCGCCGACCGTCGCGGCTGGCGAGTTCTCGCCGTGCATGCATGGGAGATCCCGGCCTACGACGTCCTGGCTGCGCCAAGCGGCCCTCCGCCTTTCGACGTCGAGGAGCTCGCGGCCAGCGAGGAGCGCGCGTTCGCCGAGTCCCTCGTCGGCCTGCGGGAGAAGTATCCCGATGTGGTCCTGGAGCAGAAGGTCATCAAGGGTCCGTCCGTGCGCGCGATCCTCGAGGCGAGCGACGATCCCGCACTCATCGTCATGGGCACGCGTGGCCGCGGTGAGTTCCTCGGCGCGGTCCTCGGCTCCGTCAGCCAGGGCGTGCTGCATCGCGCCAAGGTGCCCGTCGCCGTGATCGGGTCAGGTGGCGAGGAGGAGTGACGGGCGTGCATGTCGATCGCTCGACGATGACCGTCGCCGACATCCGACACTCCCCCGTCATGACGATTCGCTCGGGAGACACTCTCTGGGACGCGTGGCAGATGATGTTCGTGTCTGGCATGCGGACCCTCGCCGTCGTGGACGAGGGCGGGAGCAGCGTCGGGGTCCTCAGCGACCGGGCGATCCTCACGGATCTGCCCATCACCGAGAAGCACCTCGCGGGTCGGCACGTCGGTGATGTCATGTCGTCACCGGGCAGCGTCACTGACGATACCTGTGCTCAGGCAGCGGCGAGTCGGATGGCACGGCACTCGGTCGACGCGCTGCCGATCGTGACCGATACTGGGCGCCCCATCGCGATGCTCACGGCGGCCGACCTCATCGAGTGGGTGGCGCGGGACTGACCGGCGTCAGCCGTTCGCAGCGTCCTCGCGCTCGCCCCGCTCCCGGGTGACCGCGCGCGTGAGGCTCTGGAGCAGGCGGAGCGATGCCGACAGGACGATGACGCTGAAGAACATCTGCACGAGCACGGTGCCGCGCGCGAGCTGACCCTCTGCGGCGATATCCCCGAAGCCGATGGTCAGGAGGGTCGTCATGGTGAAGTAGAGGGAGTCCAGCGCCGTGGACATCCCGGTGATCTGGCCCGGATGCTGAGAGATGGCGAGATAGGTCATCGAGAAGAGGGCGAGGACCTCGAGCACCATGACGCCGAGCACGCTCACGCGGCGGCCGATCGGATTGAGGTGGACGCGGCGGATGTCTCCGATGAGCATGTTGAGGAAGGTGAAGACGAGGATGGCGAGGCCGACCATGAAGAGCGCTATCTGGAGCCAGGGCAGGTCCGCGCCGGTGGCCAGGATGACGCCCAGGGCGACGAGGATGCCGCCGACCACGGCGGGCGGCAGAAGGAGGCTGGGGTAGTGGTCGCGGATCACGGCCGCTCCTCTCGTCGTGTGGCGAAACTACCTGATGCGGGCTGGAGAGCCGGGCGCCTCGCCCGGCGGTAACCTCCTGCCATGGCCTCGCAGGATCGACTCGTGTGGATCGACTGCGAGATGACCGGGCTCGACCCCGTCAAGGACCAGCTCGTGGAGATCGCCGTGATCGTGACGGAGGCCGACCTCACCGAACTCGACTCGGGGATCAACATCATCATCCGCCCGGAGGACCTGTCGATCCTCGAGGGCATGGACCCGGTCGTGGTGGACATGCACACCTCGTCGGGACTGCTCGAGCTCATCCCGGAGGGCATCTCCCTCGCCGAGGCCCAGGAGCAGGTGCTCGCCTACGTCCGCCAGCACGTGCCCGAGGCTCGCAAGGCCCCCCTGGCAGGGTCGAGCGTCTACGTCGACCGGGGTTTCCTCGCCCGTGACATGCCCGAACTGGACGCCCACCTGCACTATCGCCTGGTCGATGTCTCCTCAGTCAAGGAGATCGCCCGCCGGTGGTATCCCCGGGCCTACTTCAACTCTCCCGAGAAGCGCGGCAACCATCGCGCGCTGGGCGACATCCGCGAGTCGATCGCCGAGCTGCGCTACTACCGCGACGCGGTCTTCGTGCCTCAGCCCGGCCCGGACACCGAGTCGGCCAAGGCGACCGCCGCCGAGCACGTCGTCGACCACGGCTAGACTCTCCCGGCGCCCTCGCGAGAGGGCCGCGGTGGGTGTAGCTCAGCTGGTAGAGCACCTGGTTGTGGTCCAGGACGTCGCGGGTTCGAGTCCCGTCACTCACCCCAGAAATCCGTGAGGGATTCGGTATTGCCGCCGGTTACCCCTTGAACCTCCGGTCGGGACACTGGTCCGGGTGCTTTTGCTCTAGCCAGCATCGCTAGGGCATCGTCTCTAGCGTCGTAATCTCTCGCGGTAAGCCTTCGTGTTCACACGGTTTCCACATCGCTGCGTTGTACACCAGCGTCGTGTTGCGCCGCGGCTTTCGTCGAGGAATGGCAATGCGCAGAGCGGGCCTTCGCACTTCTTGATCCTGGCTCGGTCGGACTTCAGGACATCAATGGCATCGATGGCCAATTCGGATATAACTTGCTCCCCTGAGGACGCCACTGTGAGCGCTGCTCGTGTCGAAGCAAGGCTATGAGCGAAGCGTGCCCCCTGCGCTGCCCGGTTGAGGTCTAGGCGATCTTCGTCCCGCCAGGACTCGCCGTGAACTGTCGCGATCAGCAGCGCGTAGACCGACTCCCTCAAGGCCCGTACCTGATCGAGTAACTCGCCGGTATAGACCGAGTCGGCAAATGTGACATCGGGGTAGGTCTCCTTGAGCCAGTCGCGCAGGGCACCTGAGTCCACAAGCATCTCCGTCGGCCATACGTTTCGAAACCGGATAGTCCACGCAAGGTCCACACTGGGCCGGCCACTGCGGAGAAATGTCATACCTTGTTGCTCGACCTTCCCGAGCGGAGCAGATACGGCATCCCCGATATCGCGAGAACCCCAGCGCGCGTGCGCGGAGCTCGCCTCCGCTCACCCTTGAGCAAGGACTTGACCTCAACGAGAAACTCCAGATCGGGCCATTCCAGCCGAACATCTTGGAGGAGCCCAGGGTCCAGACGGCTCAATCCGAAGCCCATGACGTCAGCACTCGCACCCAGGGCAATCAGCTGCGCCTCGGCGCCAGCTCGTGAGGGCAGGGTCGGCTGAAAGTGTGAGATGACAGCCGCGCGAGCAACGGCCACAACCTCGCTGGACTCCCCCTCACGGCCCATCATCGTGGTCACCTCGGCCGCGCTATCCACTGTGAAGCACTGGCCCCGCGCGCTGGGGTGCACGAGGCCGTCGTCATGAGCGAGCGCCGCAATCGCTGCCGCCTGGCCGTCAATGCGACTGAATCCCTCATCGTCAAGAAGTGCAGCCCCGAGAAGGAAGGTGCGGCACGCATGGTGAAGAAGGGCCTGACCCTGCCTCTGCAAGATTCGCTCACGCTGGGTGCCCAACACAGACTCGAGTTCGTTCCGCGCCTTCGCCACCCGCGCGACCTGACCGGCGGATTCACCAGGATCCGGCCGGCCACGACGCAGCCGTTCTCGCACTGCCTGACTCAAGCCTTGCGCGGATACCTCCACGGCCTCACGAAGCGTCAGCCGTCCACCAGTCTGGTGGAGCCACTCTTCAGTCCCCACCTCGAAGCGCCGGCTCGTCTCACTCATGCCGACACCTCTGGGAGGAGTAGCGGACCTTGCAGGGCTGATGCGACATAGGCTTAGACTATGTTGCTTGGGAGGCGAAGACAAGGAGGTTTCGATGACCCTGATTCCCGCCCTAGCTCTCGCCGTAGTCGCCCTCGTCCATGCACTGCCATCGCTCGGCGTACTGGACGACAAGAATCTGAGGCGCCTCTACGGGGACACTCCGGTGTCACCGGAAGTGGCGCTCCTCCTCCGCCATAGGGCGGCGACGTTCGCCACACTCACCGCCATGTGCGTCGCGGCGATCTTCGTGACCACGTGGCAAGTACCCGTGCTCCTGTTCGCGATGGCCAGCGTCGGGACCTTTGTGGCTCTGTGGCTGATGAGTGGAGTTCGCTCACAAGCCATCAATCGCGTCGGGTACGTAGACCTGGCACTCACCCCCGTCATCTGTTGCGGACTAGCCTTCACCCGGATTGCCTCAACCTGAGGCGGGGGCCATTCAGCGGACTTCAACTGAGTATCTCTGAATGTCACCGACATCGACTACGATGGACTCACAACTGAAGCGCGACTAGGGCCTTTCGGGCACCTTCGAGTCCCGTCACTCACCCCAGCAATTCGTGAGGGAACTCCTCCGGTACCTACAGGCTGAAGCCTGGAGGGTCCACGAGTTCCGGGTGCTTCGCATTGAAGGCCCGCACGGTGGGCAGGTCAGGCAGCCACTCGTAGTAGAGCTCCTTGGCTGAGAGCATCTCGACGCCGTCCCACCGCAACCGAGTCAGCCCGTTCGCATGGCCCTGCCCGGCGGAGTAGACCGCGTCGTGGACGACCACCGACCGCAGACCATTCTCCCGCCAGCCGATCGCCGAATGCGCCACGCACACGTCGGTCTCGAGTCCCACCAGGACGACGGTGCCACGGCCGTGTGCGCGCACCGCGGCATCAATGTCCGGGTTGGCATTCGCGCCGAATACCTGCTTGACCAGGACGGGAGAGTCCGATCGGACGGCTCGCCGAATCCCCTCCGCGGTTGCCCCATTCATGGAGGCATCCTCCTCCGTGAGGACCACCGGCACATCCAAGGCCGTGGCAAGACCGGCCACCCACGCAGAGCGCGTCAAGGCGGCTTCGAAGAGGTCCGGGTCGACGTCGGTGCGGGTGGGCCCATAGAAGCCCGGCTGAGCATCAATGACAACCAGGACACAATCGTCAACGTCGAGATGCGGCACACCAAAAACCTACCCGCGCCCCGAGCCAGGCACAATTGGCTCATGTCCGAGGCCGCGCGCGAGGCGCTCCTGGCCAAGCAGCGCGATCTCCGGGCTCGCGCTGCTGACCTGACGGCGCCTCCGGACTCCACCGGTGGTATCTCCTTCGGCAAGCGCGTGGGCGATG
>CAZICY010000037.1:12601-17130 GCA_964537955.1 uncultured Actinomyces sp. | reverse complement strand
ACACCTGCGCCACCGCCTCGCTCACCTGCACCTTCACGAGCCTGACCAACTCCGTGACCTACTACGCGAGCGTGAGCGCCTCCAACTCCGTGGGTGCGGGCTTGGCCACGTCACGGGTGGCAGCAACTCCCCGCGCGGAGTTCCAGCCCGATGATCCCTACTTCACGAGCAGTCAGATGTGGGGTCTCAATGGCACCTACGGCGTGCAGGCGCCGACGGCATGGGGCATGACGCGAGGAGTTGCGGACGTGGTCGTGGCGGTGCTCGACACCGGATCCACCACGCACCCCGATCTGGTCGACCAGACGGTGCCCGGCTACGACATGATCGATGACATCGGCACCGCAAACGACGGCACGGGGCGAGATGCGGATCCGGCCGATCCTGGGGACTGGACCTCCTCACGCAACAGCAGCTGGCACGGCACCCACGTCGCCGGCACCATCAACGCGATCGGCAACAACGGAATCGGCGTCGTGGGCGTGGCTCCCGACGTCAAGGTCCAGCACGTGCGGGTGCTCGGCACCGGGGGAGGCTGGACCTCGGACATCGTTTCCGGCATCACCTGGGCCTCGGGCGGCACCGTGCCCGGAGTGCCTGCCAATCCGAATCCCAGTCGCGTGATCAACATGTCCCTCGGCGGGAGTGGCGGATGCGGAGTCGCTACGCAGACGGCGATCAGCGATGCGCGCAGTCGCGGCAGCGTCGTGGTCGTCGCCGCGGGCAACAGCAACGCCGATGCGGCCAGTTTCACCCCGGCCAACTGCTCCGGGGTGATCACCGTCGCCGCGACCACCAGCGCAGGAGCGCGAGCATCCTTCTCCAACTTCGGCTCCACCGTGGAGATTGCAGCTCCCGGATCCGGGATCTGGTCCACCCTCAATCAGGGCTCGCGAGGCCCGACCACCCCCTCCTACGCGAACTACAGCGGCACGAGCATGGCGTCACCCCACGTCGCCGGGATCGTCGCGCTCATGCTGTCGCGCAATCCTGCCCTCACCCCGGCGCAAGTCGATTCGCTCATCACCAACCCGGCCCATACGACCGCCTTCCCCGGTGGGGTCTGCGACGCTGCGTCGCCGTCGAGAACATGCGGTGCCGGGCTGGTCAACGCGGCAGCACTCCTCCAGGCAGTGCGACCGGCAGCATCCGTCACATCGTTTGCCCCTACCTCGGGCCCCGCGTCAGGTGGCACGAGCGTGCTCATCACCGGACAGGGCTTCACGGGGGCGACCGCTGTGCGTTTCGGACCCGATGCTGCCACGGCGTTCACGGTCATTGACGACACGCAGATCACCGCAACCGCGCCCGCGCGCAGTCCGAGCAGTGTCACCCTCAGCGTGACGACGGCCGATGGAGCGGCGACCAGCGCCGGCAGCTTCCAGTACCTCCCCACGGTCCCGGCTGCTCCTGCGTCGGTCCTCGCGGCTGCCCTGCCCGGATCCGCTCGGGTCGCGTGGCAGGCGCCCGCTTACACCGGTGGCGTGCCCATCACCGGCTACACCGTCACTGCCACGCCGGGAGGCGCCACATGCACGACGGCGGACCTCTCCTGCACCGTGCCTGGGCTGACCAACAACACGGCGTACACCTTCACGGTTGTTGCCACCAACTCCGTGGGCAACTCCATCGCCTCTGCAGCTTCCGATCCGGTGACGCCCTCGGCATCCGCCGTGATCACCGTGTCTTCAGCGCCGACGAGCGTCATGGTCACGCGTGCGGCGGCATCAGCCGTCGTCACCTGGCAGGCGCCGAGCGCGAGTGGGACGTTTCCTGTGACGCACTACCGAGCCACAGCCGACCCGGGAGGGTCGACGTGCCAAGTGGCCGCGCCGAGCCTCACCTGCACCGTGCCGGGTCTCATCAACGGAGCGACCTATGCCATCGACGTCGTGGCACTCACCGGAGCAGGCTGGGGCGCGCCCGCCTCGGCCAGCGTGACTCCGGCCGCTGCGCCCGGAGCCCCGGCCGCCCCCGGAGTGACCGCGGGCAACGGGGCAGTGACGGTCACGTGGTCACCGCCGGACGACACGGGAGGGCTCGCCCTGACGGGCTACGTCGTCCAGGTCGCCACCAGTCCCTCGGGGAGCTTCGTCAACGCGGCCGGCACCTGCGCGAGCACTGGCCTTGCCACCTCGTGCGTTGCGTCATCGCTGAGCAACGGCACGGCCTACTACTTCCGCGTGGCCGGGGTCAACGACGTCGGCACGGGGACGCCATCATCGGCCTCCAGCGCCGTGACACCTCTCGCACCGCCGCCGCCTCCCGGCGGTGGTGGCGGTGGTGGAGGCGGCGGTGGTGGAGGGGGAGGAGCTCCCGCGCCCGCACCTTCGCCTTCGCCATCACCGAGCGCGTCTGCATCGCCCTCGCCTTCACCGAGCGCGTCTCCGTCACCGACCCCCGAACCCTCTCCCTCTCCCGTTCCTGCTCCGGAGTTGCCTCCGGGTCAGGCCCAAGGGCTCGTGGGCGGACAGCCCGATCCCAACCTGCGCACGGAGCCGACCGGAGGGCAATTGCGCGTCAGCGGGACCGGCTACGCCGTGTCCCTCGGAGCCACGAGTGCGAGCGGTGTCGGCCAGCAGGTGGCACGTGACGGAGTCCTCCGCGTGCCAACCGGAGGTGCGCTGCAGCTTGGCGGGTCCGGCTTCGCGCCGTCAGGATCGGTGGACGTCTTCCTCGATCCACCCACGACAGGGCCGCTCGCCTACGCGCTCGCGCGACTTCTGCCTGGCTCGACTTTCTCCCTGGGCCGTGTGCTTGTCGACGCTGACGGCGCGATCTCAGGGAGCATCGAGATCCCGCCCGGGACCCCTCCGGGAGGCCGTGTCCTCCAGCTTGTGGGACGCACGAGCGATGACCGTGCGCTGGTCCTCTCGCTGGGTATCGAGGTGGCCGAGTCGGTCGCGCCGTCAATCGTCATCAGCGCGACGCGGGGCGCGGGCCGGCAGAGCCAGATGGTGACCGTGTCAGGGTCCACGACCGGGCTCGTCGGGCGCACCTTGAGCGTGCGCATGCGCACGAGCGGTCAGCTTCTCTTTACCAATCACCCGACCCGGCCGAGCGTCCGCGACGACGGCAGCTTCACCTGGCGGATCAGGTCGGCGGGCGCGGTCCGCGTCTTCGTCAACGTCGTCGTCGACGGCTCGCGCGTGCGGTCCAACGCGGTCACGATCCGCGCAGCCCGCTAAGGGTCACAAGGACGCGTCGCACGGACGTTATGTGATTTGCCTGGGACTCGGCCCCTTGAGAGGCCATGAGCCTCAGGCGTGGGTGATGATTCAGGCGTGTGGCGACCCGCTGGAGTCCTGAGCCTGAGCGCTGCGCTCATCCTCGGTCTCGGGATCGGCGGTGCGTCGGGCGCGTCGGGCGCGGGCGGGTCGGACGATGGGCCGATCGGCGCGAGCAGCGCGGAGCCTCCCGAGGTGCTCGGGCTCATCGTGCGCAAGGCTTCGGGCCTGGTGAGCACCCGCTCGCTCGAGGCCACCATGGAGCGCGCCGGCGCCGACATCGGCAGCGACCGCATGATCACCGCGACACTCGGGGTCATCGACTTCGCCGAGCCCCTCACCTTCGCCGAAGCCGCGCCGATCACAGCGGCGCTCGAGGCGCGACCCGACGTCCTCGCCGTGGAGCCCAACCGGCGCGTGTATCCCACGGCCGCGCTCATCCCCAACGACCCGCTCTTCGGCCAGCAGTGGGACATGTGGAACGGCGGGGGACCCGGCGACTACGGCACCCGCGCGGCTGACATCTGGGGGCTGACGAAGGGTTCTCCGAATGTCGTCGTCGGCATCGTCGACACGGGCTCGACCGAGCACCCGGATCTCGCGGGATCGACCGTGCCCGGGTTCGACTTCATCTCGGACGCTGCTGACGCCCGCGACGGCGATCGCTGGGACTCCAATCCTGCCGATGAGGGTGACTGGTGCCCGCGCGACGGGGATCCCTCGTCGTGGCACGGCACGCATGTCGCGGGCACGGTCAACGCCGTGCAGGACAACGGCATCGGCGTCACGGGCCTGGCACCCGGGGTCAAGGTGCAGCACCTGCGCGTGCTCGGTGAGTGCGGTGGCGCGGGCGCGGACATCCTCGCCGCCGTCATCTGGGGCTCCGGGGGAGACCTCGGGTCGTGGTTCACGAGTTATCCAGGCCAGGATCCAGGCACGAATCCCACTCCTGCCTCGGTGCTCAACCTCTCCCTGGGCGGCTCGGGCTCCTGTGACGTGATCTCGCAGCAGGTCTTCGACGAGGCACGCGCGCGAGGTACCACCGTGGTCGTGGCGGCGGGCAACGAGAGCGAGAGCGCGGGCCTGTCCTGGCCCGGCAACTGCCAGCGCGTGATCAACGTCGCCTCGAGCACGCGAGGAGGCGCGCTCAGCGGCTTCTCCAACTTCGGCACCGCACCCGGGCAGATCACGCTCACCGCGCCCGGCACCTCGATCCTGTCGACCTACAACACCGGCTCAACGACCCCGGCCTCCCCGGACTATCGCGCGATCAGTGGCACGTCGATGGCTGCCCCGCACGTC
>CAZICY010000037.1:0-12501 GCA_964537955.1 uncultured Actinomyces sp. | reverse complement strand
CCCGCCGTCACCGGCGGCGCCGCGCTGGTGTCCGCGCGAGCGGTGGCGAGCCCGGGTGGCCAGTCGTGCACGACGGCTACGGCGACCTGCGAGATCACCGGCCTGGCCAACGGCACGGCGTACACCGTGGCGGTGACCGTCACCAATGCCGACGGACGCACGGGACCCCCCGGAGTGTCCGCGCCCTTCACACCCGAGGGAGTGGCCACCGTGCCCGGCAGGGTGAGCGGCTTCAGCCAGGGCCGCTTCACCAAGTCGGGGGGGACCTACCGCGTGACGGTGCGCTGGCAGGCGCCCGTCATCGACGGCGGCGCACCGGTGACGGGATACCTGGCGCGCTACGGGGTGGGCAGCCGATGGAATCCCTGGACCGAGCTGTCGGGGACGACCGCCAGGATCACCGGGATGCGCGCGGGGACGAGATACGTCGTCCAGGTGCGCGCGGTGAACGAGAAGGGCCCGGGCCTGGTCGCGGCGTATTCCCTCACGACTCCGCGCAGATAGTCCGATCGGCTAGACCGATGTCGGCTGGCGGGTGCACCATGAGCCCATGTCACGTCGATGGGTCGCGTCCCTAGCCGCCATGCTGCTCCCGCTGGGAGTGGCGGTGATCGCACCCCCGACGCTGCAGGCCGTGCCCGCGTCTTCGGACATCGTCAACGGCCGACCGCCCACGGCGGGTGAGTTCGGCTTCCTCGCGGCGATCCAGGCAAAGACCGGCTCGGGGGACACCTACATCTGCGGCGGCTCCTTCGTGTCCAGCACGCAGATCGTCACCGCGGCGCACTGCTTCTACGACCCCGACGGCAGGCGCATCACCAATGTGTCGGCGGCCCCGGCCGATGGCACCACGTGGCCCTACTCCACCGTGAGTGCATCCAAGGTCGACATTCACTCGGGCTACTCGCCGGCCACAGAGGACAACGACATCGCGATCGTCACCCTGTCGCGTCCGGTGGCCGGGGCGAAGACCGTGACCATCCCCACGGCGGCGCAGTGGGCAGCCCTGGCGGTGAGCGGCGCATCCGTGACGTCCGCAGGGTGGGGCACGACGTCCTCGGGCGGCAACTCTCCCGACGACTTCCGCGTCGCCGACCTCACGCTCATCCCCGACGCGGTGTGCGGCAGCTCGGGTGCGACGTTCCGCGTGGGATCGCTCACCTACTACGGCATCGGCTACCTCTTCAACGCATCGCAGATGATCTGCGCGGGCGGCGCGACCTCGGCAGGCAAGCCCATCGACACCTGCCAGGGCGATTCCGGTGGGCCGCTCGTGTCGGGCACCACCCTTGTCGGGATCGTGAGCTGGGGCATCGGGTGCGCGGGCTCCGACGACGGCCGTCCGATCACGCTCACGCCCGGTGTCTACACGCGCCTGGGCACCTATCTGCCCTGGCTCGCCCAGCGCGGCATCGGAGCCAACGCGTCCGTGCCGGGAGCGCCCACCGGCGTGCGGGCCGTCGCCACGTCGTCGACCGAGGCGACCATCAGCTGGACCGCACCGAGCAGCACGGGCGGATCACCCATCACGGGCTACCTCGTCGAGGAGAGCGTCGACGGCGGGGCCTGGAGCGAGTTGGGCACGACGCCCGACGCCAGCACCTCCACCGGCGTGGAGAACCTCACCCCGGGATCGACGTACCAGTTCCGTGTGTCGGCGATCAACTCCGCGGGCACCGGCGCTGCGTCGCAGCCGAGCGCGCCGCTCACCATGGGTGGCGACGTCATCACGACGCCGGGTGCCGTGAGCGGATTCAGCGTCGGCAGGTTCGTCAAGAGGGGCGCGACCTTCCGGACGACCGTGGCCTGGCAGCCACCGGCGGACGACGGAGGCTCGCCGGTGACGAGCTACGTCGCTCGCTATGGGACGGGTACTCGGTGGAATCCCTGGACGCCGATCTCGGGGACATCCGCGGGCATCTCCGGGCTGCGACCGGGCGTGAAGTACACCGTGCAGGTGCGTGCGGCGAATGCGGAGGGCCTCGGCGAAGTCGCGTCCTACTCCTTCACGACTCCGCGTCGCTAGCTCGCCCTATGTGGTAGTCATGGCGGGTGCGCCTGCCTATCTCACTGCTCGCCGCTGCCCTGCTCGCGATCCCCGCCGTGCCGGCCTCCGCCGCCAGCGATGCGCGGCCTCAGATCGTCAACGGCACCCCCGCCGCCATCACCGATGCCCCCTGGCAGGTGGCGCTCATGAAGGTGACGCCCTTCGGCACGCCCCCGCGCGAGCAGTTCTGCGGTGGCAGCGTGCTGTCGGCGACCTGGGTCGTCACCGCCGCCCATTGCGTCGATTATGAAGACGATCCCCGCGGTCTTTGGATCCTTGCGGGCACAGCGGCACTGCCTCCGATCGGCGATCCGACGGCGACTCGCTACGCCGTCGACGCCATCCTGGTCCATCCCTCGTGGCAGAGCGATGTCCACCGCAACGACATCGCGCTGCTGAGGCTCCGCACACCGCTGCCCATCGACGGGGTCACGATCGCCCCGATCGCCATCCCGGAGTTCCCCGACTGGCCGGCCAAGGGCACGCCGGGCCTCATCACCGGGTGGGGAGACACCAACCCAGACCGCGCCGCCTCTGAGCCGATCTACGCCAACACCCTTCAGAAGGCGCAGGTGGAGGTCCTCGCGGGGCCGGCCGATGCGACATGCGGCAACTACGAGGCCGGGTCCGCGACGGTCCGCGGATACGACCCCGTGACGATGCTCTGCGCGGGCACCACCACGCCACCCTTGGTCGACTCGTGCCAGGCTGACAGCGGCGGCCCGCTTGCAATCCAACGTGACGGCACCTGGTATCTCGCCGGCATCGTCAGCTGGGGACAGGGCTGCTCGATTCCTGGCTACCCCGGGCTCTATGCCCGCGTCACGACGTACGCGAAGTGGATCCGCGACTCGATGCAGCCCGGCAAGATCGGATCGGTGGCCATCTCGGTGCCGGCCTCGCAGTCGATCCACTGCGCCTACCTCTACCGTCCCGAGGGGGACGCCGGCCCCGTGAGTCGCCTGTGCTCGGACGGCGGCACGTCGCTGACCCTGCCGCTCGTGTCGCCCGGTCGCTACCTGTTGCAGACGACGTATCTCAACGAGTACGGCGTCGATTCGTGGTACTCATCATCTGGCGCCCGTGCGACCCGCGAGGAGGCGACGCCCATCACCGTGAAGGCCGGGCCCCCCACGCGTGTGAGGACCGGCGCCATCATCGGATCGACGCTGCGGATCGACCTGCCGGCTGCCACCGCATCGATCCCCGCGGAGACCATCTGCGTCGACGTTCATGCCGTAGGCGAGGAACGGCCCGAGACAACTTCGTGCAAGGAGGCGGGCGCGACATCGATCCTGGTGCGCAAGCTGCCCGTCGGCGAATACCAGATCGACGTCGTGAACAACTATCCGGGCAGCCCCTACGCCGACGGCTGGTATGCCGGGTCGCGCTTGGCGGTCCGGCAGGACGAGGCCAGCGTCGTGCGCACGGTCACGAGCACGACGCTGCCCGTGGCGATGCCGCTCCAGCCCGGGGCGCGCATCAGTGGGCGCGTGAGCGGAGGGGGCTCGGACCCGGTCTACACCGTTGAGGTCTACCTGCGGGGATACGCCCAGCCCATCCAGACACAGGTGGTTGTCCAGGAGGGGACCTTCGTGGCCACCTCGCTGCTGCCCGGCTCCTACCTCGTCAGTGCCTCCCATTTCTATGGGCTGGGCCTGACGCAGTGGTGGCAGGGGGCGAGCGGACAGGAGGAGGCCACGCCCATCGCGGTCGCCGAGGGTGCCGCTGTCACCGGGATCGACCTCGCGCTGCCGCCGGCCGGTGCCGTCACGGGTGTGATCACCGGCCCCGGTGGAGCCGCACCGGAGCCCGATGCGGAGCTCGTCGTGTCCGCGTGGCGCGACGGCGCCGTGGTGAGCACAAGCGCGGTGGATCCCTGGTTCGGGATCTACTTCATCGGCTACCTGTCCCCGGGGAGCGTGCGCGTGCAAATCACCGACCGCAAGGGCATCTATGCGCCCGCGTGGTACGGCGGTGGCACCGGCACGCCCATCGACATCGTGGGCGGCAAGGTCAGCCAGGAACGCGACATCTCGCTCGAGTTGGCGCCTCGCGTGGCGATCGAGGGCACGAGAAACGCCGGTCGCGTCGTCGTCTCGGGCTCCGTCGTCGAGATCCAGGCGTCCACCGTGACGCCGTGGGTGCGGATGCAGGGCGCGCAGCGCTTCGTGGCCGCCGACCCCGTGCCCGTGAGGGCCGACGGCACCTTCCGCTGGACGCTCAAGACGGGCAAGGCGGTCTCGGTCTATGTCACGGCGGGCGACGTGACGTCCACGCGCGTGCGCGTGTCCGCCCGCTAGTCGCGCGTCCTAGACGCCGGGCGGTCCGGAGATCCGTCCGAAGCGCTGAAGCGCGCTCTCGGGCTCCTCGATCGCACCGGGATCGATGTCGGCGACATCGATCTGAGGCGATCCCCACTTCTCGAGAGTGGCGGCGATGGAACGGCGGGCCCTGTCCATCTTGCGGGCGATCATGCGGCGCGCGGCCCACTCGGTCTCGCGGTCGCGCAGCGCGTGCTCGATCGCCTCTGCTTGCGCGTCGGTGCACGCGAGGCCGTACGAGCGCTGCAAGCCCAGCCGCGCCTCGATGCGGTAGTCGTGGCCGCGGCGGATGAAGGCACCGGGCTTGGAGTTCATGCCGTTCTTCAGGTCGACCGTGGCGATGACAAAACTCGTGATGGGACGCCAGCGCGTCTCGCGCGGGACCATCGGCGGACGGGTGGCAGGCGGGCCCATCCAGTAGGGCGGCTGCAGCACCATCGAGTAGGCGTACTTGTTCACGGGATCGTCGTGGTGCACGACCATGAGGTGGCGCATCTGCCCGGGCGCGAGCTCGGGAGCCTCGCTCGGCTCGGAGACGAGGAGGATCTCGTGCTCGGGGTCCATCGCCTCGGGGTTGTCGCGCCAGCGCCGCCAGAACTCGGTGCGGAAGGGCACGCCGAAGTAGACGCCTCCGCTCACGCCGAGGTGCTCCAGGGCGGGGATGCCGGCGAAGGGTCCGGGGACGGTCGAGACATCGAGGGCGACGTTGGCCCCGAGGCTCTCGCCGAGCAGCACCACGCGGGGACGCCGCTCCGCGGGGATGGAGGCGAGGCGCGCCTGGATGGCCTCGAGCACGTAGCGCGTGAGCATGACGCCGTCGATCGTCTTGGGCATCGCGAGCGCGCTGGGCACGAGGGCGTACTGCGGCACGATCGTGGCGCAGTTGCCGCGGGTGAGGTATTCGAGTGCCTCGGTGATCGTGTAGTTGACGTAGCCGACGCCGGTGGGGCTTGCGACGCAGATGAGCGAGCGCTCGAAGCCGCCGCACGCCTCGAGGTCGGCGACGCCGAGCGCGGCGCGCTCGCGCAGGTCATCGGCCGACTCGTAGCCGCAGACGACGCGGACGGGGTCGACCGCAGGCTCACCCATGACCTTCGTGATCTCGTCGTGGGTGAGCGCCATGGTGACGAAGCGGCGCCCCTCCTTGCCGATGGAGTCAAAGGGCATGTCGCTCGCCGGGCCCGCGGAGACGTGCGGGTTGCTCGGCGGCGCGGGATACGCCGGCTCGACGATGTCATCCCTGCGCTCGAGGCGATGGGTGATCTTGCGCAGGGCGTAGGCGCCGGCCAGGCCCATGGCACCGAGCAGCGCGGCATGGGCGACGAAGCCGCCCGCGGCTCCCGGATCGCGCCGGATGGCTGCGCGCATGAGCCGCTGCAGCCCGTGGGCCGCGACCTGCTCGCCGACGACGAGGGTGCCCAGGCCGATGAAGCTCGCGACGCCGACGCCCGTGGCCGTGAGGATCGAGCGGATGTTGGCGCCCTCGATGCGGTGGTTGTCGGGGTTGGCGTTGCCGTACCTATGGGCGCGGCGTACGGCGAAGTAGACGTTGCCCGCGGCGATGGCTGTGCCGGTGAGGAGATTGGGCACGAGCGTGGTGTCGAGACCGGGCTTGAGCTGCAGCCGCTTGTGGAGCACGTCGTCCCAAAGCGACGCGGCACCGCCGGAGATGCCGGCGAACGCGATCTGGCGGCCAGCGGCGTAGGCGACTGCGGCAGCAGGGTTGTGGGCCGACGCCTTGGCGGTGGCGAACGCGGTCGCGTAGCCGCCGGCGATGGCGCCGGAGGCGACGATGACGCGCGCGGTCGTGCCCGGGCGCGTGCCGGGGAGCGACGCGATGGCCTCGAGCGAGGACCACGCGGTGGCGGTGAGCTCGTAGTGGATGGCGGCGGTCACGCCGGTGGCCACGGCCTGGTCGATCGGCGAGCGCGGGAGCAGGCCGCGAGAGAGCGAGCCGGCGACGCTCCAGGCCGCGCCGATGACACCCGCCTGCGCGGCGGTGTCGGTGGACCAGCGCGAGATCCAGTCCGGGCGCTTCGGAGCCATGAGGTGAGCGTAGTCGTCGGAGCAGGGCCACAGGGCTGCCCTGGGCAGAGCAGGGGGTTAGCGAGCGGATGTCGTCGAATGCTCGGTCAATGCCCGATTCTCGGTGCGGTTCGCGGGCCCGTGTTGCGCATCGAGGCCCAGGGAGCCCTCGACTTCTCCGTCCTCGGGCCCCGGCTCATCGTCAAGGGCGGTGTCCAGGTCGAGCCGTCCGCGGCCCGTCGGCGCAACGTGCTCGCCGTCCTCGCTCACCGCCCTAGTGACGTGGTGTCGCGCGAGTCGATCCATCGCCGCTCGGTGACGCCGATCACGTCGGGCGCGGCCATCTCGACGATGGGCCCTGCGACTCAGGTCGGGGGTGCCCTTCGTGCGCACGTTCCGTGGAACTCCGGGACCCGTGTAGGGTCGAGCCCTGTGTGGGCGAACTCAAGAGAACATCAACACACGCCCACCTATCGGCCGGGCTGACTCATCGCTGTGCAACAACGCGTGAGCGTGTGGGACATTTGCGGGTCGTCAAGTTGGCTGCAAGAAGTTCGCATCTGATTGTGGGGGAATGGTGTTTCGAGGGCGCTCTCTCCTACCTGAGTCTGTATGGCGTCGCGTGCCCCTGCTCCTCCTGCCGGTTGCTCTCGTCGCTGCGTCGGGCTTCTCGGGCGTCGAGACCCGTGACGAGGGTGCAGATGTGGCGATCTCAGAACCTGCCTGCATCAAGGCCATGATCCCGCTCCGCAAGTTCGATGTGGACACGTCCCGCATCTATACCTCGGGGGTTCTGACGATGGGCGGTTGGCGCGTCCCGTTCCGGGAGGATGGATTCGTCGCCAAGCACAAGTCGGACCCGTCACTCACTCAGGCCTTCTATTCGGCCGGGTGGCTCGTGCCCCAGAGCCGTGCTGACATCTCCCGAGCCATCGATCTCTTCATCGACATGAGCCAGGAGAATCCCGATCCCGGCGACAGCATCGACAGGAAGTCGCTCTCCGATGTCGGCTGGTCGGAGGCAGCGGTCACCCTGCGGCTCAAGACCGCACTGTGCCTTTATCGGATCACCGACTCCGATGCTGAGCGCGCTCGCCTCCTTCCGGCCATAGACGCCCTGGTCGAAGCGTCAAAGGATGAAGCGCGCTACTACGGGCCACCGCGCATGAAGCCTCACAATCACGGTGTGATGGCCGACCGCGAACTTCTCAATGCGGCCGAGATCCTGGGTCGCCCCGAGTTGGCCGCGTTCGCCAAGGATCGCCTCAAGGCGCAGCTCGATGGCCTCTACGACTCATGCGGATTCACCCATGAGCAGTCCAACGGGTACCAGCACCTCCACGCCAGTCTCTGGACTCAGATTGCGAGACGCGTGGAGAGCGACCCGGCGTTCCACCGGCGCATCCTGCAGGAGATCACCCGCATCCAGGACGCGGCAGATGCCGTGACCTTCCCCGACGGCTTCACCCCGGTCATCGGCAACGGCAGGCAGAAGTCGTCGCCCGACCCAACTTCCGTCAATCGCGACATCCTCCTGACCTGCCCGGAGACCGGCTGGTTCTCCTGGCGTGACAAGGACCGAAGGGTCCAGCAGCAGGTCATTGCGCGCTTCGGTCCCGGCACGCGATTCCATGGCCATGCGGATAAGGGTGCGGTCGTGTGGTTCGCGAAGCCCGCCACGGCTGCCTCTGGCGTGGAGGTGCTGTCCGACCGCGGACTCCCGGGCAAGAATCGGGACGCTGCCTACGACTACGCGGTGGGCCCGACGGCGCATGCCACCCTCCTGTGGGGTGGCGGTAGCAATCTGCGCATGTCGGGTTCCGTGTCGCGATCACGCGATGGCGTCACCTTGGAGATGGCTGGCAGCAACGTCGTGGGCGGCTCGTGGAAGCGCGCAGTCATCATGGATTCGAGCCGGACCGTCCTCAAGATCGAGGACCGGCTGGGCGGCAAGGCGGCCAGCCGTCCAGCGACCCAGAACTTCCCGCTCGACCCGATCTGGGTGAAGACAGGGAGGACCGACACCTACACGGCCGCAGGTGGACTCACGCTGGTGATCGAGTGCAGGACCGCCAAGGGTGCGAAGCTGCCGGTGGGCCGGACACAGGTCCTCGATTACCAAAGCGATGCTCCCCGCCGTGCGTTCACCGCGACGTGCACAATCCCTCAGGGCTCGCTAGGCGCTGACGCGGTCCTCACGGTCTCGGGCGGCTGACCACCTATCCGTCTCGCGGGTCACCCGTGAGTGATACCTCATCGGCCACATCCATGAGGACCTGGACGTCTGCCGCGGTGGTGCGCACGTTGGTGAAGCAGGGGCGCAGCCACGTCTCGCCATCGACGGCCGCGTGCGAGATGTAGACGCGGCCATCGGCCTGCAGCCGCTGCACGAGCTCGGCGTTGTCGATGCCGGGCTTGCGCATGAGGACGATGGACAGGTCCGGAGTGGGCCCGACCTCCCAGTCGCGCTCCGCGGCCATCGCGTGAAGCATGCGCGCGAGGTCGATGTTGCGCTGGATCGTCTCGCGGAACTTCGCCGCGCCGTGCACGCGGAAGGCGAGCCACAGCTTGAGCGCCCGCAGCGGGCGGGAGTACTCAAGCGTCACATCGACCGCGTTGCGCGTGCCCGGGATGTACGACGTCTCGTGACCGAAGGCGGCCGCGAGCGACGATTCATCGCGGACCATGACGATGCCGCACGCCTTGGGCACGAACATCCACTTGTGCGCGTCCACCGTGACCGAGTCGGCGCGCTCGAGCCCGGCGAAGCACTCGGGCATCACCGAGGCCGCCGGCAGGCCATAGGCACCGTCGACGTGCATCCAGATCCCGTGCTCGGCGCAGATATCGGCAATCGCATCGAGCGGGTCGATAGCGCCCGTGAGTGTCGTACCCGCCGTGGCCACCACCGCTATCGGCGTGCGGCCAGCCGCGAGGTCGGCGCGGATCACCTGATCCAGTGCATCGGGCCGCATCCGCCGGTGCTCGTCGATCGGCACGTCGCGCACGTTGTCCGACCCGATGCCCAGCAACTCGGCCGCGCGTACATTGGAGTAGTGCGCATCCGAGGAGCAGTAGACGACCGAGCCCTGCGGCGTACCCTGCCTGCGCGACCCGGGCACCGCGCGCTCGCGGGCCGCGGCGAGCGCGGTGACATTGGAGACGGTGCCGCCTGAGGTGAAGGAGCCCCCCGCGGCGGGGAATCCGACGAACTCCGCCGTCCAGCGCAGGGCCTGCGCCTCGATGAGCGTGGCTGCGCCGGCGTGCAGGGCGAGGTTGGGGTCGTAGGAGTGCGCGAGCAGGTCGGCGAGCGCCCCGATCTCCAGGCCCGACGAGCCGATGTAGGCGAGATAGCGCGGACGCGCCTGCGCGAGCGACTGGTCGAGGGCCTCCGCCGCCTCGTCGAGCGCCTCGACGACGTCGGTGCCCGACTCGGGCAGCGGCAGGTCGAGGGTGGCGAGCAACTCAGGCGAGATCGGCGGCTCGATGTCGCGCGCCGTGTCGAACTCCTCCCACGCCGCCGCGACCAGGTCGCGCGCGTGATCGAGTGCTCGCTCCCGCTCGAGCTTCACGCGCTGCCGACCGCCTCGTGGCCGATCTCCTTGCGGTAGTGCATGAGGTCTTTCGTGCGGTTCACGCCGACGACGCCGACGACCTCGTCATCGCGCACGTATTCCACGATGCAGTCGCCGCTCCACTCACCGTCGACGAGGGTCGGGGTGCCGAGCGAGGGCAGGCCGTAAGACTGCAGGGAGACGTCGTACTGGTCGCTCCAGAAGGACGGCATCGGACGGAAGTCGCCGGTCGGCTGCTCGCCATTGAGGAGAGCCCCGAGAGTCTGGCCCGCGCGCTTGCCTGTCTCGGTGGGGAGGTTCCAGTGCTCGATTCGTCGCGGGACGTCGTCGAAGCGCGGATTGGGGAAGCGCGCGATGTCACCGACGGCGACGACGGGCACATCGGTGCCCACGACGCGCATGAGGTTGTCGGTGAGCACGCCGTCCTCGAGGTTGAGGTCGTTGCCGTGCAGCCACTCGACATTGGGCACGCTGCCCACCGCCTCGATCACGACGTCGGCCGTGAGTCGCGAGCCGTCGGAGAGCGTGACGCCGTCCGCGTGGAATTCCTTCACTCCCTGGCCGAGGTGGAAGGTCACGCCGTGCGCCTCGTGGTGAGCCTTCATCGCCGCACCGAGCTCCGGACCGAGCGGGCGCAGCATGGGCTCCGCGTCGTACGCCGTCACCGTGACCTCGCAGCCGAGCTGGCGTGCGGTCGCTGCAACCTCGCAGCCGATGAAACCCGCGCCGACGACGAGCAGGCTCGTGCCGGGAGTGAGTCGCTCGCGCAGGTGCAGCGCGTCCTCGGCAGTGCGCAGCACCGGGGGCTGCGGCCCCGAGACAGGGAGGTGGCGCGGCCGGATGCCGCTGGCGATCACGAGCCCGTCGAACGGGTACGCCGCGTCATCCACCATCACCATGCGCGAGGCGAGCGAGCAGCCGGTCGCTGCTGCACCGAGGCGCCAGTCGATGTCGTCGTGCTTGCGACGGAAGTGCAGGCCCTCGACCTCGACGCCGCCCTTGAGTGCTTCCTTGGACAGCGGCGGCCGGTTGTAGGGCAGGTGCGACTCGTCGCCGATGACCATGACATCGAAGCCCTGGCCGCGCAGCGACTCCGCGGCGCGCAGGCCGCCCAGCCCCGCGCCTACGACGACGACCTGCGTCATCAGGCAGAGATCTCGATGGCCTGCATCGGGCAGACGTCGGCCGCAGCCTCGACCTGGCCAGCCAGCGCGTCATCGACGTCGCCGACGTACTCCAGCTTCCCGTCGTCATTGAGTGCGAAGACGGTGGGTGCCTCGAAGGTGCACTGGCCGTAGTGCTGGCACTTGTCCATGTCGACGTAGATCTTCACTTCTTCTCCTCCACGGTGGACGGATACAGGTCCTTGCTCGGGGTGCGGATGCCGCGGTACTCCCAGTCGCCGCCCAGTGCGGTGGAGACGACCTCCTCCGACTCGGTCGGTTGTGCGCCGACGTCGGTGCGGATCGGCGTGGGGCCCTCGACGATGTGGTTGGTGAGCCGTCCGAGTCCCTCGACCTCGACCTCGACGATGTCGCCGGGCTGCACGGGCCGGGAGAACGCGGGCGTGCCGGAGAAGAGCAGGTCGCCGGGCACCAGCGTGATGGTGCGCGCGATGTCGGCGACGAGGTAGTGCATGTCCCACTCCATCTCCGCCGTCGTCGAATCCTGCTTCGCGACGCCGTTGACGAGGGTGCGGATGCCCTTGTTGCGGAAGTCCCAGTCGGTGACGACTCCAGGGCCGACGGGCGCGAGGGTGTCGGAGCCCTTGACGCGCAGCATCGAACCCGCATCGGTGTCGCGGAAGTCATGGAGGCCGTAGTCGTTGCCGATCGAATAGCCCGCGATGTAGTCGCCTGCCTGCGCGGGGGAGACATTGCGGCAGGTGCGGCCGATGACGATGACGATCTCGCCCTCGTAGTTGAGCCACTTGCATCCCGCGGGGCGCACGACACCGGCCTTGTGGGAATTTAGCGCGGTGATGGGCTTGTGGAAGTACGTCGGCGCCGGCGGGAGCTTGGTCATGAACTCCTCGGTGCGGCTCGCGTAGTTGAGGTGTACCGCGATGATCTTGGTGGGCTCGGTCGGCGGCAGGTGGATGGCCTCGTCGACGCCGACCTCGCGACCGTCACCGGCCACCAGGGCGTCGCCCTCGCGGCGTACCTCGCAGGGGTAGCCGTCGAGCAGGATGCGGCGGTACTCGGGCATCAGGCGCTCGCCTTGGCCGCGTCTGAAGTAGAGCGTGACCAGCCGGTGGCGGGCTTGTCGAACCACACGTGCACCTGGCTGGTGCCGATCGCGTTCTCGTAGTCGCTGTACTGCACGCCCGGCGCGACGAAGTCGGCCTCGCCCATGGCCCCGGCCATCATGAGGTAGTGGGCGAACATCGCCTCGGGCCGCACGGTCATGAACTCCGGCATCGTCTCGAGCACGAGGTCGTGGCGGCCCTCGGCGAACCAGCCCAGGCGCTCCATGTCCATGTCGCGCGCCTTCTGGCTGATGATGTGCGAGGGGTCGCTCGACTCGTGCT
>CAZICY010000036.1:0-17162 GCA_964537955.1 uncultured Actinomyces sp. | reverse complement strand
AGCTCGGTCACGTGCAGTTCTGGATGGTCTTCATCGGCTTCCAGGTGACCTTCCTGGTCCAGCACTGGCTCGGCGTCCAGGGCATGCCGAGGCGCTACGGCGACTATCTCGCCAGTGACGGCTTCACCACGCTCAACACGGTGTCGTCGATCGGGTCGATCCTCATCGGCGTGTCCACGCTCGTCTTCATCTGGAACGTCCTGTGGACGTGGAAGAACGCCCCCAAGGTCACCGTGGACGATCCGTGGGGCTGGGGCGGTTCTTTGGAGTGGGCGACCTCGTGCCCGCCGCCGCGTCACAACTTCACCTCGCTGCCCCGGATCCGCTCGGAGCGGCCGGCCTTCGACCTGCACCACCCGGAGCTCGCCGAGCAGCAGCCCGCCCCGGCAGGTCAGGTCACGTCAGGGAGTGCCTCGTGAAGATCGGGGGCTGGTCCTTCGCACTCGGCGCGATCTTCTTCCTCGCCGTGGGCGGCATCTACTTCTACGTCAGCGGCGATGAGATCGGCACCACGGCGCTCGTCATGACAGGCGGCCTTGCCTTCCTCGTCGCCTTCTACGTGCTCTACACCAACAAGCGCCTCGACGGCCTGCCGGAGGACCGCGCCAACGCGGAGATCGACGAGGCGGACCCGGAGTACGGCTTCTACAGCCCCCACAGCTGGTGGCCCCTGCCCGTCGGGTTTGCGGCCATGATGATCGCCGTCGGCTTCATCTTCGCGGCGTGGCTCGTCGTCCTCGGCGTCATGGTGCTGCTCCTCGCGGTCATCGGCTGGCTGTTCGAGTACTACCGCGGCGCCTTCGCGCGCTGAATCCCGGACCGCTTCGGGCTATCCTCGGGGCATGCGGCGTGCCCTCCTGGCCTCGGGTGCGGCGGTCGCCCTGCTCGGGGTGACGGCCTGCCAGCCCAGCCTCGAACTCACCTCGGCTGCCCTGCCCGACGAGTCCATCGCCCAGATCGGCCTGGTCGACGCCATCACGCGCGATGCCCCCATCGACCGCCCGATCGTCGTGCACGTCGATCACGGGCGCCTCACCGAGGTCGTGGTGACCCAGGGCCCCAGTCGGGTGATCAAGGGGGAGTTGTCCAACGACGGGCGCACCTGGACCTCCCAGCGCTCCTACCTCGACTTCGATTCGACGTACCAGGTCACGGCCACCGCCATCGATCCGCGTGGCCAGACCACCACCCTCACCGAGAAGATCCGCACGGTCGACCCCGACGGCTTCCTCAAGGCCACCCCCAGCCTCGAGGCCGGATCGGAGTTCGGAGTGGGGATGCCCCTCACGGTCAACTTCGACGAGGAAGTCAAGGACCGCGCTGCTGTCGAGAAGGCCATGGTCGTGCGCACGCCGACGCCGATCGAAGGCGCGTGGTACTGGACCGGTCCCACTCAGGCGATCTTCCGTCCCAAGGACTACTGGCCGGGCAACACCGACATCGACCTGGACATCGACCTGCGCGGGGTCCAGGCCGCACCGGGGCTGTGGGGCAAGGACAGGGTGAGCACGTCCTACCGCACGACCGACAGCGTGGTCATGGAAGCTGACGCCCAGACACTGATGATGAAGGTCTTCATCAACGGCAAGAAGGAGCGCACCATCCCCGTCACGATGGGCATGGACGGCTACGAGACCCTCTCGGGCACCAAGCTCATCATGACCAAGGAGCGCACCCGGGTCATGGACAACGCGACAGCTGGTGTCTCCCGTGACGACCCGGACCACTATCGGGTGAAGGTCGACTACGCCATGCGCCTCACCTGGCACGGGGAGTTCCTGCACGCCTCTCCGTGGGCTGCGAGCGCATGGGGCAATCGCCGCATCAGCCACGGGTGCACGTCGATGAGCCTGGACAACGCCGGGTGGCTCTTCAGTGTGACCAACATCGGCGATCCCATCGAGATCACGGGTACGCCGCTCAAGCAGGATCCCGGCAACGGCATCACGGTGTGGAACATCTCCTGGGACGACTGGCTCAAGCGCTCGGCGAGCGGGGCGCACATGACGTCGGCCTCCTCATGATCCCGGACGCGTTGGCCCAGGCGAAGTACCTCTCCCTCACCACCTTCCGTCGCGACGGCACGCCTGTCGCGACGCCGGTGTGGCTCGTTCCCGATGGCGATGCGCTCCGCGTCGTCACCCAGGCAGACTCGGGCAAGGCCAAGCGACTGCGCAACGACCCCCGCGTGCTCCTGGCTCCGTGCGATGCGCGCGGCAACCTCAAGGGCGAGCAGGTCGAGGGCACGGCGCTGCTGGAGGACGCGGCCGAGACGGCTCGCACCGCCGCGATGATCGAGAAGCGCTACGGGCTGCTGGGCAAGCTCCTCATGTGGCGCAGCCGGCGTGCGGCGCGCAAGCCGGGCGCGGTCGGCCAGGTCGGCATCCGGGTGACCCCGGGCGCCTAGCGCACCCAGGCGACCCAGAAGGGACGCCGGAGAGCTCTTCAGGGGTGGTGCGGTGGAGTCGCGCGCTGGGGGCTCCTGGCGGCTTCCTTGCGGACTCCTGCGGGGCCTGGGGCGCACCGCCTGATCCGGGGACCTGCGGGGCCCTGCCGGGCCCAGACAGCAGTCCGCCCCGGACACCGATGAGGTGTCCGGGGCGGCCAGTGCCGTGAGGGGGGAGCGGGGCTAGAGGTTGCCCCCGCGCTCCTCGAGTTGCTCGCGGTTGGTGGCGGGCTCGCCCTCGGTGTGCAGGACGCCGCCGTGGAAGGGCACCATCACGGTCTCCTTCTCGTCGAACTCGTGCAGTGGTGCCTCGAGTGCGGCGGAGTGGGACACATGAGCCTGTCCGGCCTCGATCTCCGCGCGGGTCGGCGGCACGATGTCGTCGGCGTAGAACCAGCGCGAGAGCTTGTAACGGATGAGGTCGCGGCGGTAGTGCTTGTTGGCCACGCCGTTGGCATCGACCTTCTCGGGTGCCGGCAGCGGTGCGCGGTAGGCCTCGATGGCCGACTCCAGGACGGCGCGCTCCTTGACCGTGAGCGGCTCGTGCACCTCGATGAACTCGCCGTGCGGCAGGCGCAGGATGCGACCGGACTCGTAGCCGTGCAGGAGCTTCTCGCGGTCCTTGCGCTGCAGGCCGATGCAGATGCGGCGCGTGATGAGGAAGGCGATGGGAGGTAGCACGATCACGGCGATCCTCAGGAACCAGATGATCGCGTTGATCGACAGGTCGAAGGTGATAGCGACCACGTCGTTGCCGCCGCCGATGAAGAGCAGGACGTAGAAGGTGATCGCCATGACGCCGAGGCCCGTGCGGGTCGGGGCGTTGCGCGGGCGGTCGAGGAGGTTCTGGTCGCGCTTGTCGCCAGTCACCCACGCCTCGAGGAAGGGATAGAGCGCGGCGACGGTGAAGACGATGCCGGGCAGGATGACGGCGGGGATGAAGATGTTCCACGAGATCGTGTAGCCGAAGAGCACCGTCTCGATGTTGGGGAAGATCCGCAGCGCGCCGTCGAGCCAGCCGATGTACCAGTCAGGCTGCGACCCGGCGCCCACCTGATCGGGTGTGTAGGGCCCGAAGATCCAGATCGGGTTGATGGTGAAGAGCCCGGAGATGAGCGCGGTCACGCCGAACACGACGAAGAAGAAGCCGCCGGCCTTGGCCATGTAGATCGGCATGAGCGGGTAGCCCACGACGTTGTCGTTGGTGCGGCCGGGTCCGGGGAACTGCGTGTGCTTCTGGGTCCACACCATCATCAGGTGGATGGTGATCAGGGCCAGGATGAGTCCGGGGATGAGCAGGATGTGCACGGCGTAGAGGCGGGAGATGAACTCCGTGCCGGGGAACTCGCCGTCGAAGAGCAGGAAGGCACCCCACGTTCCGACGATGGGGATCGCCTGGACGATGCCGCGTGCGATCTGCAGGCCGGTGCCGGAGAGCAGGTCGTCGGGCAGGGAGTAGCCGGAGAAGCCGGCGCCGAGACCGAGGGTGATCAGTGCGATGCCGATGACCCAGTTGAACTCGCGGGGCTTGCGGAAGGCGCCGGTGAAGAACACGCGGAACATGTGGACGGCCATCGCGGCGATGAAGAGCAGGGCTGCCCAGTGGTGCATTTGGCGGATGAGTAGGCCGCCGCGGACGTCGAAGGAGATGTCGAGGGTCGAGGCGTAGGCCTCGGTCATGTAGATGCCCTTGAGGGGAACGTAGGACCCGTCGTAGACGACCTCGACCATGCTCGGCTTGTAGAAGAACGTGAGGAAGACGCCGGTGAGCAGCACGATGATGAAGCTGTAGAGGGCGATCTCACCCAGCATGAAGGACCAGTGGTCGGGGAAGACCTTCTTCAGGCTGCGGCCCAGGAATCGGTTGGAGCCGACCCGCTGGTCGACGTAGGTGGCGACGGACTCGCCGACCTTCTCCGTAGTGCTCATCCGCGCTCCCAGAAACTCGGCCCAACGGGCTCAGCGAAGGGTGCCTTTGCTACGAGGAATCCTTCCTCATTGACACCAATCGGCAACTGGGGCATGCGCCGAGCCGCAGGCCCGAAAATGACATTGCCCGCGTCGGCCAGGTCGAAGGTCGACTGGTGGCACGGGCAGAGCAGGTGATGCGTGCGGTGCTCGTAGAGGGCGATGGGGCAGCCCACGTGGGTGCAGATCTTGGAGTAGGCGAGGATCCCCTGGTAGTCCCAGCCGTCGCCCTGCTGGGCGCGGATCTCGTCGGGCTCCATGCGCACGAGGATGATGGCCGCCTTGCCGCGGGCGTTGAGGTTGTGCTCCTCCTCCTGGATTTCCATGATGTTCTCGGGCAGCGCCGAGACGAGCCCGCCGACGGGGATGTCCTCGGGGCGGAGCTTGACGTAGGTGCCATCCGTGACGATGGGCATGCCCTCGACCCACGCGGTCGTGCTGAGCACTTCCACGGGGCTGGGGCCGAAGCCGCCGTTCTTGGGGCTCCACAGGTCGCGCAGCATGACGATCAGGGGGATCGGGAAGAGCGCGAGAGCCGCGATGAGCGTGCGGCGGATGATCTTGTACTGCGCGAAGCCCGACTCCTCCTTGCCGCGCTCGTACTGCTCGGCGGCCTCGACATCCTCGTGCGGGGTGGAGGCGAGGGAGTGGCGCTGCTGGACGACCTCGACGTCGGGCATGAGCTTCTTGGCCCACTGGATGGCGCCCGCGCCGATGCAGAACACGCCCAGGCCGAAGGTGAGTCCGAGGGCGAAGTTCTGGGCGCCCACCTCGCCGAACACCGGGATGTAGACGTCGGTGTAGGGGTCGATCGCGATGTAGGCCACCACGAAGAGGACGACCATGAGCATGGAGAGCATGAACAGGCCCGCGACCTGGCGCTCGGCGCGCCGCGCGGCCTTGGGATCGAAGTCGCTGCGGCGAGGGCGGTGGGGCATGTCGGCGGCGGGCAGGCCGCCGGGGCCCTGGTAGAGCGGCCGGGCCAGGTCGTCGGCGGGGACGTCCCCGTGGTCGTGACCGTGGTCCGGAGTGCTCGCGCCGTCGCGCGTGGTGAGGTCGCTCATCGTGCCCTGATTCCAATCCACACGGCGAGGCCGACGAAGGCCGCCATGACGCCGCCCCACAGGAGCAGGCCCTCGGCGACGGGCCCGATGCGCCCGAGTGCCATGCCTCCCGGGCTGGGCGCCTCCTGCAGATCCATGATGTAGGCGATGATCGCCTGCTTGTCCTCGACCGGCAGGGTGCCGTCACCGAACACGGGCATGTTCTGCGGCCCGGTGAGCATCGCCTCGTAGATCTCCTGCGGGGTGGCCTTCATGAGGCTGGGCGCGTACTTGCCCTCCGTGAGCGCTCCGCCGCCGCCCGCGGCCTGGTGGCACTGGGCGCAGTTGATGCGGAAGAGCACACCGCCCTCGGCGATGTCGGCGTCGGAGTAGTCGAGCTGCTCAGCGGTGGGGATCGCGGGGCCGGGGCCAAGCGAGGCGATGTACGCCGCCATCGCGGCGATCTCCGCCTCGTTGTAGTCGGCGGGCTTCGTCGGTGCCTGCGCCGCGGGTGCCGCCATGGGCATGCGACCGGTGGCGACCTGGAAGTGGACGGATGCGGCGCCGACGCCGATGAGGGTGGGGCCGTTGCTCGTGCCCTGGGCGTTGAGGCCGTGGCAGGAGGAGCAGCCCTCTAGGTAGAGGCGCTTGCCCTCGTCGATCGCCGTCTGGTCCATCGTCGCCACTGCCTCTGCGGGCGCGGCGGTCGTGGCGACCGCGTAGACGCCGCCGACGCCGAGGAGCGCCACGAGCAGTAGCACCGAGGCCACGATCGGATTGCGCCGCCGGGCCGCCAGTCCCTTCACGCGTGTCCCTTCCGTCCTGTGTCTAAGCCCGAGCGCTTATGTGGTGGTGACGTTACTTGAGGATGTAGATCATGAAGAACAGTGCGATCCAGACGACGTCGACGAAGTGCCAGTAGTAGGACACGACGATCGCGCGCGTGGCCTGGTCGTGCGTGAATCGCTTGACGACGTAGGTCGTCGCGAGCACGAGCAGGAAGGCGATGAGGCCGCCGACCACGTGCAGGCCGTGGAAGCCGGTCGTCAGGTAGAAGGCGGAGCCGTACGCGCTGCTCTGAAGGGTGAGTCCCTTGTGCACGAGTTCGGCGTACTCGAAGACCTGGCCCGCGATGAAGACCGAGCCCATGAGGAACGTGATGATGAACCATCGACGCAGCCCCTTGACGTCGCCGCGCTCGGCGGCGAAGACACCGAGCTGGCAGGTCACCGACGAGAGCACCAGGATCGTGGTGTTGACGCTCGCGAAGGGGATGTTGAGCAGCTGCGTCTCCTGGGCCCACAGCTCGGGGTTGACCGCCCTGAGTGTGAAGTACATGGCGAACAGGCCGGCGAAGAACATGAGCTCGCTGGACAGCCAGACGATGGTGCCGATGGCCACGGCGTTGGGCCGATTGGCCGGCGCGTGCGCGAAGGCCGGAGGCACGGGAGGTGTCGTGGTCGCCACAGCCCCACTCTGCCAGAGGGAGCCATGAGGGGGGTGCAGACCCCCCGGGAGAGCAGGATCCCGGTAGCCTGACGCCGTGACGGATGCCGACGCCCCTGCCGCCACCCTGGCGGTCCTGGTCTACAGCGATGACCGCACGGCCCGGGAGGAAGTGCTCCGTGCTCTGGGCCGGCGTCCCGCGCCCGAGCTCCCCGCCCTGCGCTACCTGGAGTGCGCCACTCTCCCGGCCGTCCTCAAGGCGATGGACGCCGGTGGCGTCGACCTGGCCATCCTGGACGGGGAGGCCGCCCCTGCAGGCGGAATGGGCGTCTGCAGGCAGCTCAAGGACGAGATCTACGCCTGCCCGCCCGTGCTGGTGCTTACCGGCCGCCCTCAGGACGCCTGGCTGGCCACCTGGTCGCGGGCAGACGGGGTCGTGCCCCGCCCGCTCGATCCCATGGTGCTGGCCGACACGACGGCCGCCCTTCTGCGCCAGCGCCTCGCCGGCCTGCCGGTCCGCTAGCGGTATGGGCGATATGCCCGCTTTTGCGATGGTGGGGCGCCGCTGATGCCGGTGTCCCCCTCCTGGCCCCTGATCCTCGGCCGCCTCGCCGAAGGCCAGGACCTCGATGCCGACTCGGCCCGCTGGGCCCTGGACCAGGTGATGTCGGGCGAGGCCGCCCCGGAGCAGATCAGGGAGCTCCTCCTCGGCCTTGCGGCGAAGGGGGCGACCGCCGAGGAGGTTGCCGCGGCGGCCGACGCCATGCGCGCTGCGGCCCTCCCGGTCGAGGTGCCCGGGATCCTGCTCGACGTCGTGGGCACCGGCGGCGACGCGTCCGGGTCGGTCAACTTCTCCACCATGGCCGCGATCGTGGCAGCTTCGTGCGGGGCCACGATCGTCAAGCACGGCAACCGCGCGGCGTCGTCGAAGTCCGGCACTGCGGACGTCCTCGAGGAACTCGGTCTCGCCATCGATCTGCCGCCGGACGCGATCGCTTCGTGCGCGCGCGAGCTCGGCATCGCGTTTGCCTTCGCGCAGGTGCTGCACCCGGCGATGAAGCACGCAGCGCCCGTACGACGCGAACTCGGCGTGCCCACGATCTTCAACATCCTCGGCCCGCTCACCAACCCGGCGAGACCCGTCGCGGGATTGATCGGCTGCTCGGATGCGCGCATGGCGCCGGTGATGGCGCAGGTCTTCGCCGACCGTGACGATCGCGTGCTCGTCGTGCGCGGTGACAATGGTTGGGATGAGATCTCGCCGTACGGCGGCACGCAGGTGTGGGACACCACGCGCGGTGAGGTGTGCGAGGAGCGGCTGGAGGCCGCCGACCTCGGCATGGGCGGCATCGCGGAGGGTGCGCTCGTCGGGGGAGATGCGGTGACCAACGCGGAGGTGTGCCGGGCAGCGTTCGGCATGCCGCGTGAGCACCCGGATCTGCCGTTGCCGTCCGATATCGACGCCGTACGCGCGGTCGTCGTCGCGAATGCGGCAGCGGCCCTGGCCGCGCATTCCGCTGCGGTCGCAGCCGCTGAAGGCGAGTACGTGCAGGGATCGCTGCGTGATCGCGTGCGTGCTCATCTCGTCGATGCGCGCGCGGCGGTGGAGTCGGGTGCGGCCGGTGACCTGCTGCGTCGCTGGGCCGACACGTCGCAGGCCCTGCGCGCTCACTCCTAGGCGCTCGGCCTCAGCCCGCGGCGGTCCGCCGTGTAGCGCAGGGTGTCGGCCGCCTCGCGCGCCCGGCGCAGGGAGTCGGCCATCTCGCCGCCGACATGAATCGGCAGCGACAGCGGCGCGGACGTGCGCACAAGGCGCGCGTCGATCAACCACCGCCAGAGCAGGTCGGTCTCCTCGGTCAGGGCCGTCCCCGGCGCGACGCTGTCGCCGCTGAGCACGAGGGCGTCGACCACGGGCCGCGGGTCCTCACCACGAGCCGCAACCCCTGCCGCCGCGAGGCGGCCGTAGCGGATCACGTGGATGTGCCAGGCGCCCTCGACGAGCTGCGCGGCCACGACCTCCTCGGCCTCCGCGAGGGCCGTCAGCCGATGCCGCCGCACGCTCGCGCGGACATAGGACTCCAGGCGATCGCGCCACGCTCGGGCCTGCTCGAATCGGCCCCCCTCGGCGAGCGCGGCCATGCGCGCCTGGATGGCCGCGACCACCGCGCGGGTGTCGCCGCTGAAGGCGGCCAGTGCCTGCTGGGCCGTGACGGCGTACGCATCGGGATCGCCTGAGCGCGCGCAGGGCGCCGCGCACTGGCCGAGCTGGCCGCGCACGCAGCCGGCATCACGACGCGGGCCGCGCGGCAGGCGTTCGGTGCACGTGCGCAGGGGCAGCGCCTCGTGAAGCGCCTCCGCAGCGAATGTCGCCGCACCGCGCGAGGCAAAGGGACCGATCGCGGCGAGATGGCTCTCGCGCACGGCGCTCACCGTCACCAGGCGTGGATGCGGCTCACGAGTGAGGGCCAGCCACACCTGCCGCTCGGGATGGCGCGAGCGTCGGTTGTAGGGCGGCTTGTGCTCGGCGATGAGGCGGAGCTCGCGCACGCGCGCCTCGAGGTCGGTCGCGCACACGATGGGGTCGACGCGGTCGGCGAGGCCCACCATCTCGGACATGC
Source organism: uncultured Actinomyces sp. (assembly GCA_964537955.1). Lineage (GTDB taxonomy): Bacteria > Actinomycetota > Actinomycetes > S36-B12 > S36-B12 > Mxb001. The sequence continues at coordinate 7,641 of CAZICY010000036.1, read as the reverse complement.
GCTTGCGCTGCTCCGACGCGGTGAAGTAGGAGCGCACGCGCGAGCGGATGTTGCGCGACGTGCCGACGTAGAGCGCATGGCCCTGGGCATTGCGGAAGACGTAGACGCCGGGCGCCTCGGGCAGATCCCCGGCCAGGTGGCGCTTGGTGCGCTGCTGGGGCGTCGTGCGTCCGCCGAAGGCGACCAGGTCCTCGAGGCAGTGCACGCCGAGCGGGCCCATGCGCTCCATGAGCCCGTGGAGCACGGCCACGGTGGCGCGCGCGTCGTCAAGGGCCCGGTGGCACGGGGGAGTGGGTGAGTGGAAGAAGCGCGAGAGGGTCTCGAGCTTGCAGTTGCGCACCTCGTCGCGAGCGATCGCCCGCCGGGCGATGCGCGCGGTGTCGACCACGCGCGGGCCCGGCCACGGCAGGTCGGCCTTGTCTCCGGCCCCGCGGAGGAACGAGATGTCGTAGGGGGCGTTGTGCGCGACGATGACGGCGCCGCGCGCGAACTCCCAGAATCCCGCGACCGCGGCGGCGACCGACGGCGCGCCCACGAGCATGCGATCGGTGATGCCGGTGAGCGCGGCGATGAAGGGCGGGATGGGCACGCCCGGATTGACGAAGGTCTGGTATTCGCCGAGCACCTCGCCGCCGCGCACCTTGACCGCGCCGATCTCGGTGATGCCCGCGTCGGCAGGCTTGCCACCCGTGGTCTCGAGGTCGACGACGACGAAGGTGACGTCGGCGAGGGGCGTGCCGAGGTCGTCCAGAGAGAGCTGCTGCTCCGCGACGAGGCCCGGCATGCGCTCGACGCTAGGCGCGAGGTCCGACATCGGCGGGTGCGACACCCCGAGCGGACCCGTCCGGCCAAGGCGGCTCCCGACGGGATGCGCGTCCTAGGCTCGCCCCATGGCGACGATCCCCGACGCCGGCCATCGCTGGCGCTGCGGCCACTGCGGCAACCTCACCCGATTCGACGTCCTACGCCGTGCCCGCACCCGGGAGTACTGGCACATCGATCTCGCGGGAGCGCCCGAGGTGGAGGGCACCGAGACGCTGGAGGAAGAGGTCGAGGAGGTGCGCTGCCGCTGGTGCGGCAACGCCGATCGGATCGAGGTCATCCCTCGCCCCGAGCCCGGCCACGAGGGCGACAGCCCCCATGACGTCGGGGGCGTGTGAACCGTCGCTGTCGGACCCCCTGCCTACCTTCGAGGCATGAGCGAACGCAGCGACAGCACGCCCGGCGAGATCACCATCGATTGCGCCAGCTGCCTGGCCCGGCCCGCGGCCTGCGGCGACTGCATCGTGAGCGTCCTCCTGGGGCCGCCCGGGCAGATCGGCGGCGAGGAGCAGGCGGCCTTCGCCGTCCTCGCCGGATCCGGGCTCGTCCCACCCCTGCGACTGGTGACAGGCGAGGAGGGCGTCGCATGATGGCCGGGTGACCCCGGCCCGCTCGGCGCTGCTCGTCTCGCTGGTGCTGTACGCCGCCGCCGTGGTCACGGCGCTCGCCCTGGTCCCCTGGGACGCCGCCGTCGCACCGTGGGCGGACCTCGCCTCCGACCGGCTCGCCGCGTTCACCGCCGAACAGGTGAGTTCCATCCAGGCCTACGTCAGCGCCGCATGGATCCCCGGCGTACTCGCCTGGCTGGCTCCCGCGGCCCTCGCGCTCCTCGTGCTCCTCGTCGCTCCCGTGCGCGAGGCGCTTGCGCGCATCGGCCCGCGACAGCGGCCCTTCCTCGCGAGTCTTCTCGCGACCGCGGCACTGCTCGCCGCGACCCGCCTCGTCACGCTTCCCTTCGCGCTCCTCGTCGCGCAGGCGCGCCGCGATCATGGGCTCCTCGTGGAGCCGTGGGGTGCCTGGTGGATGCGGTGGCTCGGGGAGTCCTTCGCCTTCGTGGCCCTCGGCGCGCTCGGGGTGGCCGTCGCGCTCGCGCTGCTGCGGCGCTGGCCGCGGCGCGGCTGGATCGCGGTCGTCGCCGGCGCCGTGCTCGTCGCGCTCGCCACGTCGGCGGTGCTTCCGCTCATCCAGCGACTCGAGGGCACCGCGGCCGATCCGGAGATCACCGCACGCGTGCTCTCCATGGCCGACCGCCTCGGCGTGGATGTCGGCACCGTGACCGTCGTCGAGGTGTCCGATCGCTCACCGGCGATCAATGCGCACGTGTCCGGCTGGGGCCCCACGCGTGCCGTCACGGTCTACGACACGGTCTCGGGGTCCGCCTCGCCCGCGGAGATCGACGCGCTCGTCGCCCATGAGCTCGTCCACGTCCGCGAGGGCGACGTCATCCTGGGCACCGCGCTCGCCGCGCTCGCAGCGGGAGGGGCCGCTGCGCTGGCCGCAGCCCTGGCGCTATCGCCGCGAGTGCGCGCCTGGCTGCGCGCTCCCACGGTCGGTGATCCGCGCACCGTGCCGCTCGTCGTCGCGGTTGCGCTGGTGGCCTCGCTCGTCGGTTCCGTCGGCGCGGTCACGGTGAGCCGCGCACTGGAGGCGCGCACCGATCGCGAGGCGCTGGCGGTGACGGGAGACGCCGATGCCTACGCCGACCTGCTCGTGCGCCTGGCGGTGACGAACAAGTCGACCCTGGAGCCGCCCCAGTGGCGCTATGCGCTGCTCTTCACCCATCCGACGCCGCTGCAGCGGCTGGCTCTGCTGGACGCGGCTCGCTGACGCCTCGGCGCAGTGCCTGGCGCAGCACCACGGCGAGCCCGATGACTGTGGCCGCGACGAGCAGCCCGACCCGGATCACCTGGAGCGCCACGGCCCACCAGTCGCCGTTGAGGAAGCTGCCGTAGCCGTAGGGATAGATCACCTGGGTCACCAGGATCGATGGGACCAGCAGCCACACGACCGTGCGCATGCGGCTCGCTGGGTCGAGGAAGGTCACCGCGGCCACGCCGACCACCCACACGGAGTACTGCGGCGACAGCACCCTGCTGGTCACCATGCTCACGAGCAGTGCGACGAGGGCGACATCGGCGGGGCCGAGGGTCTCCAGACGGCCGAGCAGCCGGAGTACGCCGAGGAGGGCGAGCACGGCCAGACCCGCGAGGGTGATGGCCAGTCCCAGGGGGATCGTGATGGGTACGTCGACCTCCATCGCGCCGAAGCGGAACTGCGTCGGGACCTCGGTGAAGACGTTCCACACCATGAAGGGGAGCGCTCCGACGGATTCGACCTGCAGTCCGCGCGCTCCCTGCTCGCCGAGGAAGGACACGCCCCCTGTCGACCACAGCATCACGCCGCCGAGGATCGCCGCGGACATCACGACGAAGCCGAGGATGCCGCGCGGCAGCGAGCGGCGCGGCAGGGCGATGAGCATCAGACCCGGCCATACCTTCAGCAGCGTGCCCGCGGCGGCAGCTGCCCCGCTCCACACCGGGCGCGCGACGAGCACGAGGGCGACGACCGCCGCGAGAGTGGGCACGACGTCGAAACGCGCGAGCCACACGGGTCCGACGAGCACGGCGCCGATCACCCAGGCCCATGCCGCGTCGAGGCCGACGCCGCGGCGGCGTCCGGCGATGGCGAGGACGGTGAGCGTCGCGAGGTCGCAGATCAAGGCGATGAGGGCGAACGCCACGACAGGGTTGGATCCGAGCAGGGCCGCGAGGGCGAAGACGAGACCCGCACCGGGCGGGTACTGCCACATGTCATCGCCGATGGGGAAGCGTCCTGTGACGAGCAGGCTCGACCATTCGGCGTAGAGCTTGACGTCGTTGAGCACCGAGGGGCCGTCGGGATAGGGGACATGCCCGGAGAGGGTGCCGAGGATGAGGACCCGGCTGATCGCCCAGGCCACGACCAGGGCGACGACGCTGCTGCGGATGCGCGCCATCGTCACGGTGCGTCGTCGGGGGCCTCGAGCAGGCCCAGCCGGAGCGCGGTCATGAGCGCCTGGGCGCGGTTGCCGGCCCCGAGCTTGTCGTAGAGCTTGGAGATGTGGGTCTTGGTCGTGGAGTCCGAGATGAAGAGCTGCCGTGAGATCTGCGAGACGCCGAGTCCGTCGGCGAGGAGCTGCAGCACCTCGCGCTCGCGAGGGGACAACTGGGGCCCCTGCGGCGAGGTGCGTCGTTTGAGGGCGTCGGCGAGGTCGGCCGACGTGAAGGAGTGGGGCGCGCTCGCCGCATGGCGTGCGGCAGCCACGATCTCCTCGGCCGGAGCGCTCTTGGGCACGAACGCGCTTGCGCCGGCGTCGAGCGCGTCGAAGAGCTGGTTGTCCCCGGCGTACATCGTGAGCACGACGATGCCCATGTCAGGCGACTGGGCGCGCAGGGAGCGGACGACCTCGAGGCCGTTGCCGTCCGGAAGGCGCAGGTCGACGACGGCGACCGTGGGCTCGCACTTGCGGCCCATCGCGATGCCCTCGGCGACGCTCGCCGCCTCGGCCACCACCTCGACGTCCGGCTCGCGCTCCAGCGCACGGCGCAGGCCCTCGCGGATGAGCTCGTGGTCGTCGACGAGGAGGACGGTGATCGTCATCTGCCCTCCTCCTCTGCGCGGCCCGCGGCCTGCAGGGACAACTCCACCACAGTCCCCTGGGGACTGCGGCGCTTGACCGTCAGGCTCGCCCCTATCCGCGTCGCGCGCTCGCGCATGATGGTCAGGCCGAAACTGTCTGGGCGCGCGCGGCCGTCGGCGATGCCCTGACCGTCGTCGGCGACGCGGAGGAAGGCGCTGCCGTCCGTGACGCGGTAGGTCACCCACAGGGTGCGTGCGTGGGCATGGCGGCGCGCGTTGGCGACGGCCTCCTGGGCGATGCGCAAGATCTCCGGCGCGACACCCGGCGGCAGGCGCGTGGGGTCCTCGTCGAGCACCAGGTGCACGGTGAGGCCGGCCTCGGCACCGACGGCTCGCACGTGCGACGACAGCGCCTCGCCGATCCCGGCGCCGACCTCGGTGCGCAGGTCGAAGATCGACAGGCGCAGTTCCGTCACGATGCGGGTGAGCTCGTCGCGGATGCGCTGCAGGCCCTCGCGCGTCGCAGCGTCGGGCTGCGACGCGAGTGCGTCATCCACGAGGAACCCGAGGCCGGCGACCTCCTGGGCGATCCCGTCGTGGATCTCGCGCGCGAGGCGCCTGCGCTCCTCCAGTGTTGCCAGGTCGCGCACCTCGTCGAAGATGCGCGCCGTGTCCAGTCGCAGCGCTGCTTCGTCGGCCATCGCCTGGGCCTCGGTCAGTGCCTCCACCGGCCATAGTCCTCCGGCACGCTCGATGCCGACTAGGCCGATGCGTTCATCGCCGAGTCGCAGCGGGATGACGGCACAGGCGCGCGCGGTGCCGAGCTCGGGGCCGTCCATGGCACCGAGGCGCTGTACGGCGACGCCGGACTCCCAAGCCTGCCCCCACAGCCCCGATCCGAGGGAAGGCGCCCAGCCGGGGGAGTCCTCGGGGCTGCGCGCGATGGTGAGCAGCCTGCCCCCGTCGGCTCGCATGACGACCTCGGCCTGGTCGTGCGGCAGCACCGTGCGGAAGCGCGCGAGAGCCGCCTGGGCCAGCGCCGATTCCTCGAGGCCGCCGGGGAGTTGGCGCGCCACGTCGCGCAGGGAGACGAGCAGGCGCCGCGCGGCGTCGTAGTCGGTACTCGCCGGGGCGATGCGCTCGCGCAGGTGGGTCGTGAGGATGGCGCCGAGCCCGAGGGCTGCGCCGAGGGCGAGGACCACGATGAGGTCGACCACTCCTGTCGGCACGTCATCGCGCACGCGCAGAACCGTGCCGACGACGAGCACGAGTGCCTCGACGGCGATCGCCGAGGCAAGGCCAGCGGCGCCCATGGCGAAGGCGCAGACGATCGGGGGGACGGCGAGGTAGACGATCGCGGGGCGGTCACCCGGTGTCGATGCCACCACGACGAGCGCGATGGCGGCCGCCTCTGCGATGAGCACGGCGTAGCGCAGCCACACCGGTCGGGCCGGGATGGTGCCGAGCTGGGCGAGGACGGCGATGAGTGCCACCAGTCCCACCTGGCCGGCGGCGATCGGCAGGTCGCCCGTGCCGAGGGAGACGAGGAGGACCCCCGCAAAGCCAAGGCCTCGCGTCACGCCGTCGCGGGCGTGACGCGAGGCCAGGGCCTGCGTTACGAGTAGAGAGCGTCGACCTCGGATGCGAACTCCTTCATGACGACGTTGCGCTTGAGCTTCATGGAGGGCGTGAGCTGGCCGCCCTCTTCAGTCCAGTCGACGGGAAGGATAGTGAACTTCTTGATGGCCTCGGCGTTGGACACCGCCTTGTTGGCCTCGTCGACCGCCTTCTGGATCTCGGCCACCAGATCAGGATCGGTGGTCATCGACGCGATCGTGGCGCCCTCGGGCTTGCCCGTCTGCTTGAGCCAGCCGGGGAAGGACTCGGGGTCGATCGTGACGAGGGCGGCGATGAAGGGCTGGGCGTCGCCGACGACCATGCATTGGCTCACGAGCCAGTTGGCGCGGAGGCGATCCTCGAGGACGGCGGGGGCGACGTTCTTGCCGCCGGCCGTGACGATCAACTCCTTCTTGCGACCGGTGATCTTGACGAAGCCCTGGTCGTCGATCTCGCCGATGTCGCCGGAGTGGAACCAGCCGTCGGGCTCGATCGCCTCCGCTGTGGCGGTCGGGTTGTTCCAGTAGCCCTTGAAGATCTGGGCACCGGCAAGCATGAGCTCGCCGTCGGGAGCCACCTTGACTGAAGCTCCGGGGAAGGGCTGGCCCACGGTGCCGATCTTGATGGCGTCGGGGCGGTTGACCGTGGTCGCCGCCGACGTCTCGGTGAGGCCGTAGCCCTCGAGGATGGTCACGCCGATGCCGCGGAAGAAGTGCCCGAGGCGATCGCCCAGGGGCGCGCCGCCGGAGACGGCCCAGGCGATCTTGCCGCCCATCGCCGTGCGCAGCTTGCCGTAGACGAGCCGGTCGAAGACCTTGTGCTTGAGCTTCAGACCGAAGCCCGGACCGCCGGTGTCGAGTGACTTGGAGTAGTCAATGGCGGTCTGCGCAGCCGTGTTGAAGATGTTGCCCTTGCCCTCCGCGGTCGCCTTCTGCTGGGCGGAGTTGTAGACCTTCTCGAACACGCGGGGGACCGCGAGGAGGAACGTCGGCTGGAAGGACTGCAGGTCGCCGAGGAGGTTCTTCACGTCCGGGGCGTGCCCGAGGCGCGTGCCCGAGTGGATGCACCCCAGCTGGATGATGCGGCCGAACACGTGCGCGAGGGGGAGGAAGAGCAGCGTCGAGGCGCCCTGCACCGAGAAGAGCTGGGGCATGCCGGCCACGATGTTGTTGACCTCGAACATGAAGTTGCCGTGGGTGAGCATGCAGCCCTTGGGGCGGCCCGTCGTGCCGGAGGTGTAGATGATGGTGGCGAGGGACTCCGGGTTGAGGGTCGCGCGCCGGCGCTCGAGCTCCTCGTCCGAGATACCCGCGCCCGCAGCGGCGAGCGTGTCCAGCGCGCCGTCGTCGAAGATCCACGCGCGCGTGCAGTCGGGCAGGCGATCGGCAACCTCGTCGAAGACCTTCTTGTTCTTGGCGCTCTCCAGGAAGACGCCGACGGCGTTGGAGTCGCCGAGGATCCACTCGACCTGCTCGGCCGAGGAGGTCTCGTAGATCGGGACGACGGTGGCACCGGCGTACCAGATGGCGTAGTCCGCCACCGTCCAGTCGTAGCGGGTGCGCGACATGATGCCGACCCGCTGGC
>CAZICY010000035.1:0-17471 GCA_964537955.1 uncultured Actinomyces sp. | reverse complement strand
GCGGCCCCCGGCGACGAGATCGACCCCGAGGCCCCAGCCCCCGAGCCCTACCCCTACGACCGAGCGCAGCAGGAGCGCCGGCTGAAGTCCGCCGAACGCGGCCTGGCCCTGTTGGGCAAGGTCAACCCCCTCGCACTCGAGGAGTTCAGCGCGCTCGAGGAGAGGCTGCGCTTCCTCACTGAGCAGGTCGAGGACCTCAAGCGCTCGCGGACGGACCTGCTCGCCATCATCAAGGAGGTGGACGAGCGCGTCGAGGCGGTCTTCACCGAGGCCTACCAGGACACCGCCCGGGAGTTCGAGCAGGTCTTCGCCCGGCTCTTCCCCGGCGGCGACGGCCGACTCGTGCTCACCGATCCATCGGACATGCTTCTCACGGGAGTCGACGTCGAGGCGCGCCCGCCTGGCAAGAAGGTCAAGCGCCTCTCGCTGCTGTCCGGTGGAGAGCGCTCGCTCACGGCCGTGGCCTTCCTCATCGCGCTCTTCAAGGCGCGTCCGAGCCCGTTCTACGTCCTCGACGAGGTCGAGGCCGCACTGGACGATGTCAACCTCGGACGCCTCATCGACGCGATCGACGAGCTCCGCACGGCTTCCCAGCTCATCGTCGTCACGCACCAGAAGCGGACGATGGAAATCGCCGATGCGCTCTACGGCGTCTCGATGCGCGGCGACGGGGTGACCCAGGTGGTCGGCCAGCGATTGCGCGATCGCGATCCCGTGTCCGCCTGACGGGCTCGTCCGCAGTCCGTCCCGGCGCCTGAGAGGATCGGGCCGTGGATTCCCTCGGTCTCGTCATCGCCGTTGCCGTCGCCCTCCTCGTCATCGTGGGTGTCGTCGTCGCGCTCGTGCGCCGCAAGCCCGCTCCGCCCGCTCGCCCGCGCCCCGGGATCGACTACGCGCCGGGGGTGGGAGACGACGACACCGTGCCGCGCGACACCGCGCGCAGGCCCATCGAGGAGGCCGTCTCGGCGGACGCCCTGGGCGCCCCCGCCTCCCTCGACGTCGATGCGGGGATCGAGGCGGATCTGCAGGAGGTCGACCTCGAGGAACTCGCGCTCGCCGAGGCCGACCTCGAGCAGCCGGAGCCCGCGGCGGGCCGCCTCACGCGACTGCGCAGGCGCCTGGCGCGCTCGCAGTCCGCGCTCGGCCGCGGCCTGCTCGCGCTCATGTCGCGGGACACCGTCGACGCGGACACCTGGGACGAGGTGGAGGAGACCCTGCTCACTGCCGACCTCGGGGTCGCGGCGTCCACGGAACTCCTCGAGCGCCTGCGCGCGCGTGTGCTCGCTGAGAGTCCCTCCGGACCGGAGCAGGTCCGCGCCCTGCTGCGCGAGGAGCTCATCGCCCTGGTCGACCCGTCGATGGACCGCAGCCTGCGCACCGTCCGCGACGGCGAGGGACCCGCGGTGCTGCTGGTCGTGGGCGTGAACGGCACCGGCAAGACCACGACGACGGGCAAGCTCGGGCGCCTCCTCGTCGCCGAGGGGCGCACCGTGGTGCTCGGTGCGGCCGACACCTTCCGTGCGGCCGCGGCCGATCAGCTGCAGACCTGGGGCGATCGCGTCGGCGCGGCAGTCGTCCGCGGCCCCGAGGGTGGCGATCCCGCCGCGGTCGCGTTCGACGCGGTGCGCATCGGGGCTGAGGCCGATGTCGACTCCGTGGTGATCGACACGGCCGGCAGGCTGCACACCAAGGTCGGCCTCATGGACGAGCTCGGCAAGGTCAAGCGCGTGATCGAGAAGCAGGGACCGGTGGACGAGGTGCTCCTCGTGCTCGATGCCACGACGGGCCAGAACGGCCTCACCCAGGCGAAGGTCTTCTCCGAGGTCGTCGACGTCACGGGGATCGTGCTCACCAAGCTCGATGGCACGGCCAAGGGCGGAATCGTCGTGGCCGTACAGCGCGAGCTCGGCGTGCCCGTGAAGCTGGTCGGCCTGGGCGAGGGCCCCGACGACCTGGCCCCCTTCGATCCCGCAGAGTTCGTCGACGCGCTCCTCGAGGACTAGCGGCCGCTTCACATTCCCGAAACATCCGGGCCGAGGAAGTCACCTGGGCGTAACCCGCGAGGGCATCCGGGGTAACGCGCGTGGTCTTTGCTCCCTGTCAGCCGACCGACCTGGGACGCGACACGAGGAGTGTGACGCCAATGGAATCCGCGCTCAACACCGGTGACACCGCATGGATGCTCATGGCAGCCGCGCTGGTGCTGCTCATGATCCCCGGACTGGCCTTCTTCTACGGAGGCATGGTGCGGGTCAAGTCCGTGCTCAACATGATGATGATGATCATGGGAGCCCTCTTCATCGTGGGCCTCCTGTGGATGCTCTACGGCTACTCGATGGCCTTCGGGGCGTCGTACGGCGATGCCGGACTGCTGGGCAATGTCACGCAGTACTTCGGCCTCGAGGGGCTGATGGCCGATGATCCCGAGGCCACCATCCCGGCCATGATCTTCGTGGCCTTCCAGGCGATGTTCGCCTGCCTCACGGTGGGCCTCATCGCCGGGGCGATCGCCGACCGCACGAAGTTCAGCGCGTGGCTCGTCTTCGCAGCCATCTGGGCGACCCTGGTCTACTTCCCCGTGGCGCACTGGGTGTTCAACCTCGACCCGGAGACCGGCGGATGGATCGCCAAGCTCGGCGTCATCGACTTTGCGGGCGGCACCGCAGTGCACATCAACGCCGGCATCGCGGCCCTCGCGCTCGTGATCCTGCTCGGGGCCCGCCTGGGCTGGCCGCGCACCCCCATGAAGCCGCACAACCTCACGCTCGTGATGATCGGCGCCGCGCTGCTGTGGTTCGGCTGGTTCGGATTCAACGCCGGATCGCAGGTGGCGGCCGACAACACGTCCGCGGTCGTCTTCCTCAACACCTTCGTCGCCACGTGCGCTGCGGGACTCGGCTGGCTCCTCACCGAGAAGATCCGCGACGGCCACGCAACGTCGCTGGGTGCCGCCTCCGGCATCGTGGCGGGCCTCGTGGCCATCACCCCCGCGTGTAGCGCAGTGAGCCCTCTCGGTGCGTCGATCATCGGCCTCATCGCCGGCGTGCTCTGCGCTCTCGCGGTGGGCCTGAAGTACAAGCTGAAGTACGACGACTCCCTCGACGTCGTGGGCGTGCATCTCGTCGGGGGCCTCGTGGGGACCCTGCTCATCGGGTTCCTCGCGACCGAGGCCGCCCCCGCCGGGGTCAACGGCCTCCTCTACGGAGGTGGCCCTGAGCAGCTGGGCAAGCAGGCCATCGGCGCCTTCGCCGTTCTCTTCTACTCCCTCATCCTCACCTTCATCATCGGCTTCCTCATCAAGGTCACGATGGGCTTCCGGGTGAGCGAGGACGTCGAAGTGAGTGGCGTCGACCTCAATGAGCATGCAGAGTCCGCATACGAGCTGGGAGATTCGGGAGGTGGCGGGGTCTTCGCGGGCATCGGCCACCGTGCGCACGGAGGGGAGCAGTCATGAAGCTCGTTACCGCGATCATCAAGCCCTTCAAGCTCGAGGACGTGAAGGCTGCCCTCGAGGCCAAGGGCATCCAGGGCATGACCGTGAGCGAGGCCAGCGGCTTCGGACGGCAGCGCGGCCACACCGAGGTCTATCGGGGGGCGGAGTACACCGTGGACCTCGTGCCCAAGGTGCGCGTCGAGGTCGTCGTTGACGACGCGGAGGCCGGTGGAGTGGTCGATGCCATCGTCACCGCCGCACAGACGGGCAAGATTGGCGACGGCAAGGTCTGGGTCGTCCCCGTCGAGTCCGTCGTCCGCGTCCGCACCGGGGAGAGCGGCCCCGACGCGCTGTGACGCACCAGTCGAGCGCCGGTTCGGCGGACGGGGTCGCGACCCCGTCCGCCGACCCCGCGGCGTACCGCGAGGCGCGTCGCGAGCTGCTCGAGCGGCCGGTGGCGTCGCGGGCGGCTCGACGGCGCGCCCTGGCGACGCTCACGGACGATTGGCTCTCGGGGGTCTTCGCCGCCAGCGGCGCCGCCGAGCTCGGCGCGTCACTGCTTGCCGTGGGCGGCTACGGAAGGGCTGATCTCACCGCCGGCAGCGATCTGGACCTGCTGCTCGTCCTGCCCGAGCGCGTCGACCCCGCGGATGCCGCGGTTGCCCGTGCGACCGATGCGCTCTTCTACCCCGTGTGGGACGCCGGAGTCAGGGTGGACCACAGCGTGCGCACGCCGGCCGAGGTGCGCCGCGCCGCGACGAGCGACGTCCGCGTCATCCTCGGTCTCCTCGATGCTCGATCGGTCGCGGGGGATCACGCGCTTGGCGAACGCGTCACGAGCGCAATCCTCGCGGACTGGCGGGCCCTGGCGCGCACCCGCATGGACGAGGTGCGTGCATCCGTCGAGCACCGTCGCGCACGTCACGGCGACGCGGCGCACCTGCTCGAGCCCGACCTCAAGGAGTCCTACGGCGGCCTGCGCGACGCGGGCATCCTCGACGCGATTGCCGCCTCGTGGCTGACCGATGTCCCGCGGGAGGGCCTGGCGGATGCGAGGTCGATGCTGCTCGACATCCGCGACGCGCTGCATGACTGCGCACTCGCCGCGGGGCGGCGCCCCGCGGACGTGCTGCGCGCGCAGGACCAGCACGACGTCGCACAGGCCCTCGGGCTCGAGGGCCGTGACCAACTGCTGCGCGAGCTCGGCGATGCGGCGCGCGCGGTCGCCTACGCGTCCGACACCACGTGGCACCGCATCTCCCGGCTGACGAGGGGTCGCACGAGCCGCCAGGTGCGTCTGCGCCTGCACAGGCCGGGGCCCGAGCGGGTACCCCTCGCCGACGGCGCGGTGGTGCACGAAGGGGAGGTGGCGCTTGCTGCCGAGGCCCGCCCCGACCGCGACCCGGCACTCGTCCTGCGACTCGCGGCCGCCGCCGCGCAGGCCGGGCTGCCGCTCGCCCCCGGCGCGGTCGTGAGGCTGGCGCGCGAGTCGGCACCCCTGCCCGCGCCCTGGCCCGCGGAGGCCCGTGATGCCTTCGTCTCGCTCCTGGGCTCGGGCGCGGGCCTGGTGCCGGTGTGGGAGGCGCTGGATAGGCACGGCCTCATCACGCGACTCATCCCGGAGTGGGCTGTGGTGCGCTCGGCACCACAGGGCAATCCGGTGCACGTCTACCGGGTGGATCGTCATCTCGTCGAGACTGCCGCTGCGTCAGCTGACCATCTGCGCGACGTTGCGCGCCCGGATCTGCTGCTCGTGGGAGCGCTCCTGCATGACATCGGCAAGGCGCGACCCGGGGATCACAGCGAGGTCGGCGCTGATCTCACAGATGTCATCGCGGCACGCATGGGCTTCGACGAAGCCGATCGCGCCATCCTGGTGCTGATGGTGCGTCACCACCTGCTGCTGCCCGAGGCCGCCACGCGCAGGGACCTCGATGATCCGCTCACGGCGGAGCGCGTGGCCGCCGCCGTGGAGAGCGTGGAGGCGCTGGAGTTGCTGCGGGCGCTGACCTACGCCGATGCCGCGGCGACCGGCCCAGGCGCATGGAGCGACTGGAAGGCCTCCCTCGTCGACGCGCTGGTGGCGCGGACCCGACTGCGACTGTCCGGGCACCTTCCTCCGCCTCCGCCGGCGATCGCGGACGGACATGCCCGTCTCCTGGCGGACGACGGGGTCGCGCTCGTCCTCGAGCGCGGCACGCCGGCGTCCCGCGTCGTCATCGCCGCCCCAGATCGCCCCGGCCTCCTCGGCGCGATCGCCGGCGTGCTCGCCGTTCACCGACTCGACGTCAAGGCCGCCGACACCGAGACGGTCGGCGACCGAGCCATCACCGTCTGGACGGTGGTGCCCTTCTTCGGGGAGTTCCCTGCCCTCGACCTCGTGCGATCGGACATCCTGCGTGCTCTCGCCGAGGAGATCGACGTCAGCGAGCGGCTGTCGCACCGCCGTCGCGGCACGCCGGGGGCGCCACCGAGGGTTGACTTCGTGCCGGGTGCGGCCAGCGAGGCTGACGTGCTGGAGGTGCGCGCCCATGACGAGCCGGCGCTTCTTCACCGCATCGGGGAGGCCATCAGCCGGGCCGGAGCGACCATCGTGGCCGCGCGCATCGAGACGCTCGGGTCGGAGGCGGTGGATGTCTTCTACCTGCGCGCGCGAGGAGGCGGCCGGCTGAGCCCGGCGGAGCGCGGCCGCGTCGTGGGCGCCGTGCTCGATCGGCTCCAGCAAGGCCAGGAGGAGGCCACCGCGCTCACGATCTAGGCTGGGGCGTCGCCCGGGCCTCCGGGCCCCACCTCATCGGGAGTCGTCCGCGTTGTTCGCTTCGCTGTCCGACCGCCTCGCGGCCACTTTCCGCAACCTCCGCGGCAAGGGTCGCCTGTCCGAGGCGGACATCGACGAGACGGTCCGCGAGATCCGCATCGCACTGCTCGACGCCGACGTGGCGCTGCCCGTCGTCCGCGACTTCTGCGCCAGGGTCAAGGAGCGGGCACTGTCGGCCGAGGTCTCGGGAGCCCTCAACCCGGCGCAGCAGGTGGTCAAGATCGTGCACGAGCAACTCGTGCAGATCCTCGGCGGAGAGACCCGTCGGCTGCGCTTCGCCAAGCAGCCGCCCACGGTCATCCTGCTCGCCGGCCTGCAGGGCGCGGGCAAGACCACCCTGGCGGGCAAGCTCGCTGCCTACCTGAAGTCCCAGTCGCACACGCCGCTGCTCGTTGCCGCGGACCTTCAGCGCCCCAATGCCGTCGACCAGCTGCGCATCGTCGGCGAGAGGGCTGGCGTGCCTGTCTTCGCCCCGGAGCCGGGCAACGGCATCGGCGACCCGGTGAGCGTCGCGCGCGACTCGGTGAAGCACGCCGAAGTGCACGTGAACGACATCGTCATTGTGGACACCGCGGGCCGTCTCGCCATCGACGCGGAGCTCATGGCCCAGCTCGCGCAGGTGCGCGACGCCGTGGATCCCGACGAGGTCCTCCTCGTCGTCGACGCGATGATCGGCCAGGATGCCGTGCGCACAGCCGAGGAGTTCGGAGCCGGGGTGGGCTTCGACGGCGTGGTCCTCACCAAGCTCGATGGCGATGCACGCGGCGGTGCCGCGCTCTCCATCGTGTCCGTGACCGGCCGCCCGGTGCTCTTCGCCTCAACGGGGGAGAAGCTCGAGGACTTCGAGGCCTTCCACCCCGACCGCATGGCCTCGCGCATCCTCGACATGGGGGACGTGCTCACGCTCATCGAGCAGGCCGAGCGCGCCTTCGATGCCGAGCAGGCCGAGCGGATGGCGCAGAAGGTCTCGCAGGGCGAGGACTTCACCCTCGAGGACTTCCTCGAGCAGATGCAGGCCGTCAAGAAGATGGGCTCGCTGGGCAAGATCCTCGGGATGCTGCCGGGGATGGGCGACATGAAGGCCCAGCTCGACCAGGTGGATGACAAGGACCTCGATCGAGTTGCCGCCATCATCCAGTCGATGACGCCCGCGGAGCGTCGCGACCCCAAGATCCTCAATGCGTCGCGTCGGGCTCGGATCGCGCGCGGTTCCGGCACGCAGGTGAGCGACGTGAACGGGCTCGTCGATCGCTTCGGCGAGGCGCAGAAGATGATGCGACAGATGCGCGGTGGCAAGGGCATGCCGGGCATGCCCGGGATGCCGGGCATGCCCGGGTTCGGCGGCGGAGGCGGCAAGAAGTCGAAGGGGCGCTCGGGCAAGGCCCCCGCCAAGCCCAAGAAGGGCCGCAGCGGCAATCCCGCCAAGAGGGCCGCCGAGGAGCGCGATGCCGCCGTGCGCGCGGCAGAGGCCCCGGCGGCGCCGGCCGCGCCGGCCGACTTCGAGCTGCCGGACGACGTGAAGAAGCTCCTCGGGGGCTGATTCGCCCCGTGCGGGCCCCCTCTGGCAGACTTCCCCCTGCTGTACGCGGTCCAGGGTCCCTCTCAACCCCGGGCGGCGTACCCGCCGGGACCGGCGGCGGCGCAGCCCCACGCGACGCCCAGGGCCCACCCTGACCACCCTCGGGTGGCCCAATCGAATGGAGCAGTGCCGGCCGTGGCCGTCAAGATCAAGTTGAAGCGCGTGGGCAAGGTCCACGCCCCCCAGTACCGCGTCATCGTCGCCGACTCGCGCACCAAGCGCGACGGTCGGGCGATCGAGGAGATCGGCGTCTACCAGCCGATGCAAGATCCCAGCCTTATCGAGATCGACTCCGACCGCGCCCAGCACTGGCTCAAGGTCGGCGCGCAGCCGACCGACGCCGTGCTCGTGCTGCTGAAGATCACCGGCGACTGGCAGAAGTTCAAGGGCCTGCCCGGACAGGAGGGCACCCTCAAGGTCGCCGCTCCCAAGGAGTCCAAGGTCGCCGCGTACGAGGCAGCCGTCAAGCAGGCGGCCGACGAGCCCAAGACGCCGGCGCCGCGCAAGGTCGCGGAGAAGGTCGCTGACGCCGCTGTGGCCCAGACCGTCGCGGTGGCGGCGGCAGATGACGCGGTGCTCGCCGAGGCCGAGGCCATCGTCGAGATCGCCGAGGCCAACGCCGGCGAGATCAGCGCCGCCGAGGCCGAGGCCGCCGTGGAGGCTGCCATCGAGGCCGATGCTGTCGCCGACGCCGCTGCTGTCGTAGCCGATGAGGCCGTCGCCGAGGCCACCTCGGCCGCGGCCGAGTCCACCGAGGCCTGACGTGCTCGAGGACGCCCTGGGGCACCTCGTGCGCGGGATCGTCGACCATCCCGATGACGTCGCCGTGCGTGCGCGCACGGGACGACGCGGGCCTTCGCTCGAGGTGCGCGTGCACCCTGAGGACATGGGCCGCGTCATCGGGCGCTCCGGGCGCACGGCCACGGCCCTGCGCACCGTCGTGTCCGCTATCTCTCGCGACGGTCACGTGCGCATCGACTTCCTCGACGTCGACGAGCGCTAGCGCATCGTGCGCGTCGTAGTCGCGCGCGTGGGTCGCGCTCTGGGCGTCAAGGGCGACGTGCTCGTCGACGTCCTGACCGATGAGCCCGAGCGACGCCTCGCGGCCGGTGTCGACGTACTCGTCATGGGCACGGATCGCGCGCTGCGCATCGAGTCCGAGCGACCGCACGGCGGACGCCTGTGCCTGCACTTCGCCGGCGTCGACGATCGCACGGCCGCCGAGCAGCTCACGGGACTCCTGCTCGAGGCAGAGCGGGCGCCCGGGGAGCGCCCCGAGGACCCGGACGAGTACTACGACGACGACCTGATCGGCCTGGAGGTGCTCACCGAGGAGGGCGAACGCGTCGGCGCGGTGACCGAAGTGCTTCATCTGCCCGCACAGGACGTCCTGGCCGTGCGCGCGAGCCCGACCGCGGCGGAGATCCTCGTGCCCTTCGTCGCCGACATCGTGCCCGCCGTCGACCTGGATGCCGGGCGCATCGTCGTCCGTCCCCCCGAGGGCCTGCTCGATGTCGACGAGGGCGACGGCCAGGAGGAAGCGGGAGTGACGTCGTGAGGATCGACATCGTCACGATCTTCCCCGACTATCTCGCCCCGCTCGGGCTGTCGCTCGTCGGCAAGGCCTGCGAGCAGGGACTGCTCGACATCCGCGTGCACGACCTGCGCGACTTCACGCACGATCGGCACCGCACCGTCGACGACGAGCCTTACGGCGGAGGCCCGGGCATGGTGATGCGCCCGGAGCCCTGGGGCGAGGCGCTCGACGCCGTCCTGCCCGAGCATGAGCGACCGCTCCTGGTCATCCCGACCCCCTCGGGGCGCCCGTTCACCCAGGTGCTCGCCGTCGACTGGGCCGCGCGCGAGGGGCTGGTCATCGCCTGCGGTCGCTACGAGGGCATCGACGCGCGCGTCGCGCAGGAGTACGCCGGCCGGGCTGAGGTCGTGCCTGTATCCCTGGGCGACTACGTCCTCGCGGGCGGCGAGGTGGCCGCCCTCGCGATCGTCGAGGCTGTCGCCCGGCTACTGCCCGGCGTGGTGGGCAACGAGGACAGCATCACCGACGATTCCTTCGCGCCCGGGGCCATGGAAGGCCTGGTCGAGGGCCCGGTCTACACCCGGCCCCCGCAGTGGCGCGGCCACGACGTGCCCGACGTGCTGCTGTCCGGCGACCACGCCCGCATCGCCGCCTGGCGGCGCGACCAGGCCGAGCGGCGCACCCGGGACGTGCGTCCGGACCTCCTGGCGGGCTCCCAGGAGGACTCCGACTGAGGCCGGGTCCGTCCGCGCAGCGGACACCCCGCCGGGGACCCCGCGCCTCCCTGTGGCAGACTTGGCGGGCCGTTCCCGCCGATTGCGGGGCCCACCCGCCACAGGGGGAGGGCCACCAGGGAGCGGTCCTCCGACCCGACGTGGGTGCGGAGCCGCGCCGCCCCAGGGCGGATCGACCGCGGGCGACCTGTGGCGCCGGCAGGAAGTGACACCGTCATGCAGACGCTCGACGATCTCGACTCCGCATCGCTGCGCAGCGACATCCCCGATTTCCGCCCCGGCGACACCGTCAAGGTGCACGTCAAGGTGGTCGAGGGCAACAAGACTCGCGTCCAGGTCTTCCAGGGCGTCGTGATCGGTCGCGCGGGCGACGGTATCCGCGAGACATTCACCGTCCGCAAGGTGTCCTACGGCGTCGGCGTGGAGCGCACCTTCCCGCTGCACACGCCCATCATCGAAAAGGTCGAGGTCGTCTCGCGAGGCGACGTGCGCCGGGCCAAGCTCTACTACCTGCGCAACCTGCGGGGCAAGGCCGCCAAGATCAAGGAGCTGCGCGACACCGCTCCTGCCACCGCGGAGTGAGGCCCGTCCGCGCGGCCGTCAGCGGTACTGTCGAGCGATCATGAGCGAGACCGGTCCGCGCGAGGGAACCCCCGCGGACCAGTTCGCGTCCGAGGGCGTGTCAGCCCAGGAGCGCCGACGTCCGCGCATCCCCGCGTGGCTGGAGTTTCCCCTCCTCATCGTGGGGGCCTTCCTTGTCGCCTTCGTCGTCAAGACGTTCCTCGTGCAGGCCTTCTACATCCCGTCCGGCTCGATGGAGGACACCCTCCAGGTCGGTGATCGCGTCCTCGTCAACAAGGTCGTCTACCACCTGCGCCCGGTCGAACGCGGCGACATCGTCGTCTTCGACGGCACAGGCTCATTCGTCATCGGCGACATCGTCGAGCCCGAGCGCTCGCCCCTGGAGGCCGTGGGCCGACTTCTGGGCGAGATCGTCGGCATCGCGCCGCCGCGCGAGACGGACTTCATCAAGCGCGTGATCGGTGTCGGCGGCGACCGGGTGGTCTGCTGCGATGCGGACGGACGGATCACGGTCAACGGCGTCCCGCTCGACGAGGAGGCCTATCTCTACCGCAACAACCCGCCGAGCAAGCAGCCCTTCGACGTGCTCGTGCCCGAGGGCACGCTGTGGGTCATGGGCGACCACCGTTCCGCGTCCGCCGACTCCCGCTCCCACATGGGCGATCCCGGCGGCGGATTCGTGCCGGTCGATCGCGTCATCGGACGGGCCTTCGCCGTCGTGTGGCCCCTGGGCAACGCCCAGGTCCTCGAGATCCCGGCCACCTTCGAGCAGCCCGCGCTCGACGGGCCCGGGCCCTCGCCGTGAGCGCGTCCTCGCTGCGACCGCCCGACGAGGACACCCAGCCGATTCCCGTCGTGCGCGGGCGACACGCGGCGCCCAGGCCGGCGCGATCCTCCGGCAGGTGGGCCCTGGTCATCGCTCGCGAGGTCGGCATCGTGGTCGCGATCGTCGTCGCGGTCGTCATCCTCGCCAGGCTGGCACTCGGCCAGGTGTCCTACGTCGCCGACGACGCGATGGAGCCCACCTTGACCTCGGGGGACCGAGTCCTCGTCACCCCCTGGGGAGGGACCAGCGCCGGCGATCTCGTCCTCGTCCGGGCGCCCGAGGCATGGCGGGTGCCCGCCGACGTCGCCGTCGTGCGCCTCATCGCGACCGGCGGTCAGCGCGTGGCCTGCTGCGATGACGCAGGCCGGATCACGGTGGACGACGCCCCCCTCATCGAGGACTACGTCACGGGCCCGACGGACCAGGTGGCGTTCGACGTGACCGTGCCCGAGGGTCGTGTGTTCGTCCTGGCCGATCGTCGCGAGGCGGCGCGAGACAGCCGCACGCTCCTCGACGCGCAGGCGGGCACGCTCGCCGCAGACGACGTGCTGGGCCGCGTCGTCTGGCAGGCGTGGCCGCCCCGGGGTCCCGTGGGCTGAGGGCCGCGTGGCAGTCACCCTGCGCGTCGAGCGCACCCTCTTGCGGCAGGCCGCTCCGGGCGCGCTGCTCGCCGCGGTCGACGAGGTTGGCCGCGGTGCTCTCGCCGGACCCGTCGCCGTGGGCGTGGTCGTCATCGACGTCGATGCGGCTGCCGCACCAACAGGAGTGCGCGACAGCAAGGAGATCGATGCGCAGACGCGGGAGCGACTCGCTCCGCTCGTGCGCGCGTGGGCCCGCCGCAGCGCCGTGGGGATGGCATCCCCCGGAGAGATCGACGCGCGGGGCATCATCGGCGCCCTTGCCCTCGCCGCGGCCCGCGCGCTCAACGCCACGGGCGTGCGCCCGGATCTGCTCCTCCTCGATGGCAAGCACGACTGGCTGACGCGGGTGGCCCCTGGCACGCGCGTGACCACGCGCGTGCAGGCCGATGCGACGTGCGCGGCCGTGGCCGCGGCGAGCATCATCGCCAAGGTCGCGCGCGACGCCCGGATGGTGAGGCTGGCCGAGAGCTTCCCGGCGTACGGTTGGCATGCCAACAAGGGGTACGCCGCTCCCGAGCACGTCGCTGCGCTGCAGGAGATCGGTCCCTCCCCGTGGCATCGGCTCAGCTGGCGACTCCCCGGTGTGTCCACAGGAACCGGCTAGCGCGCCCATCCCCAGGCGATGCGATCGCCTCCGCCCGCGTGCCTGATCGCCGCGACGCTCGGCGCGAGGGCCGTCGGCCCGCGGAGGGAGTGGGTATGGGCACACAGCACCTGCAGCGCGGCCGATGGGGAGAGGACCTCGCGGTCCGGCACCTCGAGCGGCTCGGCCTGGCCGTGCTCGAGCGCAACTGGCGGTCACGCACGGGCGAGATCGACATCGTCGCTCGCGACGGGCAGACCGACACGCTGGTCTTCTGCGAGGTCAAGACGCGCAGCTCGGAGGACTTCGGCTCACCCCTGGCAGCCGTCACGCCTCGCAAGGTGCGACGGCTGCGCGCCCTGGCGAGCGAATGGATGCGCGCGCATGACCGCTCCGCGCGCGAGATGCGCATCGACGTCATCGGAATCCTGCTCAGCACGCGCGGTGCGCCGTACATCGAGCACCTGCGCGGGGTGGCCTGATGGTGGCGCGATGCCGCACCGCCGTCATCGTCGGCGTCGCTGCGCGGATCGTCATGGTCGAGGCAGACGTGGGGTCGGGGCTGCCGGGCCTCACCATGGTCGGCCTCGCCGACACCGCCGTGAGCGAATCACGCGATCGCGTGCGCGCCGCCGTGGAGCACAGCGGCCTGGAGTGGCCACGCACGCGCGTCACGGTCGCGCTCCTGCCGGCGTCCCTGCCCAAGCGCGGGTCGGCTCTCGACGCGGCCATCGCGGTGGCCATCCTCGCGGCATCAGGCCAGGTCCCCGAGGCCGCGGCGGCGAGCGCGTGCGTGCTCGGCGAACTTGGCCTCGACGGTCGGATCCACCCGATTCCGGGCGCGATCGCCGCCGCGCTCGCCCTGCGCGGTGACCGCGGCCGGCTCCTCGTGCCGGTGGCGGGTGTCGCGGAGGCAGAGTTGGTCCCCGGTGTCGATGCCGGGGGAGTGCGCGACCTGGCGCACCTCGTCTCCATCCTCCGGGGCCATGCCGAGCCCGAGACCGCCCCCGAACGTGCCGCGTGCACGGGCGCCGTGGCGCCGGACCTGGCTGACGTGCGCGGCCAGGCCGAGGCGCGGCGCGCACTGGAGGTCGCCGCTGCGGGCGGCCACCACCTCGCGATGGTGGGCGTGCCCGGGGTCGGCAAGACCCTGCTTGCCGAGCGGCTGCCCGGCCTCATGCCCGAACTCGACGACCCCACGGCGCTGGAAGTGACGTCGATCCAGTCCGCGGCGGGCCTCGATCCGCGCGGGCTCGTGCGCCGCGCTCCCTTCCAGGCGCCGCACCACTCGGCGTCCATGACCGCGATCGTCGGAGGGGGGCAGGCAGGACGCCTGCGCATCGGTGCGGCGACCCTGTCCCACCGAGGCGTGCTCTTCCTCGACGAGGCGCCGGAGTTCACCCGGTCCGTGCTCGATGCCTTGCGCCAGCCCCTCGAAAGCGGCGAGGTGCGCATCGCGCGCGCCGACATCTCCGGCGTGCTCCCCGCGCGCTTCGCCCTCGTCATCGCTGCGAACCCATGCCCGTGCGGCCGAGGGATCGGCATGGACTCGTCGTGTGCGTGCTCGCCCGTGGAGCGGCGTCGCTACGCCGCGAAGATGTCCGGCCCCGTGCTCGATCGCATCGACCTGCGTGTCACGCTCGAGCGGCCCAGCCTCGC
This sequence comes from uncultured Actinomyces sp., assembly GCA_964537955.1. Classification (GTDB taxonomy): domain Bacteria; phylum Actinomycetota; class Actinomycetes; order S36-B12; family S36-B12; genus Mxb001. The sequence continues at coordinate 3,079 of CAZICY010000035.1, read as the reverse complement.
CCAGCTTGGCGAGCCCGGTGAGCCGAGCGCGGCGGTGGCCGGGCGCGTGGCCGAGGCGCGCCGTCGATCGGCCTCGCGCTGGGCGTCCCGCGGCGAGTCCTGGCGGGTCAATGCGGAGGCGCCCGGATCCGCCCTCCGCGATGCCTATCCACCCGACGACGCGGGGACGCGACTGCTGCGCTCGGCCTTCGCGCGCGGCTCGCTGAGCATGCGCGGTGCCGATCGGGTCCTGCGCGTGGCCTGGACGCTGGCTGACCTCGACGGCGCGGTTCGTCCCGGCGGCGATCATGTCGCCGCGGCGATGGTGCTGCGCGGCGGGGGCTTCGCGTGGGCAGCGTGAGCGGCGCGCCCGCTGACGCCGAGCGCGTCGCCCGGTTGCTGCTCTCCCAGTGGACCGAGGCCGGCGACAGGGTGCTCGGAGCGCGGGTGCGCGATCGCGGCTCCCACGCCGTCGTCGAGGAGATCCTCGCGGGACATTCCCCCCTGCCGGCGGCCACCGGCATCGCCGGCCGCGTCCCCCGCGGCACGTCGTACGACGAGGCAGTCGGGCGCTGGGCGGAGGGCGCATGGGCCTCGGCGGATCGGTTGGGGGCGCGCTACGTCGTTCCCGGCGACGCGGAGTGGCCCACGCAGCTCGACGACCTCCGCGACGCCGCACCGCTGGGACTGTGGGTCGCGGGCGCCGGCGACCTCCGGCTCCTCGCGCTGCGCTCGATCGCGGTGGTGGGCGCGCGCTCGGCCACTGCCTACGGAGAGGGCATCGCGCGCGAACTGGGCGCGCACCTCGCCGAGTCCGGATGGCTCACCGTGTCGGGGGGTGCCTTCGGCATCGACGCGGCGGCGCACCGTGGAGCGCTTGCAGCGCGCGGCGCCACCGCATGCGTGCTGGCGGGGGGCGTCGACGTGCCCTACCCGCGCTCGCATGCCGACCTGCTCGCGCGCGTGCGGGAGTGCGGGGTGCTCGTCAGCGAGGCACCGCTCGGCGGCGCCGCCATGCGCCACCGTTTCCTCACGCGCAATCGCGTCATCGCCGCCCTCAGCCGCGGCACCGTGCTCGTCGAGGCAGCCCTGCGATCGGGCGGGCGCTCCACGGTCCGCGAGGCCCGCGACCTCCACCGCGTCGTCATGGCCTTCCCCGGGCCCGTGACGTCCCCCTTGTCCGCCGGCTGCCACGTCGTGATCCGAGACGAAGGGGCGCACCTCGTCACGTCGCCCCGCGAGGTCCTCGCCCTCGTCGAAGGTCGTCTTGCGCCCGACGAGCGGGGCGAGGCCAGGCCCGAGGACGTCCTGGACTGGCGGGAGCGGCGGGTGCTCGATGCCGTGCCGGCCAGGCGCCCGGCCCCGCTGGGCAGCATTGCGCGCCTGGCCGGCCTGGGGCCGGCGGAGGCGATGGCGGCGCTGGGCACGCTGGACGCGCAGGGCCTGGTGCAGCGGGCGGGCGACGGCTGGGCCCGCACGTGAGTCGCTGCGCCCTTCAACGGGACCCAGGCGCGAGCATGGGTGGATGGCCGATCCTGACGCCCCTGCCGGGGACGACTGGGACGCGGTGATCGCGCGCTTCCGCGAGCACCTGGTGCTCGAACTCGGACGCAGCGATCACACCGCGCGCGCCTACATCGGGGATCTCGACGCGCTCGCCAGCTTTGCGCGCGAGCGCGGCACGACGCATGTGGACGAGCTCAGCCTCCTCACGCTGCGCGCGTGGCTCGCCGACCAGGAGCGACGCGGCCTTGCGCGCAGCACTCTCGCGCGGCGCGCCGCGAGCGCCCGCGTGTTCACCGAATGGGCAGTCGTGCGCGGCATTCTCGCCACGGATGTCGCGGCCCGGCTCGCGTCACCCAAGCGCGGGCACCGGCTGCCCTCCGTGCTCACCGCGGACCAGGCCGCCGCCGTGCTCGATGCTGCGATGGAGTCTGCGGACTCGCCCGTCGGCCTGCGTGACCTGGCCATCCTGGAGACGCTCTACGCCACGGGCATCCGCGTGGGCGAACTGGTCCGCCTGGACATCGACGACATCGACATGGCGCGTCGAACCCTGCGCGTCCTGGGCAAGGGCGGGCGCGAGCGCACGGTGCCGTTCGGGCTCCCGGCCGAGCGCGCGCTCGGCGCGTGGCTCGGCGAGGGCAGGCCCGCGCTGCTCAGCCCGTCCTCCGGCGCGGCGGCCTTCCTGGGTGCCCGGGGCGGGCGGATCGATCCCCGGACGGTGCGCACGGTCGTGCACCGCACGGCCGGGGCAGTGGAGGGTATCGCCGACATCGGACCCCACGGCTGGCGGCACACCTCGGCCACCCACGTGCTGGAAGGGGGCGCCGACCTGCGGGCCGTCCAGGAGATCCTCGGCCATCAGAGCCTCGCGACGACCCAGGTCTACACGCACGTGTCGGTCGAACGATTGCGCAAGACCTACGAGCAGGCGCACCCGCGCGCCTGAGCGCCGAGTGGCTTGAGGATCACGGTGCGTCGCAGCAGCAGCATGGGGTCGGCGTACGCCCTGCCGTTCTTCAGTCCCCAGTGGAACCCACGCGTGTGCTCGTGAGCGATCACCGCGCCGAGTGGATCACCCGCGTCGACCGCGTCCCCCACGTCGACTCGCGCCATCACTCCTTCGTACGTCGTGCGCCAGCCGACGCGGCCCAGGATGCGATGCGGATGCTCGATGCTCACCACGGCCTTGCCCGCGACACGGCCGGCGACGCGCACAACCCCAGGAGCGGGGGCGCGGACGATCGAGCCGGGGTCCGCCCGTAGGTCGACCCCGCGATGCCCGGGGGCGTAGGGGCCCGCCGGCGCCGTGAAGGGCCGCTCGACCACCATCGGGACGACGGGTGGCCGCCAGGGCGCCTCTCGTGCAGGCGGGCCCAGCGGAGAAGTCGTCGCGAGGGCCACGAGGAGGGTCAGGGCTACGGCAGGGAGGGTCATCCGGTCACGGTGAGGCTGCGGAGCCCGCGCGAGAAGTCCCGCGGTACCCCCTGGGGAGGGCCGGGGCCTGGGGACAGAGCATGGGCCCCGACCCCGTAGACTCCTCCACTGGTCCGGGTCCGCCCGGATACATCGCGCACCCACCCCGCCAGGGGAGGGC
>CAZICY010000034.1:2404-17520 GCA_964537955.1 uncultured Actinomyces sp. | reverse complement strand
GGCCAGCTGCTCGTAGAAGGCGAATCCCTCTGCGGGGAATCCGGCGAAGCGCATGGGAGTGACAGTAATGCGTGAGGTGACGGCCCCATGAGGAGCCGCCTCCTTCGTGCGAAACCCGATTGCCTTGGTGTTGTGCGTGGCCAACTGCTCGTAGAAGGCGAATCCTTCTGCGGGGGATTCGGCGAATGCCAACTGCTAATAGGGAGTGACAAATCCCCCCGACCGCCACTCGAACGGAGCTGGAGCGCAAGCCTCGGAATACCCATACGGCCACCAGATTTCCCAGCACGGCAGCATGGTCGTCACCGAATCCTTGTTGTTCTCACGATAGGTGTAGTCCACGCTCGTTCTGAAGCTCACGGTGTAGCCACTGCACTCGATGTCGATCCCGAGGCGGAAGAAGGCAGGGGACGTCTTTCCGGAGGCAGAGATCCGGCTACCATCGCAATCCTTCCAGCCACTGCCGTCGTTGGACTGGAAGACAACACTGCCTGATCTGTCCCCGCCCGCCGACCCCTCGTAGCCGAAGGAACTCGTGATCGCCACCGTCGGCCAGTAGTACGGGTACCCGCGCGGCTGTGACGACGCACGAGACACGTTGATGCCGAATTCGGGCAGCACCTTCGGCAATCCGCTCGTGGACGCACCGTTAAGTGTGGCCGTGAAGACGAGCTCGCCCTTGCCATTGACCCGCGGGTGAGACACCTTGGCACTGCGGAAGCTCATCGTCTCGCTCCCCGCAGCAAACCAGGTGATCGTGCTCTGGACCCCAGCGCTGTTGCGATGACCCAACGCCGTCCAGGCCTTGGCCAGCTGCTTCGGGGTGTAGGTCCCCGACCGGTCGCCCTTGCCCTTGACCACACCGACCCAATCGATGACGGCATCGGCGGGCGCCTTGATCTTGTACGTGGACGACTTCACCTTGACGCTGTACGCCGTCTGGCCCTCACCCCCCACATGCACGAACGCAGAACCGGCAGGCTTCAGCGTGGAATCGGCAGCACCCGCCGACAGGGCAGGGGCACCAAGGGCAACAGTCACTCCGAGGACGACAGCCGCAGCGGCAGCACCCCGAGCACGAGACATCATCATGGGAGCTTCCCGGGATAGACGATGGACAGAGCCACCCAAGCCTCTCAGACAACCGCGACCCACGGCTCACCGCAAACCCAAGCGCCATGCCAGCACGGTCCCCGAGGAACAACGAAAGGGGGCGACTCCCTTTCGGGAGCCGCCCCCTTCGCGTGAAGCGGGATTGCTGGGACCGAGAAGTCCCTCTGCTGGGGACTTCTAGAAGTCCATGCCGCCCATGTCGCCGCCCGGCATCGCCGGCGCCGACTTCTCGGGCTTGTCCGCCACGACCGCCTCGGTCGTGAGGAAGAGGCCCGCGATGGACGCGGCGTTCTGCAGCGCCGAACGGGTGACCTTGGCCGGATCGATGATCCCGGCCTTGATCATGTCGACGTACTCGCCATTGGAGGCATCGAGGCCGTGCCCTGCGGGCAGCTCCTTGACCTTCTCCACCACGACGCCACCCTCGAGGCCGGCGTTGAAGGCGATCTGCTTGAGCGGTGCACTGATGGCCGCCTTGACGATGTCGGCGCCCACGGCCTGCTCGTCGGTGAGACCGAGAGCGTCGATCTTCGGGGTCGCAGCCACCATCGCCTGGATGAGGGCCACGCCACCGCCGGGCACGATGCCCTCCTCGACGGCCGCCTTGGCATTGCGCACGGCATCCTCGATGCGGTGCTTGCGCTCCTTGAGCTCGACCTCGGTAGCCGCGCCGACCTTGATGACGGCTACGCCGCCGGCCAGCTTGGCGAGGCGCTCCTGGAGCTTCTCGCGGTCGTAGTCGGAGTCCGACTTGTCGATCTCGGCACGGATCTGGTTGACCCGGCCCGCGATCTGCTCGGAGTCGCCCGCGCCCTCAACGATGGTGGTCTCGTCCTTGGTGACGACGACCTTGCGCGCACGGCCGAGGAGCTCGACGCCGGTGTTCTCCAGCTTGAGGCCGACCTCCTCGGAGATGACCTGGCCGCCGGTGAGGATCGCGATGTCCTGCAGCATCGCCTTGCGGCGATCGCCGAAGCCGGGGGCCTTGACGGCCACCGAGCGGAAGGTGCCGCGGATCTTGTTGACGACGAGCGTGGCAAGTGCCTCGCCCTCGACGTCCTCAGCGATGATCGCGAGCGGCTTGCCCGACTGCATGACCTTCTCGAGGATCGGGAGCAGGTCCTTCACCGACGAGATCTTGGAGTTGACGATGAGCAGGTAGGGATCCTCAAGGACCGCCTCCATGCGCTCGGGGTCGGTGACGAAGTAGGGCGAGATGTAGCCCTTGTCGAAGCGCATGCCCTCGGTGAGCTCGAGCTCGAGGCCGAAGGTGTTGCTCTCCTCGACGGTGATGACGCCTTCCTTGCCGACCTTGTCCATGGCCTCGGCGATGAGCTCGCCGACCTCCATGTCACCGCCTGCGGAAATCGCAGCGGTGGAAGCGATCTGCTCCTTGGTCTCGACGTCCTTGGCCATCTCGAGCAGCTGTGCGCTGACGACATCGACGGCCTTCTCGATGCCCTTCTTGAGAGACATCGGGTTGGCGCCGGCGGCAACGTTACGCAGGCCCTCCTTGACGAGTGCCTGGGCGAGGACGGTGGCCGTCGTCGTGCCGTCACCGGCGACGTCGTCGGTCTTCTTCGCGACCTCCTTGACCAGCTCGGCGCCGATCTTCTCGTAGGGATCCTCGAGCTCGATCTCCTTGGCGATGGACACGCCATCGTTGGTGATCGTGGGGGCGCCCCACTTCTTCTCGAGGACGACGTTGCGGCCCTTGGGGCCGAGGGTGACCTTGACGGCGTCGGCGAGGACATTCATGCCACGCTCGAGGGACCGCCGGGCCTCCTCATCGAATGCGATGATCTTTGCCATGGGGTGGAGTTCCTCCCGGGAACGACGTGAGGGGGGATCCCCTCCTTCGCGGCCGGTGCCCGCGACGGACGGTCCCGCATCGGGCGGGGCCTCACCGGCCAAAGACTTGCGATGATGCTGTCACTCGGACTGGTCGAGTGCTAAGTCATTTTTAGCACTCTCGGCCCGCGAGTGCAAACCCAGGCGGGGTCCTCCATGGGGCACCATGGGCCCATGACCGACGCGGCCCCAGGGTCCGGCCCGACGTCCGCCCCAGGGGCAGGCCCAGCCCCCAGCAGGGGTCGCGGCCTGGTGATCGCCGGTGCGATCCTCGCCGGGCTCTACCTCATCCCCGCCATCGCCCTGATCGCATGGTTCGTGTCGGGGCTCATCAGCTCCCCGGAGGCCATGTCCATGGTCTTCGTCTTCTGGGTGTTCGGCCTGCTGGCCCTCACGCCCCTGTGGGTGGGCGGGATCGCCATGCTCGGAGTGGGCCGGGCCCGTCAGCGCGGGCCGGTCACGGGGGCGACCGTCGCGTGGATCCTCGCCATCGGGGGGCTCCCCGCGATCGGGGCCCTGCTGAGCGTGACGCTGTCGCTGCTCACCTCCGGCCAGGACTCCCTGGGCGGCCTGGCCTTCGTCGCCTTCGTGGTGGGCATCCCCTTGCTGACCGTGCTGGCATTGCTGTCCGGAGCCTGGCTGACCTGGGGGAAGCCTCGGACTGCCTAGTCCGGGCACACTAGGCGCATGCATCCTCAGGCGCGGGCATGGTTCGCCCGGCGTACCTCCGCGACCGCCGACTGGCCGCGCGAGCGCGTCCGTGGCGCCAAGGGGAGCCAGCGCGTGAGCGTGATCATCCCGGCCCGCGACGAGGCAGCCACCGTGGGTGCCATCGTCACGTCCCTCCGCCGAGGCCTCATGGAGGGTCCCGAACCCCTCGTGGACGAGTTGCTCGTCGTCGACTCCGACAGCAGCGACGCGACCGCGCGGGTGGCGAGGGAGGCCGGTGCCCGGGTGGTCGCCACCACCGAGGTGATGCCGGAGATCCCCACGGTGGCCGGCAAGGGCGAGGCCATGTGGCGGGGTCTGGCCGCCACGGAGGGGGACATCGTCGTGTTCCTCGATGCCGACCTTGAGTCCTTCACCCCCGACTACGTCGTCGCCCTCCTGGGCCCGATCCTGTCCGACTCCGGGGTCGACCTGGTCAAGGCGTGCTACGACCGGCCGCTCATCTCCGACGGCGGTCGACGCATCATGGGCGGCGGGCGCGTCACCGAGCTCGTCGCCCGGCCCCTGCTCAACCTGCACTGGCCAGAGTTGGCGGGGGTGGCCCAGCCCCTCGCCGGCGAATACGCCATTCGCCGCGAGCGCATCGAGCACCTGCCCATCCCCTGCGGCTACGGCGTGGAGTTCGCCCTGCTCGTCGACACCGCGGAGCGGGCCGGGCTCGACTCCATCGCGCAGGTCGACCTCGGGGAGCGCCGCCATCGACACCAGGACGATGTCAGCCTGGGCCGCATGGCGGCGGAGATCTGGCAGGTCGCGCTCGACCGGCTCGACCCGGGCAATGTCGTGCCCCGGCCCGGGGAGTCGATCGCGGAATTCACGTACGGGCCGGATGGGGTGACCGTGGCCGACCACGTGGTCGACGTGCTCGTGCGCCCACCACTGGCGCAGGTGCGGCAGCAGGCGCGCGGCGAGCGGGCCTAGCGGGCGTCGAGGTCCACGCCGAGGCGGCGGGCGGAGCGCACGCGCTGGCGGGCGGAGCGCATGCGGCGCAGCCGCTTCACCAGCATGGGATCGAAGGCGAGCGCCTCCGGGGTGTCGATGAGGCCGTTGAGGATCTGGTAGTAGCGCGTGGAGCTCATGTCGAAGAGGTCACGGATGGCCTGCTCCTTGGCGCCGGCGTACTTCCACCACTGGCGTTCGAACTCCAGGATGCGCCGATCGCGATCGGAGAGTGCGGCCGCCGCCTGATCGTGATCGAGGCGAGCAGCGCCCGAGTCCATGCGAGTGACTCCTTCGGGGGAAGGCGAGCGCCACGGGGCACCCGGAGTGGTCCCGTCATCGTAGGAGGTGACCGGGGTCAAGTCATCCACCCTCGGTGCCGCGCGTCGCGGGCTTGCCATCGAGACGGTCGGCGATGTGGCGGACCTCCTCCTCCATCGACTTCAGGTGCGCGAGCAGGTCGTCCAGACGTGTCTCGACCTGTGGAACCTGTGACGCCTGTGGCGCCTGTGATCCTTTGGCGGTCGAGGAGCCGCTCGATGTGATGAACCGGCTCGCCACGGCGGCCGTCACGGCGCCGACGGCCGCGGCCCCGGTGAACATGATCAAGACGGCGATCACCCGGCCGCCCACCGTGATGGGCGTGAAGTCGCCGTAGCCGACCGTCGTCACGGTGACGAAGGCCCACCAGGTGGAGTCCCCGAAGCTGGTGATGTTGGCGCCCGGAGCGTTGATCTCGAACATGAGGGTGAAGAGCGACCCGAAGATCACGACGAAGGTGACGGCGTAGACGGCGTAGAGACCCACGATCTTGGCCAGGGCGTTGCGGTCGCGGGCCACGCGCATGACGGCAGTGATCACGAGCAGGATGCGCAGCGGGGGGAAGAGCAGGGCGACCATGAGTGGCCAGTCGCGCTTGATGAAGTCCTTCTTCTTCGGATCCAGCACGAATCGGATGAAGAGGTCAAGGGCAAAGATCCCCCACGTGATGACGCTGATGGTCACGCCCTCGCGCCTGTAGATCGGCGAGAGCGCGGGCGACCAGGTGAAGAAGGTCGAGACGAGCCAGCTGATGGACACGATGAACATCGGGATCGACGAGAAGTTGTTGTATCTGCGCTGAGCAGGCGTGAGGCTGGCGGGATCAGGAGCCGCGAAGTAGCGCTTCCAGAATCCGGGGGTCTTGTGCCCTTGTGCGCTCGTCTGCGGGGCAGGGGCGGAACTGGCCATGGCCCAAGCCTCTCAGACCCGGCGGGTCACTCCCGCCTGCGACGCTGCCAACGGATGATCGTCCAGGAGAAGAAGTAGCCCATGCCATTGGTCGCCCAATGCAGTCCCATCGGCGCGAGCACGCTCCCCGACACCAGCCGCAGGCCCGCGAAGATCACTCCGGCGATCGTGGTCGTGAGGACCGAGACCAGCACCGCGAGGACATTGCCCCGGCGCCCCTGCCCCACCACCGAGCCCAGCGCCGCGCTCTGCTCGTGCGTGCCGATCGAGGGCAGGATGTGCCACAGGCCGAAGAGGATCGCCGAGATCACGATGGCCCACACGACGCCGAAGCGGCGCGCCAGCATGGAGAAGAGCACGGCTCGGAAGGCGATCTCCTCGAACAGGACGGTCCCGAAGGGGACCTCCACCAGGGCTTGGAACATCAGCCGCGGGCCGCTCATCTCCGCGACGCGCTCGTCGCGCATCGCATTGCGACCCTTGCGGAAGGACGCGGCGATCAGATAGCCCGCCGTCACCACCACCACGCAGCCGAGGCCCCACAGGAAGCCGGGGACGAGGTATCCCCAGCCCAGGCCCATGTCCGTCCAGCTGTTTCCGTCGAGCAGCCCGATGGCGAGCACGCCGAAGGACCCGGCCAGCGCCCAGAGGAGGTAGTGGCTCTGGGGGGCCAGCTTGTTGTTGATGACGTTGAAGGCGATCAGGGCCGCGATGAGGAGCGCGAGCGGCCACCACGGCAGGCCGGAGACCTGCTCCGGAGCCGTGATGGTGAGCACCCATCGAGCCTACGGCTAGCGTGGGATCGATGACGCCTTACGCCGCCCTGCTCGATCGCATCCGCGTGGATCCTGCGTCGCCGGTGCTCACCTACCGGGATCTCGCCACGGGCGAGCGCATGGAGCTCTCGGCCGCGAGCCTGGGCAACGCCGTCGCCAAGACCGCGGGCCTGCTGCGCGACGAGCTCGATGCCGAGCCCGGCGCCATCATCGGGGTGCATCTGCCGCTGCACTGGCAGCGCGTCGTGTGGCTCGGCGCATGCGCGGCCACAGGCACCGTCTATGCGCCCGATGCGAACCCGGGCGAGTGCGACGTGCTCGTCATGGACCGAGCCCGGCTGGATCTCGCTGGCACGGCTGCCGAGGATGTCCTGGTCTCGCTGGCTCCCTTCGGCCTACCGGATCGCGGCCCGGTCCCGTCCGGGGTGACCGACGCGGCCGTGGCCATGCGCGGGCACCCGGATGCCTTCGTCCCCTGGGAAGTCCCGTCCGACGGCGCGCCGCTGCTGCGCGGCTCCGACGCGATCCTGTCGCAGGGCGAGGTCATGGACCGGGCCGCCGAGGAGCTCTCTCGACGCGGCGTCGAGACCGGGGCGCGCTTCGCGCTCGTCGATCCCGATCCGCGCGCGGATCTCCTCGGGCTCGCCGGCCCCCTCGCTCGCGGCGGGGCCGTCCTCATGGTCGCTGCGCCGGCCTCGGGCGACCTCCAGGCCACCCTTGGCGAGGAGGGCGTGGCGCCCGCGCGAGGATAGGGCTGTGGCAGACCGCACCTCTCGCTGGAGCATCGGCTCCACCAACTCGCTCCTGTCGATCGGCTCGCGCAACTCCGTCCTGTCCATCGGCTCCGTCGGGTCGGCACTGTCGATCGGATCGATCGGGTCGTTCGCGAGCATCCTGTCCATCGCGTCGTTCGCGAGCGCGGGATCGGTCATGTCGAGCCTGTCCCTGCTGTCGGTGATGTCGCACCGCAGCAGGAGGGGCCTGGGCGAGGCCGACGTCCGGCGCTAGAGCACCTTGGCCACGCGCACGGGACTGCTGGCCACGGGCGTGCTGCCGTCCATCACCACGACGCGCCAGCCATAGGCCGTGCCCCTGTTGCCGCTCACCGGCACGGCGAAGGTGAACCGGCCGTCGGACGTGGGGGTCGCCACGGCGCGGTCCTGCCAGGCGCCGCCATTGACCTGGACCTGGCGCACGACGGTGAGACCGACGCGAGGCTTCCTGATGACGCCGGACAGCGTGACGAGGGTGCCGCTCGCCACATCCCCGGCCGGATTGGCCACCAGCGTGACCCCGCCCTTGGGCACGGGTGCGTTCCCCGCGATGTCCTGGTCGGTGATGGCGGTGATGTACGGCGACTTGAGGGTCGTGAAGCCCACCGCCTGTCGCAACTTCCCGACCGAGAGGGTGCTCGTCCGGCCATCGAGCGAGCGGGCCGACACCGCCGTCGCCGCTCCCGAGACGGGGTCGGTTCGCGCGGTCACCTTCATCACGTCGCTGATGCCGAAGATCTCGCTCACCCGCTGCTGGGTCAGGACCACGCTCCAGGTCCGATACGGATTGCCCGGTGCCTCGAAGCTCCACTTGTCGGGGACCCCGCTCGCCCACGGCACGGATGCGCCGCCCCAGACGCTCGAGGCTGCGAGGGTGTGCCCGCCCGTGGCGGCGGTGTAGTACGCGTTGATGGGGCGGCCGTCGAAGGTGGCCGCGAGGCCCATCGCACCACCCGTGCGGGTCGCGTCGACGGCCTCCGCCCAGCGATTGGGCTCGCCGTACTGGCTCTCCGCGAGCCAGCCGCGGAAGGTCTGGTCGTATTTCGGTCCGTCGCCGTCGTCCATGTGGCATCCGCAGTCCGAGTCCAGCCCGCGCGCCACCTGCGACAGGGCATACGAACGCGAGGCGATCGCCTGGGCCTCGAGCGCCGCATCGGGCCATGTGGGATTGACCTCGGCGATGCCCTTGAGGTACTCGTCGCCCAGCCGCAGCTGGTTGACCACCGCGAGCCGACGACCACTCGACGTCTCGAGCGGGGTGATGTCCACCTTGCCGTAGCGATAGCGGTGCCCCGGGCTCGAGAAGGACTCCCCCGGCCCGGCGACGTTGAGCAGGGCGGGGGCGGCACCAGCGCCGCCAGGGTCGCGGGTGCCCGACCACTGGATCGTCACGGTGCGCCCGCGGCCGAGACTCACCGCGGTCGCACCATCGGTCCGCCGCACTGTCACGAAGCGACCCGAGGGCGCGAAGGTGAGGTGGGCATCGGTGCCGAAGGTGAGCACCTTCTGGCCGAAGGACACCTGCATCTGGGCCCCCGTGGCCCCAAGTTCCTCGACGCGCGCGTGGGCCTGTGACGCCTGGTAGAGCAGGCTGATGCGCACGTCGTCGGCGTCGGGCACAGACTGCACCTTGGCCGACTCGGCAGGTGACTTGCCTCGGTAGTAGTACTCGACGATCTCCTTGGCCTTCCACCGCCTGGGATCCTGGGTGGCCATGGCGAAGGCACCCCACTGCGACAGGCCCACGCCGTGGCCGTAGCCCGTGCCGGCGATGGTGAACTGCTCAGGCGGCGTGCAGGGGTCCGGCGGCGAATCGGCAGTCGCCGCGATGCGCGCGGTGCCCGTCCACGGGAAGAGCTTCCTGTCGTCGCTCGACGCGGTGATGGTGAAGGTATAGAGCCCCGGGGGCACCGCCTTGCCCCTGGAATCGCGCAGGTCCCACGTGAAGGGCACGGTCGCCGCGACATCCGTGGAGGCCGACATCGTGGTGACCGGGTCGCCGCACGCGTTCGACACGGTGAGCGTGGCCTGCATCGGGCCGTTGGATCGAGGGTTGAGGGTGATGGCGCCTCCGGTGCCCCACGGCACGCGGTCTCCGGAGATCGAGGGAGGGAAGAAGTTGCGTCCCTGGCGGGCCGACACGGCAAGGCGGATGTGATCGAGCGCCGGCCTCAGGAACTCACCCGGGCACGAGGTCGCGCCGATGTCTCCATGGCCGGCGATCGTCTTGGAGGTCACCTTCTCGCCCGGCCAGTACATCGACGTCGTGCCCTGGCCTGGTCCGGGACCAGCCGACGTGAGCACTGCGGAGCCGATCGGATTGACATCGTGGAGTTCGAACTTCCAGGCGACCAGGTCGCTGATGGAGTCGAGGATCTTCTCCCTCGTGGGAGCGTCGGGGTTCAGCGTGTCGGCGTTGCCGAGGAAGGAAACGGCGAAGGACTCCGCGTTGAAGCCGGAGGTGTGCGCTCCCACGACGGGCCGGTCCATGCCGCCGGCGCGCCCCTCGTAGAGGCGACCGAATCGGTCCACCATGAAGTTGTAGCCGAAGTCGTTGACCTTGATGCCCTGCGTGAACCACGAGTAGATGTTGCGCACCTGCTGGGCAGCCTGGGCAGGCGTGTAATTGTTGGTCGACACGACGTGATGGACGAAGGCCACCTTGATGGTGTCGGAATAGCTCGTGCTCCCGCGCCGCAGGGACTCGTCGGCACCCCATTGCTCACGCGTGATGATGGGCGGCCGACGCACCGACGCCTGCGCGGATGCCGCTGGCAGATCGGCACCGAGCGAGGCATCCTCGGGACGGACCGGGTTGTCGATGAGCGTGATCTCGGTGTCTGCCGGGACCTCGCCCGATGCGGTGTCGACGCGCACCTGGATGCCGTCGGCGCCGTCGGTCACGACCGGCTCAGTGGCGAAGCGGGCCCGCTGGCCCTCCTCGGTGTTGGGATCCGGAAGGTGGTCGCTGACGGGCACCTCCATCCACGGCAGCCACTGCCCTGCCTGCCGCACCCGCATGACGACCCGGGTGGAGGGGTCGAAGGCCTCCGCCGCGGTGATGCCGACGAGCCCGAAGGCATCGGTCGAGGTGGGCGGGATGGCGGCTGCAGCGCGCAGGGCCGGGGCGGCACGCGGCCCGACCATGGGGCGTTCATGCGCGTGGTCCTCGCCGGCGACGGGGATCGGCGTGCTGGCAGCCGGGGTTGCCGCGAGGGATCCTGAGACGACCCCGTCGAGCGGGATCGTGGTCACCTCTGCCTGGACGGGATCCGGGGATCCGGCGATGCTGCCGGCCACCGGCAGGGTGAGGGTCGCCGGGATGACGAGGGCAGCCGTCACCACCGCGAGAACTCTCACCCATTGAGGGTGCCCGAGCGCCTGGGACGAGGCAAGGCGACTCACCCAACGCACAGGTCACTCTGATCACATTCCCAGGCGATTCCCCCGCGCGTGCCCTTGACCTTTCCCTGACCGGGGCCTGCGGAACCCTGACCGGTTGCCTGACGTCCCTGTGGGGCGCGGCATGGCGTCGCACCCCTACCCTGGTCGCGCGAGGCAGGGCAGATCCGGCAGCGGAAGGAGCGGGTGACATGCGCCAGCGCTGGTCCCGCATCCTGCTCAGCATCGCGGCAGCGCTCGTCCTCGCCCTCAGCCTCACCGGAGTCGGCATCGAGGTCGCCTCCAGCAGGCTCGAGGGCAACATCACCGCCGTCGACATCAGCACCACGACGGGTCGGGAGCACACGCCCATCCAGGTCGTCGACGACCAGGGCAACTACCAGGCGATCAACATCCTGCTCATGGGCAGTGACAGCCGCGAGGGCCAGACCAACAAGAAGTACGGCGATCCTGACCTCTACACCGGCGAGCGCTCGGACACCACGATCCTGCTTCACCTGTCGGCGGACCGCTCCTTCGCGACGGCGGTGAGCATCCCGCGTGACACGTGGGTCATGCTCCCGGAGTGCACGGTCGACGGCGAGACCGTCGGCTCTTTCGAGGCGAAGTTCAACACTGCATTCGAGATCGGCGGTCCCGGATGCACCGTCAAGCTGGTCGAGCAGATGACGGGGCTGACTATCGACAACTTCGCCGTGATCGACTTCGATGGCTTCAAGAGCGTCGTGGACGCGCTCGGCGGCGTCGAAGTCTGCCTGACCGAGCCGGCCAGCGATCCGGCCAGCGACCTCGAGCTCCCCGCGGGCACGAGTGTCGTCAACGGCGAACAGGCGCTGTCCTTCGTGCGCGCCCGCAAGACCCTGAGCGACGGGAGCGACCTGAGTCGCATCAAGCGGCAGCAGGCCTTCTTGTCCTCCATGATCCGTGAGGCTTCCTCGACGGGCCTGCTGCTCAACCCGGTGAAGCTCTACTCGACGCTCGACGCGGCGACCTCAGGGCTCACGACGGACCCGGGCCTGGCCGAGATCGACGTGCTGCGCGATCTCGCCCTGAGCGTGCGCGGCATGGCGCCGGGAGACATCGCATTCCTCACCATGCCGTGGATCGAGCGGGGCGACGGCGAGAATGTCCTTGTCGACGAGGCTGCGGCCGCGCCGCTCTGGCAGTCGATCGCCGACGACGTCCCGTGGATCAAGCCCAAGAAGTCGAGCACCGGGTCATCGGCAAGCCAGAAGCCCGACATCGCGGTGCAACCGGAGCAGATCACCGTGCGCGTGCTCAACGGCAGCGGGGTCGCGGGCCGCGCGGCCGAGGTCGCCGCCGCGCTCGAAGCCCAGGGCTTCACCGTCGCTGAGATCGGCGACGCGGATAGACCCGACTACGCCACCACCGAGATCCGCCACGATGCCGCCTCGGCTGAAGCGGCCCGCACGGTGCTCGCTGCGCTCCCCGGGGCGACCACCGTGGCCGACGACGCGACGACGACCATCACGATCGTGCTCGGGACGGCGTACGCCGGCGTGGAGAGCGTGGTGGCGGACGTCAACGCCCCCGCGCCCGAGTCGTCGAGCGAGCGCGAGGAGGACGCGATCACCGCGCCCACGACGGCAGACAAGGTGCGCTGCGACTAGGTCGGTGCAGCTACGCCGCGGGCTGCTGTCGGCGCAGGATCGCTGCGCCCTTCTCGAAGTCAAGCCGCTCGACGGTGAAGCCAGGGAAACGCTCCATCCAGTCGTCGAGGATCTCCTGCTCATCGCGACGGATCATGTCATCGAGCACCACGACCGCGCCGGGCGCCAGACGGTCATGCAGTGCCGGTAGCGCAGGCCACCTCGCATGCGACGCACCCTGCCCGGGCGGGCCGTCGATGCTGAGCAGATCGATGCCCTCGAGGCTCGTGAGCGCGTCGAGGTCGTACCACCGCACGCTCTTGCCGCCGATCAGCTGCTCGCGCAGGGGCGCATGGATCACCGTGAGCCACTGCTCGACACCCTGCCGTCGTGCGAGCTCGCGTGTGCCCTCGGCGAACGCCTCATCGTGGTCGATGCCGATCACGCGGCCCTCGTAGCCCGCGGTGCGCATGGCTGCCGCCATCCACACGCTCGACTGGCCGCTGCCCAGGTCCACGACGGTCCGCGGGCGGTGCTCGAGGACGTAGCCCGCAAGCCACAGCAGCAGGTCCTCCGATGCCGCCCAGGTGCCGGGGCGAGGCATCGGCAGTGCCATCGGGACGAGGCGCATGAGCTGCATGTAGTCCTCGAGCAGCACGACCTGGTCGTCGATCTGGTCCATGATCGACAGGCGGAGCTCGCGCTCCTGGCGAGTCACGGCCTCACGCAGGCGTGACGACTGATCGGCGGCGCGCTTCGCCTCGCGCTCGGCCGCGGCTCCGCGCTCCCGCGCCTCACGGGTGGCCTTGAAGAGGATCTCGTGACGCTTCTCGGCGATGGCGCGCATCCCCTCGAGGCGGTGCTGGGTCTGGTGCTCGATGCGCGCGACGCGACCGGCACTCGAGCGCAGCCACATGAGCGCCTGGCCGAGGACGGCTCCCACGACGAGCCCGATGGCCGCTGACACCAGGACGGCGAGCACCGGTGCGCCGAGCGTGAGCGTCAGGACCCCCGCGAGCGCGGCCAGCAGGACGCCGAGCGCCACGACGGGCAGCCGAGACTTCATGGGCCGAGGCTACCCTTCCCCACGTGGGCGAGACAGCGAGCACGCGGCCGGGCGTCTCCGTCGTGATGCCCGTGCTCAATGAGGAGGCCCACCTCGCCGAGGCCGTGCAGGCGATCCTCGCCTCCGACTACGCCGGCGACCTGCAGGTCGTTCTCGCACTTGGGCCGTCGACGGACGGCACCGATGGCATCGCCGCGCGACTCGCGGCTGGCGATGGCCGCGTGCGCACCGTCATCAATCCGACCGGGCGCACCGCAGCGGCCCTCAACGCTGCCATCGCAGCTGCCGATCACGACATCATCGTGCGGGTCGACGGGCACGCGGTGATCCCGCGGGATTACGTCGCCATCGCGGTCCGCACCCTCGAGGAGACCGGTGCTGACAACGTCGGCGGCATCATGGGCGCGGAGGGGATCACCGAGTTCGAGCGAGCGGTCGCCGCCGCCATGACATCGTGGTTCGGGGTGGGCGGAGCGGCATTCCACATCGGTGGCGGCGCCGGGGAGGCCCTGACCGTCTACCTCGGCTGCTTCCGCCGCTCCGCCCTCGAGCGAGTGGACGGATTCGACGAGTCCATGGTCCGCGCACAGGACTGGGAACTCAATCACCGCATTCGCGCGACAGGAGGCCTCATCTGGTTCACGCCCGAGCTGCGAGTGAGCTATCGGCCGCGGGGGAGCCTGGGACGCCTGGCGCGTCAGTACCACGAGTACGGACGCTGGCGTCGGGAGGTCGCGCGGCGGCATCCGGAGACCGTCTCACTGCGCTACCTCGCGCCACCCCTCGCGCTGATCGCTGTCGCCGGAGGCACGGCGATGGGAATCGCCGGGCTCGCAACAGGCACGCGCGGTCTCCTGCTCGGATTCGCCCTGCCCGCGGGTTATCTCGCAGCCGACCTCGTGGCGAGCGCTCGGGCGGCGCGTGGGCTGCCCGGGAGCTCGGCGCGGTGGTTGCCGGCCGTCTTCGCGACCATGCACGGCGCCTGGGGTGCGGGCTTCATCCGGGGCGCGCGCTAGTCGACCCGCGCTCCGTGGCTCGGCCGAAGAGGCTCAGGGCCATCGAGCGCGGCAAGGATCCGATCGTGTTCATGCGCCCATGACTCCCAGACGGCATCGGCCCATCTAGTGGCGCGATGGGTGTAGTCGGACAGGTCCGTGGCTCCCACCATCTCCGTGATGTTTACCGCGGGCGCCTCGCGAGGCGGGACGAGGACGGGGTAGTCCGCACGAACTCCCGAGCCGCCGCGCATGAGATCCAGGACACGATCCTCGTGCCAGCCGAGTGCTCGTCGAGCACCGAGCGCGCGCAGGTGCACGAAAACCGACTGGCGATCACGACGATCGATACCCGGCCCTGGATGGGACGACATGTAGGAATCGACAACGAGCCGGTGAGCGGGAAGGGGGTACCCGAAGCATTCAGCTTCGTCAGCCTGGACGGCGCCAAACGCCGCCCAACACGCTGCTGGTGCGGGCACGTAGGCGTGGACGGGAGAACCTTCGGAGACTGGCGGGACGGATGCTCCGCAGAGACCGCATGTCACGCGCTTCTCGCTCACCTGAAGACACTTCCCGTCAGTCGTCGAGGCCCTGCTCGCGCAGGCGTCGAATCGCCTCGCGGCGCTCCA
>CAZICY010000034.1:0-2304 GCA_964537955.1 uncultured Actinomyces sp. | reverse complement strand
CGTCAGTCGTCGAGGCCCTGCTCGCGCAGGCGTCGAATCGCCTCGCGGCGCTCCAGGCGCGTCGTGCGCCGGATCTGCGCCTCCTCGAAGCGCAGTCGATCGAGTTCGGTCTCCGGCAGCACCGGCGGGACGGGCCGCGGCTTGCCCTCGGCGTCGATGGCGACGAAGACCAGGTGAGCACTGGAGACGTGGATCTCGCCTTCGGTTCCCATGCGGTGCACGGTGACGCGGACGCCGACCTCCATGCTCGTGCGCCCGGTCCAATTGACCTGGGCGCGCGTGGTGAGGAGGTCCCCGAGCTTGACCGGCTCGAGGAAGGCCATCTGGTCCATGAAGGCCGTCACGGCCGGGCCATTGGAGTGACGCACCGCGGCCACGGCACCCGCCTCGTCGACCGCCCGCATGATCACACCGCCGTGCACGTCGCCGTAGGTGTTGGCATCCATCACTCCCATGACGCGCGCGAGCGTGACCTTGGACGCCTCCGTGGGGACGGGCTCGCCGGTGAACTCCGTCGGGACTGGATCGAGGGGCACGTCAGCCCCGCAGGAGGGAGCGGGCCATGACCAGGCGCTGGATCTCGTTGGTTCCCTCGTAGATCTGCGTGATCTTGGCATCGCGCATGAAGCGCTCCACGGGGTAGTCGCGCGTGTAGCCGTTGCCGCCGAAGACCTGGACGGCGTCGATGGTGACCTCCATCGCGACGTCGGAGGCGTAGGCCTTGGCCGCAGCGCCGAAGAACGACAGGTCAGCATCGCCCCGCTCGCTCTTAGCCGCGGCGCGGTAGACGAGCGAGCGTGCCGCCTCGAGCTTCATCGCCATGTCCGCGACCATGAACTGGATACCCTGGAAGGAAGCGATCGGCTTGCCGAACTGCTCCCGCTCCTTGGCGTAGGCGACCGCGGCGTCGAGGGCGCCCTGGGCGATGCCGAGTGCCTGGGCCCCGATGGTGATCCTGGTGTGGTCGAGGGTGGTCATGGCCGTGCGGAAGCCGGTCCCCGGCTCTCCCACGATGCGATCTCCCGGCAGGCGGACGTTGTCGAAGAGGACCTCGCGGGTGGGCGAGCCGTGGACACCGAGCTTGCGCTCGGGCGCGCCGAAGGAGACGCCTTCATCATCGCGATGCACCACGAAGGCCGAGATGCCCTTGGCCCCGGCGTCGGGATCGGTCTTGGCCAGCACGGTGTAGTACTGCGCCACGCCGGCCCCGGTGATCCAGCTCTTCTGGCCATTGAGGATCCAGTCATCGCCGTCGCGGATGGCGCGCGTCTTCATCGCCGCGGAGTCGCTGCCGGACTCCCGCTCGGACAGGCAGTAGGCGAACATCGCCTCGCCGCTCGCCACGGGGGGCAGGTAGCGGCGGAGCAGGTCGTAGTCCCCGGCGATCATCAGCGGCATCGTGCCGAGCTTGCTGCCCGCGGGGATCAGCGAACTCGAGGCGCAGACGCGCGCGACCTCCTCGATGACCAGGCAGACCGCGAGTGCGTCTCCGCCCTCGCCGCCGTACTCCTCGGGGATGTGGAGGGCGTGGAAGCCCGAGGCCACCAGGGCGTCGTACACGTCGTAGGGGAACTCGCCTGTCTCGTCGATCTCCGCTGCGCGCGGGGCGATCTTGTCCTCGGCGAGGCCGCGCACCACCTCGCGCAGCTCGCGATGCTCCTCCGACAGTTCGAAGGCGTCGAAGCCAGTGTTGTGCGTGAGCGCCACGGTCATCCTCCCCTCGGGCCCGGCGCGTCGACAGTGCCGACTGACTGGGGCACTCCGAGCCTATCGGCGCCTCCCGGTGCCGCCAGCGCGGCGACTAGGCTCGCGGCGTGCGCATGAGCGTGGTGGGGACGGGCTACCTGGGGGCGACCCATGCCGCGTGCATGGCAGAGCTGGGTCACGAGGTGGTCGGAATCGACACGGACCCGGCCAAGGTGGCGGCGCTCGCGTCGGGCACGGTGCCCTTCTGGGAGCCGGGCCTCGACGACGTGCTGCGTCGCGGACTGGAGTCGGGGCGGCTGTCCTTCTCCACCGATCCGCGTGATGCGGCCGGCGCGCGCGTGCACTTCGTGTGCGTGGGCACGCCGCAGCGCGCGGACTCCCCCGCCGCCGACCTCACGCAGGTGCACGGCGCGGTCGACGCGCTGCTGCCGGTGCTCACGCCAGGGTCGCTGCTGGTGGGCAAGTCGACCGTGCCGGTGGGTACCGCGGCTGGCATCGCCGAGCGGGTCGCGGGCACGGGCGCGCACGTGGCGTGGAACCCCGAGTTCCTGCGCGAGGGCCACGCGGTGGAGGACACCCTGCGCCCGGACCGGCTCG
>CAZICY010000033.1:0-18494 GCA_964537955.1 uncultured Actinomyces sp. | reverse complement strand
GGGCGCGCCTGCGGTGCAGGCCGTTCCCGGGGCGACTCGCAACGTTACCCGCGCGGCATCAACCCGGTCAAATCCGCCCGAGGGCGCACCTGACCGAATCAAGTCGACGTGGGAGTCGTTGCGCCTCGCAGGACCGGCCTGATCGTCGCCCTAGGGGCTGTCGACGTCCGGGGCTTCCGCACGAGGAAGTACGACTATACGCGTCTGGCCCGGGAAGGTCAAATCCAGAAGGGCCCTGAGGGCGTGATCTGGGTCACCCCTCGAGGATAACCCCCGCTAGTGTACGCCGCCCCCTGCGCAGCACGAGGAACCGCCCGTGGAGCAAGGCGGAGACGGGGGGTTGGTACCCCTCGTCCTCAACTCGCACATTGTTCACATACGCCCCACCTTCCCCAATGGTGCGACGTGCCTGGCCGCGGCTCGGGGACAGGCCGGAGCGGGTGAGGAGCTCCACGATGTCGGGCAGCGCTGCGTCGACCACGTCGCTGGGCGCCAGGACCGCATGCGGAACCTCGCGCAGCGCGGCATCGAGGACATCGGGCGCCACGCCCGCCAGGTCGCCCTGGCCGAAGAGCGCCTGCGCCGCCGACTCGACCGCGGCTGTGGCCGCCGCTCCGTGGACGAGCGTGGTGAGCTCGTCGGCGAGCGCACGCTGAGCGGCCCGGCGTGCGGGCTCAGCGCGCGTGGCCTCCTCGAGCGCCTCGATCTCGGCATGGTCGCGCATGCTGTAGAAGCGCAGGTACGTCGATACGTCGCGGTCGTCGGCGTTGAGCCAGAACTGGTAGAACGCGTAGGGACTCGTCATGGCGGGATCCAGCCACACCGTGCCGGACTCGGTCTTGCCGAACTTCGTGCCGTCGGCCTTGGTCACCAGGGGGGTCGTGAGCGCATGCACGTGAGCGGCCTCGACGCGACGAATCAGGTCGACTCCGGCCGTGATGTTGCCCCACTGGTCCGATCCGCCCATCTGCAGGCGGCATCCGTGGCGACGGTAGAGCTCGAGGTAGTCGTTGGACTGGAGCAACTGGTAGCTGAACTCCGTGAACGAGATGCCCTCGCCGGCGAGGCGAGCCGCGACGGCTTCGCGATCGAGCATGCGGTTGACGCTGAAGTGCTTGCCGATATCGCGCAGGAACGCGATGACGTCGACGTCCTTCGTCCAGTCGAAGTTGTTGACGAGCTGGGCGGCAGAGGGGCCATCGAAGTCGAAGAAGCGCGAGAGCTCGGTCCGAAGCCGTGCGACCCATTCCTCCACGACGTCGGTCGGGTTGAGTGTCCGCTCCCCCGTCATCTTGGGATCGCCGATGAGCCCGGTCGCCCCGCCCACGAGCGCGAGCGGGCGATGGCCGTGCGCCTGGAAGCGGCGCATGGTCTGGATCTGCAGCAGGTTGCCCAGGTGCAGGCTCGGCGCCGTGGGGTCGAAGCCGATGTAGTAGGTGAGGGGTCCCTCATCGAGAGCGCGGCTCAGGGACTCGAGATCGGTGCTCTGTGCGACCAGGCCCCGCCACTGGAGGTCATCGATGAGGGCATTCACGAAGACGCATCCTCTCGCATGGCGTGCCGTGCACTACGGGGTGGGCTACGGGCACGCGGTCGCGGTGAAGACCGCGCCTTCGAGCATGCTGTCCTGCGGCCACGTGAGGCTGGTGTCCGTCAATGCCAGTCGCGTGCCGTCGCCGTACACGAAGGCGTCGACCTCCAGGCGTCCTGCCGTGGTCTCGGGAGCGAACTCTTCGACGCCGTCGACGTAGGAGTAGACGGTGACCTGGCCGCCCTGCGCGTCGTTGACGCTGGGCGCGGGCTCGACCTTGATGACCGCGCGAGAGGAGCCCTCGACGAACTCGTAGCAGCGCACCGGGGGCTGCCCGGATGAGCCGGCGTCACTGTCGCCTGCGCCGCCGCCGCAGGCGCTGATCGCGAGCGCCAGCAGCAGACTGGATGCCGTTCCGACGATGCGACGCGTCATGGGGTGCTCCTTCGCCTGGGTGCGGCAGCACGATACGCGCTCACGGTGGGATCCTTCGCGGCGAAACGCCAGGGCGTCTGCGCTCCCGCCCCCGCCACTCCGGTGCGCGGGCCGATGTCGTCGACCGGCAGTGCGCGGCGGGCTACCTCGAGGCGCACCGGCGACGCGGAATCGAGCATGTCCACCCCGTCGCCATCGCCGGTGAGCCCGAGGGCAACGGCCAGGCGCGCCGGTCCGCGCGCGAGATCGCGGTCGTGTCGTACGCCGCCCCGTCGCTCCCTCGCGAGGTCCTGACCCTCGACGATGCGCCCCGCCCGCAGCAGCACGGCCGAGGCCTGGCCACGGGGCCCGGTGACGACATTCGCGCACCAGTGCATGCCGTAGGTGAAGTAGACGTAGAGGAGGCCCGCGTCGCCGAACATCGTGCGATTCCGCGGCGTGAGCCCGCGGAAGGCATGGGAGCCGGGGTCCTCCCCCACTCCGGCGTAGGCCTCGACCTCGGTGAGCATCACGCTCACGCGCCCGTCGGGGCCCTCGGCGACCAATCGCGAGCCGAGGAGCCGGGGGGCCACGATCGTCGGGTGGGCCGACAGCAGTCGTCGGCCGGGCAGCATGGCTCCAGTGTGGGCCACGCCCGGGCGCGGTTCGGGGAGGAGGAGGCCGCCCGCCCACGTCCGCTCCCCCCGGCGCGTCGGGGGCGGGCGACCTCGACGGCACCCTTCCGCGGGGGTGTGACAGTGACCGTGCCAGTAACAGAGACAGCGCTAGGGACGCCGGGCAATGGCCCAGCCGAGGAGCACGCCCGCGGCGACCCCCGCCGCGTTGGCCACGAGGTCCTGCGCCTGGAACGAGCGCTGGCCGACCAGCCCCTGCACCGCCTCCAGGAGCGTGGCGTAGCCCACCAGACCCACGCCGGTGACCAGCAGTCGCGGCCGCGCCTGGGCCAGCGTCGCGCTCAGGGCGAGGGCGGCGTAGCCCGCGAAGTGCAGCACCAGTGCGAGGCCATCGCCGAGGTCCGCCACCTCGATCCCCGGCGTGCCACGCGGTGGCAGCAGGGCGGCCACGGCGGCAGCCAGCGCGAGGACGACGGCGACGGCCGTCCACGCGCGGCGGCCGCGGCTGCCTGCCAAGGACTACGCGCCTTGGGCCCAGGCCGCGTCGGCCTGCACCAGCGCGCGCGCGGCGGCGAGCTGCTCCCGGACCCGCTCGGGCGCGGTGCCTCCGAACGACGATCGAGAGGACACCGATCCCTCCAGCGACAGCACGTCTCGCACGCCGGGGCCCAGATGCGGCGACAGCGACGCGAGCTCAGCATCGTCGAGGTCCCACAGTTCGATGCCACGTTGCTCGGCCGCCCGCACGCAGGCTCCAGCGATCTCGTGGGCCTCGCGGAACGGGACGCCCTGGCGCACGAGCCACTCCGCGATGTCGGTGGCCAGGGCGAAGCCCTGCGGAGCCGACAGCGAGATGCGGACGCTGTCGAAGCTCAAGGTGGCGATCATGCCGGTGACAGCGGGGAGCACGAGCAGGAGTTGATCGACGGCGTCGAAGACCGGCTCCTTGTCCTCCTGGAGGTCGCGGTTGTAGGCGAAGGGCATGCCCTTGAGAGTCGCGAGGAGCCCGGCGAGGTCGCCGATGAGCCGCCCGGACTTGCCGCGGATGAGCTCGGCGACATCGGGGTTCTTCTTCTGTGGCATGATCGACGAGCCCGTGGACCAGGCATCGTCCAGCGTCGCCCACCCGAACTCGCGAGAGGTCCACAGCACGACCTCCTCCCCGATGCGGGAGAGGTGGACGCCGATCATCGCGGCGGCGAAGAGGAACTCCGCCACCCAGTCGCGGTCGCTCACCGCGTCGATGGAGTTGGCCAGCGCCCCCCTGAATCCGAGCTCGCGAGCCACGGCCTCGGGGTCCAGGCCCAGGGAGGATCCCGCGAGGGCGCCCGCGCCGAGGGGTGAGAGGGCGGCGCGCTCATCCCAGTCGCGC
This sequence comes from uncultured Actinomyces sp., assembly GCA_964537955.1. GTDB lineage: Bacteria > Actinomycetota > Actinomycetes > S36-B12 > S36-B12 > Mxb001. The sequence goes on along the minus strand of CAZICY010000033.1, from coordinate 14,542 downwards.
AGGCGATCGACATCGCGAGCCAGCGCATGGACGTGCTTGGCGATCTCGTGTCCGAGGGACACCGGCTGGGCATGCTGCAGGTGCGTGAAGCCCGGAGCGATGGTGTCCACGTGCGCCTCGGCCTGCGCGAGCAGCGCACCCTGGAGGTCGATGACCCCGGCGGCGATCGCTCGCGCCTGATCGCGAAGGTAGAGGCGGAAGTCCGTGGCCACCTGGTCGTTGCGGCTGCGTCCAGCGCGCAGCTTGCCCCCGAGAGGGCCGAGCCGCTCCAGGAGCCCGCGCTCGATAGCGGTGTGCACGTCCTCGTCGTCGGGCGTGGGCACGAACGCGCCGGATCGGACATCGATCGCCAGGGCCTCGAGGGCCTCGAGGACGCTCGCGAGCTCGCCCGCGTCGAGGAGCCCGGCACCGTGCAGCACGCGGGCGTGCGCGGCGGTCTGCCGGATGTCGTACGGGGCCAGACGCCAGTCGAAGTGGACCGACGCGCTGAGCGCCGCCATCGCCTCGGCCGGGCCCCTCTCGAAGCGGCCACCCCACAGCCGCGTCGGCTCGCTCATCGCTTCCCTCCCGCGCTCGCGCGCGCTGCAGCCGGAGCACCGCCCACGCGTCCTTCGGCCATGGCCAGGATGGACTCGGCCACGGCTGCCCCTGCGTCGATCCCGCGCGTCACGACGAGCACGGTGTCATCCCCTGCCACGGTCCCCAAAATCGACCCCCAGTGCGCCGCGTCGAAAGCGGATGCGAGGTACTGCGCGCCGCCGGGCGGGGTGCGGACCACCACGATGTTCAGCGAGTGGTCGACCGACACGGCGAGCTCATGGAGCGCGCGAGCCAGTCGCGTCGTCTCGGATGCCGTCTCGGGCCGGGCCGTCGCCTGCTCCGCGGGAACGGCGTAGACGCTGCGTCCGCCGCCGTCGGAGACCTTGACCGCGCCGAGGTCCAGCAGATCCCGCGACAGGGTGGCCTGGGTCACCGCGAGGCCTTCCGCGGCGAGCGCGGTGCGCAGTTCCTCCTGCGAGTGGATGCTGCGATCGGCGAGGATCTCCAGGATCCGTGTGCGCCGCGCCGCCTGGGTCCGCGGACTGCTCACGACAGCCCCGCGATGGCGAGGGGCCAGCGCTCCGCCACGGCCATGAGGTCGTCGTCGCTCAGCACCAGCGGGGGCGCCATGCGGATGACGTCCGGCGCCACGGCGTTGACGATGAGGCCCTGGTCGCGCGCCGACGACTCCAGATCCGCGGCGACAGAGGAGTCAAGGACAGCCCCGAGCAGCAGGCCGCGGCCTCGCACGTGGGAGACCGGGGCCGACTGGCCGACAAGGGCACTCAGCTGCTCGCCTGCGTAGCGGGCACGGGCGAGCAGGTCGTCGCGCTCGATGACGTCGAGCACGGCCACGGCGGCCGCGCAGCTCACGGGGTTGCCGCCGAAGGTCGACCCGTGGCTGCCGGGGCCGAGTAGGTCCGCTGCCCCGCCGAAGGCGATGCACGCCCCGATGGGTAGCCCGCCGCCCAGCCCCTTCGCCAGGGTCACGACGTCGGGCGCGACGTCCTCCGCCTGGTGGGCGAACCACGATCCCGTGCGACCGACGCCGGTCTGCACCTCGTCGAGCACGAGCAGAGCGCCGTGCGCATCGCAGGCCGCGCGTGCCGCGCGCAGGTAGCCCGCGGGTGCGGGGATCACCCCGCCCTCTCCCTGGATCGGCTCGAGGAAGACGGCGGCGGTCGTGTCATCGACGGCCGCCTCGAGGGCGGCGGCATCGCCGAAGGGGACCACCGCGACGTCGCCGGGCAGGGGACGGAAGGGGTCCTGCTTGGCAGGCTGAGCCGTCAGAGCGAGGGCGCCCATCGTGCGCCCGTGGAAGGAGCGCTCGGCCACGACCACGCGTGTCCGACCCGTGCGGCGTGCCAGCTTGAAGGCCGCTTCGTTGGCCTCCGCCCCGGAGTTGCAGAAGAACACCCGTCCCCCGCGCGTCCCCTGCGGGTCGAGCAGGTCGATGAGCCGCTCGGCGAGCTGCACCGCTGGCGCCGTGATGGCCAGGTTGCTCGTGTGCCCCAGGGTCGCTGCCTGGTGGGTCACCGCGGCGACGACATCGGGGTGCGCATGACCGAGGGCATTCACGGCAATGCCCGCGAGCAGGTCGACGTACTCGCGACCGTCTGCGTCCCACACGCGCGCACCCCGGCCGCGGACGAGCGCCATCGGGGGCGTGCCGTAGTTGTCCATGAGCGAGGCCTGCCATCGCTCACGCAGACCCTGTGTCGACGTCGCCGCGAGATCGGAGGCCGTCATGACGGCGCTCCATCGGGCAGGACCATGGTGCCCACGCCCGTGTCGGTGAAGACCTCGACGAGAAGGCCGTGCGGCACACGCCCGTCGATGACGTGCGCGCGCGGCACCCCGCCCTCGACCGCGCGCACGCACGCCTCCATCTTGGGAACCATGCCGGACTCCAGTGCGGGGAGAAGGTCGCGCAGCGCGGCCGCTCGGATCTCCGCGACGACCTCGGTGCTCGCCGGCCAGTCCGCGTAGAGCCCGGCGACGTCAGTGAGGACCACGAGCTTCTCGGCGCCGAGCGCGACCGCGAGCGCAGCCGCAGCAGTGTCCGCGTTGACATTGTGAGCGATTCCCGCGGCGTCCGGGGCGACCGTGGAGACCACCGGGATGCGCCCGTCGTCCAGCAGGGCCATCACGAAGTCCGGCTGCACCTCGACGACATCCCCGACCAGACCAAGATCCACCTCGACGCCGTCGATGACGACCCCCCGGCGCTCCGCCCTGAAGAGCTGGGCGTCCTCACCCGACAGTCCGACGGCGAAGGGCCCGTGGGCGTTGATGAGCGTGACGATCTCCCTTTGCACCTGGCCCGTCAGCACCATCCGGACGACCTCCATCGCCTCCGGTGTCGTCACCCGCAGGCCCCCGCGGAACTCGCTGTCGATCCCGACCCGATCGAGCATCGCCGAGATCTGGGGTCCCCCTCCGTGGACGACCACGGGGCGCAGTCCGGCGAGGCGGAGGAAGACGATGTCCTCGGCGAAGGCCCGCTTGAGCTCGTCGTCGGTCATCGCATTGCCGCCGTACTTCACGACCACCGTGGCACCCCGGAAGCGCTCCAGCCACGGCAGCGCCTCGGCGAGGACCGACGCCTTGTCCTGGGCGCTCATGACGAGTACGCCGAGTTCTCGTGGACGTAGTCCGCGGTGAGGTCGTTGGTCCATACGGTCGCCTCAGCGTCGCCCGCCCCCAGGCGGATGGCGATGCGCACGACGCGCTCCGACATGTCGACCAGGTCGCGCGACTCCCCCGCCGCGCCGCCGCGGCACACCCACACGCCGTTGATGGCCACGTCGACGGCGTCGGACTCGAACGCAGCAGCAGTGGTGCCGATCGCCGACAGCACGCGACCCCAGTTGGGGTCCTGCCCGTGGATCGCGCACTTCAGGAGATTGCTCCTCGCGACGGCGCGGGCGACCTCCACCGCATCGTCCTCCGTCCGCGCGTGCGAGACGGTGATGGCGATGTCCTTGCTGGCACCCTCGGCGTCGCCGATCAGCTGAAGGGCGAGTTCGGCGCATGCCGCGGTGATGGCCTCCGTCAGCGCCTCCGGCGATGGCTGCACCATCGCGGCGCCACTCGCCATCGCGATGACCGTGTCGTTGGTCGACATGCACCCGTCGGAGTCGATCCGGTCGAAGGTGACCCGCGTGGCCGACGCCAGGGCCGTGCGCAGCGTGTCCGGGTGCGCCACCGCGTCGGTGGTCACGACGACGAGCATGGTGGCCAGGCCCGGGGCGAGCATGCCCGCGCCCTTGGCCATGCCTCCGACGGTGAATCCGTCTCCCCGCACGGTGACGACCTTGGGCACGGTGTCCGTGGTCATGATGGCGACGGCGGCATCTCCCCCGCCGTCGGCACTCAAGGCCGCCGCAGCAGCGTCGACGCCGGCGATGACGCGATCCATCGGCAGTCTCTCGCCGATGAGCCCCGTCGAGCAGACGGCCACCTCGCCCGCGCCGGTCGCCGGTCCCGCCGCGCTCAGCACGTGGGCGACGTGCTCCGCGGTGCGATGCGTGTCCGCGAATCCCTCGGGACCGGTGCAGGCATTGGCTCCGCCGGAGTTGAGCACGACGGCGTGGACCTCCCCGTCGGCCACCACCTGGCGAGTCCACAGCACGGGGGCGGCGGGGAAGCGATTGGAGGTGAAGACGGCCGCGGCCGACTGCAGCGGTCCGTCGTTGATCACGAGCGCGAGGTCGGGGCGGCCGCTGGCCTTGAGCCCGGCCGTGACCCCGGAGGCGCGAAAGCCCAGGGGTGCGGTGACTGTCACGGGGCCACCCCCGCGCTCGTGAGCCCGGCCTGCTCATCCAGGCCCAGCATGAGGTTGGCGTTCTGCAGCGCCTGACCGGCCGCTCCCTTGACGAGGTTGTCCAGGGCGGAGACCACCACGGCGCGCCCGACATGGGCATCGGCGACCGCCTGCAGGTGCACGGCGTTGCCGCCCAGCGTGCTCGATGTCTGGGGCCACTGACCGGCCGGGAGCACGCGCACGAAAGGCTCGCCGGCGTACGCCGCGCGCAGGCACTCCTGGAGGTCCTCGCTCGTCACGCCCTGCGCGAGCTCGGCAGAGCAGGTCGCGAGGATCCCGCGAGCCATCGGGGCGAGCAGGGGCGTGAACGACACGCGCACGTTCGTCCCCGAGGCGTGGCCGAGGGCCTGCTCCATCTCGGGCGTGTGCTGGTGCACGCCCCCCACCTTGTAGGGCGACATCGATCCCATGACCTGGGATGCGAGCAGCGACTCGGTGGGGGTGCGTCCGGCGCCCGACGTGCCGGATGCAGCGACGACGGTGACGACGGGCTCGACCAGGCCTTCGGCGAGCAGGGGCGCCATGGCCAGCGATACGGCCGTGGGGTAGCAGCCGGGGTTGGCGACCCGGGTCGCCTCGGACACCTGCGAGCGCATCCCGGGGAGCTCGGGCATGCCGTAGACCCAGTGCCCGGCGTAGGAGTCGTTGTAGAAGGCCTTCCACGCGGACTCATCCGCCAGGCGGTAGTCGGCGCCGAGGTCGACGATCCGCTGATCGGCCGGAAGCGCCCGGGCCAGGGCAGCGGACTCCCCGTGCGGCAGGGCAAGGAAGACGATGTCGGCATCGCGCAGGGCATCGGGATCCGCGGCGACGAGCGTGCGGTCGGCCAGAGCCGGCAGCTGCGGGTGGACCTCAGCCAGGCGGCGGCCCGCCTTGGAGCCGGCCGCCACGACGGCGACCTCGATGTCGGGGTGCGCCAGGAGCAGGCGCAGCAACTCTCCCCCGGCGTAGCCGGAGGCTCCCGCGACGGAGGCAGTCAGGGTCACGGGAGAAGTATACGCATACACGCATAGTGCGGTCAGGTGCCCCGCAGGACCGCGCCGTGGCGGCGTGCCGCCTCGGCGACGCCCCCCTCGCGGGCCGCGGCGATCTCCTCGGCGAGGAGCGTGCGGTCGGGCGCGCGGAACCTCAGGGCGAAGGCGAGGGAGCGATGCCCCTCGGGGACCTGGGGGCCGACGTACACATCGAACAGGCGGACCTCCTCGCACAGGTCCCCGGCACCGGCGCGGACGGCAGCGGCCACGTCGGCGACCGGCACCGACTCGGCGACCACCAGGGCGATGTCCTCCTTGGCGACCGGCTGGGTGCGCACATCGGGAGCCGGAGCGATGTCGGCGGCCGCGGCGATGAGCGCGTCCAGATCGAGCTCGAGCGCGCAGGCGCGTGCGGGCAGGGAGTAGGCCGCGACGACGCGCGGGTGCAACTCCCCCGCGTAGCCGATGACGTCATCCCCGACCAGGAGTGCCGCGGTGCGACCCGGGTGGAAGGGAGCATCGTGCGACTGGCGCACGATCAGGTCGACACCCAGAAGCTCCGCCACCTGGCGAGCGATGTCGATGGCGTCGGCCCACGTCGCCTCGCGACCGGACCCCCACCAGCCGCGCGACTCGCGCGCACCGAGGAGCACCGCGGCCAGGTGGTGCGGCTGCGACGGCAGGAGCGCCTCCAGGGCCTGGAGCTCCGCATCGGAGGGACGGCCGCTGACCCCGGGGCGCGGCGGCTCGGCGACGCCGCCTGGCTGCTGGCCGTCCCGCAGCGCGAAGACGCGTCCGATCTCGCCGATCGCGAGATCGTCGATCCCGCGCGACAGGTTGCGACGCGCGACCGACAGAAGGCCGGGAAGCAGCAGGGTGCGCAGGAGCGGCTGCTCCTCGGAGAGCGGATTGGCCAGTCGCGGCGCGCGACGGCGCGGATCCCCCGCGGGAAGCAGCAGCGCGTCGAGGTCCCCGTCGCCCGTGAAGGGGTAGGTGAGGACGTCCACGACCCCCGCTCCGGCCAGGGCGAGGCCGGCCCTGCGGCGCAGCCGCTGCTCGCGCGTGAGCCCATAGCCGGCCGGGGCCTGGGGCAGCAGCGACGGGATCGCGTCGTAGCCCACGAGCCGGACGACCTCCTCCACCAGGTCCGCCGGATCCGTGAGGTCGGGGCGCCAGGGCGGCGGCGTGACCTGCAGGCGCTGCTCGCCTTCGACGTCGCAGCCCACCCGCTCGAGCATGTCCACCACTGTGGTGCGAGGGATCGCCATGCCGGCCGTGCGCTCGGGCAGGTCGGCATCCATCGCGATGCACACCGGGGAGTACGGCGACTCCCATGCGGTCATGCCCGCGTAGGTGCCACCGCCGTGCTCCAGCAGCAGCTGTGCCGCGCGAGCGGAGGCGTAGGGCGCGAGCACGCGATCGACCCCGCGCTCGAAGCGTCGCGAAGCCTCCGAGGACAGACGATGGCGTCGCGCCGTGCGCGCGACGGGCTCGGGGACGAAGCGCGCCGCCTCGAGCACGAGGTCCGTGGACTCGTCGTCGATCTCGGTGTGAAGGCCGCCCATCGTGCCGGCGAGGCCGATGATGCCCGAGTCGTCACGGATCACGACGTCGGCGGGATCCAGGGCACGCACCACGTGGTCGAGCGTCTCCAGCGACTGCCCGCTGCCCGCACGACCGGCCCGCACGGCGCCGCGCAGCTTCGCGCCGTCGAAGGCGTGCAGGGGCTGGCCCAGCTCGAGCATGACGTAGTTGGTCACGTCGACGGCGAGGGAGACCGGGCGCATCCCCGCCGCCACCAGCCTGCGGCGCATCCACTCGGGGGTCGGCGCCTTGGGGTCGAAGCCGGTGATGCGCCGCAGGGTGAACAACTCGCACATCCCCGGGTCGTCGACATCGCAGGGCCACGGCGCGACGTCGGCGGCAGGCGCCGGGAGGTCGGCAAGGCGCTGGCCCGGGTCGTCGAACGCAAGCCCGAAGGCGATGGCGACCTCGCGTGCGACGCCGCGCATGGACAGTGCGTAGCCACGGTCGGGCGTCACGGCGATGTCGAGGGTCTCCTCGCCCAGGCCGAGCACGGCTCCGGCATCGTCTCCGGGGCTGCCCGAGGGCAGCACCATGATGCCGTCGTGGTCCTCGCCCAGTCCCAGCTCGCGCTGCGAGCAGATCATGCCGTCGGACACATGGCCATAGGTCTCGCGGGCGGAGATGCGGAATCCTCCGGGCAGCACCGCGCCGGGAAGGGCCACGACGACGATGTCGCCCACGGCGAAGTTGCGCGCGCCGCAGACGATCCCGCGGACTCCCCCGTGGTCGGCTCCCACGTCCACCTGGCACCAGCGGATGGGCTTCTTGAAGTCCGTGAGTTCCTCGATGGCCTCGACGCGGCCGAGGACGAGAGGCCCTGACACGCCTCCCCCTGCGGTCTCCACGGCCTCGACCTCGAGCCCGGCCGCGACGAGACGCTCCGCCACGGCGCGGCCGTCGACGTCGGCGGGCAGGTCGACCATCTCCCGCAGCCACTCCATCGGGACGCGCATCAGACCTCCACCCCGAAGGCCCTGGTGAAGCGGACATCCCCCTCGACCATGTCGCGCATGTCGGTGACGCCATGGCGGAACATGAGGGTGCGCTCGACGCCCATCCCGAAGGCGAAGCCCGAGTAGCGGTCGGTGTCGATCCCCGCTGCCTGGAGCACGCGCGGATTGACCATGCCGCAGCCGCCCCACTCGATCCAGCCCTCGCTCGAGCAGGTGCGGCACGGTTCGTCCGGATTGCCCACGGATGCGCCACGGCACACGAAGCACTGCAGGTCCAGCTCTGCGCTGGGCTCGGTGAAGGGGAAGTAGGACGGCCGCAGTCGGATCTGCACGCCCTCGCCGAACATCGACGACGCGAGGTGCTCGAGGGTGCCCTTGAGGTGGGCCATGGTGATGCCCTCGTCCACGGCGAGGCCCTCGATCTGATGGAAGACAGGCGTGTGCGTCGCATCCAGCTCATCGGTGCGGAAGACCCGCCCCGGAGCCACGACGTAGATCGGCAGGTCGCGCGTGAGCATCGCGCGCATCTGGATCGGCGACGTCTGGGTCCTCAGGACCACTCCGCTGCTCTCGCCGCCGACGAAGAAGGTGTCCTGCATGGTCCGGGCAGGATGGTCGGGGGGGACGTTCAGCGCGTCGAAGTTGAACCACTCGGCCTCAGCCTCGGGTCCCTCTGCCACCTCGTAGCCCATGGCGACGAAGACCTCGGCCATCCGCTCCATGAGGGTCGTGAGCGGGTGCCGTGCACCGGCTCCGCCGCGCGCGACCGGCAGCGTGACATCGACGGTCTCCTCGATGAGCACCCGCGCATCGCGCTCTGCCTCGAGCGCAACCAGGCGCGCGTCGAGCGCCTCGCGCACCGCCTGACGGGCGCCGCCGACGCGCTTGCCGGCCTCCGCCTTGGCGGCGGGAGGGAGGGCGCCGATCTCGCGATTGGCCAGCGCCAACGGCGAGCGGTCCCCGGCATGCGCGAGTCGCACGGCCTTGAGCTCCTCGAGGCCGCCCGCTGCCGCGATGGCGGCGAGGGCGTCGGCCACCATGGCCTCGACCGCCTCGGGCTCGAGGGCCGCCACGCCGACCGGGTCGTAGGGATTGTTGGGCGCTGACATCTAGTCACCCACGATGCGACGCACGAGCACCTCGACGTTGTCCTCCACGGGCAAGGTCCCATCGAGACGTACGTCGGGATGCTCGGGCGGCTCGTACTCCTGGCCGATTCCGGTCATGTTGGGAAGGGAGCCGGACTGGGCCTTGGCATACAGGCCCTTGGGGTCGCGGGTGGCGCACATCTCGACCGGGGTGTCCACGAACACCTCGATGAAGTCCTCGCCGTCGAAGATCTCGCGCGCGGCTCGACGGTCGGCGCGGAAGGGAGAGATGAGGGCGACGATGACGACGAGCCCGGCCTCGAGCATCAGCTTGGCTGCCTCTGCCACGCGCCTGACGTTCTCCGCCCGGTCCTCGGGTGTGAAGCCGAGGTCCTTGTTGATGCCGGTGCGGACGTTGTCGCCGTCGAGCACGAAGGTGTGCATGCCCAGCGCGAAGAGGCGCCGTTCGAGGGCGTCGGCGACCGTCGACTTGCCCGATCCCGACAGGCCCGTCAGCCAGACCACGCGCGGCGTCTGGTGCTTCAGGCGTGCCCGTGCATCGCGGTCCACCTCGTAGGAATGCGGCACGACGTTGAGCGACCGGCGCAGGGCGTGCGTGACCATGCCGGCTGCGACCGTGTCGGCGGACACGCGGTCGATGAGGAGGAAGCCTCCCGTGTCGCGACAGTGCGCATAGGTATCCATGGGGATGGGCGTATCGGTGGCGATCTCCACGCGACCGATGTCGTTCATGTCGAGGACGCGAGCGGCGAGCTTCTGCCCGGTGACGACATCGAGTCGATGGCGCACGACGGTGACGGTCGCGGGCACCATGCGCGGTCCGACGGCCAGCAGGTAGGAGCGGCCGTGCATGAGGGGCTCCTCGCCCACCCAGACCACGTCGGCGGAGAACCGGTCGGCGGGCTGCGGCCACGCGGTGTCGCCGGAGTCCGTCGTGCCTTCCGCGGCGAGGAGGTCGCCGCGCGTGACGTCCACCTCGCGGTCGAGTGTGACGGTGACCGCGTCGCCCGCGCGCGCCTCAGCCATGTCGCCGTGGAATCCGGCGATCCGGTCGATGACCGCGGCCTGGCCCGAGTCGGCGACGACGACCTTGTCCCCGGGGCGGACCACACCGGCCGCCACGGTGCCCGCGTAGCCGCGGAAGTTGCCCTCGGCGCGCACGATGAACTGCACGGGAAGCCGGAAGGGCGTAGCCGCGTCCGCCACCGGAGGAGTCCACTCCTGCAGGGACTGGAGCAGGGACGGGCCGTGCCACCAGGGCATGTGCGTCGTCGGGGCGGTGACGTTGTCCCCCGCGACCGCGCTGACGGGGATCGTCATGACCTCGTCGAGGCCGAGCCGCGCGGCGGCAGCCTTGACCTGGCCCGAGATCTCCTCGAAGGTCGCGTGCTCGTATCCGACGAGGTCCATCTTGTTGATGGCGATGATGATGCTCTTCACACCCATGAGCGCACACACGGTCAGGTGCCGGAACGTCTGCGGCCGCACGCCGCGCGCGGCGTCGACCAGCAGGACAGCGACGTCGGCGTTGGACGCCGCGACCGCCATATTGCGGGTGTACTGCTCGTGGCCCGGCGCGTCGGCGATGATGACCCGCCGGCCGCTGGGGAGATACATGTGGCGGTAGGCGACATCAATGGTGATGCCCTGCTCGCGCTCGGCCTCGAGCCCGTCGGTGAGCAGGGAGAAGTCGACCTCGCCCACGGGAATCGTGGAGCCGCCCCTGCGTGTCTGCCGGGCGTACTCGAGCTGGTCCTCGGGGATGGATCCCGTCTCAGCGAGGAGTCGGCCGATCAGGGTCGACTTGCCGTCGTCGACCGATCCGCAGGTGACCAGGCGGACGACGGGAGTGACGTCGATGCCGGACGAGCGTTCGAGGAGCGCGGTCATCAGAAGTAGCCCTCCGCCTTCTTGGCTTCCATGGATCCCGATCCCTCGCCGTCGATGAGCCGGCCGGCGCGCTCGGACACATTGCTCTCGAGCATCTCCGCGATGAGCGTGTCGAGGTCAGCCGCGGTCGACTCCACCGCACCGGACAGGGGGTAGCAGCCGAGCGTGCGGAAGCGCACGCTGCGCATCTGCGGCTCCTCGCCCTCGCGCAGGGGGAATCGATCGTCGTCGACCATGATCCACGTGCCCTCGCGCTCCACGACCGGGCGCGGGCGCGAGTAGTAGAGGTCGGGGATCGGGATGCTCTCGCGCCTGATGTAGCGCCAGATGTCGAACTCGGTCCAGTTGCTGATGGGGAACGCCCTCATCGTCTGGCCCTCGGCCAGCATGGTGTTGGCCGTGCGCCAGAACTCCGGACGCTGCTTGCGCGGGTCCCATCGGTGGCCTGGCTCGCGGAGGGAGAAGATGCGCTCCTTCGCCCGTGACTTCTCCTCGTCGCGCCGGGCACCGCCGATGGCGCAGTCGGCCTGGAGCTCGTCGAGGCCTTCGCGCAGCGCGACCGTCTTCATGATCCTGGTGTACTCGTGCGTCCCGTGCGTGAACGGGGTGACGCCCTGCGCGACCGCCTCGAGATTGGTCTGGACCTTGAGATCGAGCTGGAGTTCCTCGCGCATGCGCTCGCGGAACTCGATCATCTCCTTGAACTTCCAGGTGGTGTCGATGTGCATCACCTTGAAGGGGATCGGCGCGGGAGCGAATGCCTTGCGGGCCAGGTGCAGCAGGACCGAGGAGTCCTTGCCGATCGAGTAGAGCAGGACGGGACGGCGGAAGGCTCCGGCAACCTCGCGATAGACGTGGATGGCCTCCGCCTCGAGTGCATCGAGCACATCGTCTTCGGACACCGTCGCGAGGGCAGCGGACGTCACGATCACCTTCCCGGGTCACCCGCGCCGGGCGCGGGTCGTCTGACCCTCCACGCTACTCGCGGAGGGAGTCGTCGGCGCAACCGCCTCAGGCCTCGCTCATCACGTCGACCATGGCCCCCGACGCGGCCTCGCGCTCCGCGCGCCGGCGAGTGACGGACTCCTGAGCGGCCGCGATGACCGCGGGATCCAGGGGGGCGCTGTCCACTCGCGAACGTGGGTTCCGCGCCCGGATGTAGTCGCCCAGCTCGGGGCCGGACTCCCACGAGGTGATCAGGCAGTAGCGCGGCTCGTCGCCGGTGTGCCAGACGGCGTGCCACAGTCGCTGGGTGTCGATGATCACCTGGGCGCCCGCGGGGAGCGGGATGCGGGTCTCCGTCGACGGGTCGTCCTTGTCCTCGCGCAGGATCATGTAGCTGTCGGGGTTGTCCGTGAGGTTGAAGAAGCCGCGCACGATCCAGCCGGTGCCCTCGGGATTGAGGCGATTGTTGTCGTCCTGGTGGAGATTCCAGATGCAGTCGGCGTACTCGTTGGGCTGGAGCTCGATGACGCGGCACCGGCCGATGTTGGCGCCGGGTTCCTCCGCACGGGCCTTGAGTCGAGGCGCGCGGGCGATATTGGCGTCGACCCAGACGCCGTCCTTGTCAGTCTTGGGCGGGTCGTGGTGCCAGAAGCCGTTGCACTCCATGTCGCCGTACGCCGACGCCAGGGGCGCGAAGCGCGTCTCGCCCGAGGACTTCCAGTCGACGAACTCGATATCGCGCCACTCCTGCGGGTCCTGGGACTGATCGTAGGAGTCGAGGACGACGTAGCCGGTCTCCTCGAGCTCAGGCAGCTTCACATAGCTCATGCGACACCTCTCCACATCGACCCGCAGGCGGGTCAACACCGACCCGCAGGCGGGGCGCCCCAGGCGGGCAATCCATTCTCACCCACGGGGACGCGGATGCCCGGCAGGGCTCGCGGGCATCCCCCGCGCCACTGCCGCGTGGCCGAGGCAGTGGCCCACGACCGGGACCTAGGTCCCGGTCCGCGCCTGGTCGGTGGCATAGAGGCAGATCGCGGCGGCCGCCGCGAGGTTGAGGCTCTCGGCCTGGCCGGGCATAGGGATGCGCACCACGCCGGCGGCATGTGCCTTCCATGCCGAGTCGACACCGTGAGCCTCGCTGCCGAAGACCCATGCGACGGGAGCTCGCAGCAGGTCCTGGCGGTCGCCGAGGCTCTCGCGGGCGTGCGCATCGGCCAGGACGATCCCGACGCCAGCCCCCTCGCAGGCGGCGATGACCTCACCGGGCTGCGCGCCGGTGGCAATCGGCAGGTGGAAGATCGAGCCCGCGGTGGAGCGGACGCACTTGCCATTGTGAGGATCCACGGAGCCGGCAGTGAGGATCACGCCGCCGGCGCCCATCGCATCGGCCGAGCGGATGATGGTGCCGGCATTGCCGGGGTCGGCCACGCGGTCGAGCACGACGAGCAGCGGAGAGGCGGCGCGCATCGCCTCCGACAGGACGTCCGGCAGGGAGCGGCCGACGAGGGGGCACACGGCAAGCAGTCCCTGCGGCTGTCGCGTCTCCGCCATCGCCGCGAGCACGTCATCGGTCGCCGTGACGATGCGGGCCCCCTGCTCACGGGCCGCGTCGACGATGTCCGCGTGCCGACCGAGCGCGGACTCGGCAACGAAGAGCTCTTCCACCCCCGATCCCAGGGCCTCGCGCACGGCCTGCGGCCCCTCGACGACGAAGGCACCGCGCTCGGCGCGGTGCCTTCGGTCGTGCAGGTGCCTGATCTCGGTGACGCGTGCGGAGCGCGTCGACGTCAGCTCAGGCGGCATTGCTGCTCGGCAAGCAGAGAGCGTTCACGCAGCCGAGGCGGGCAGTGACGCCCGGGCGAGCTCCACCAGGGCGTCGAAGGCCTGGGGATCGCTCACCGCGATCTCCGCAAGCATGCGACGGTCCACCTGAACATCGGCGGCCTTGAGTCCCTGGATGAAGCGGTTGTACGTCATCCCGCGTGCGCGGACGGCAGCATTGATGCGCTGGATCCACAGCCGACGGAAGTCGCCCTTGCGATCCTTGCGGTCGTTGTAGGCGTAGACGAGTGAGTGGGTGACCTGCTCCTTCGCCTTGCGATAGAGCCGGGAGCGCTGGCCGCGGTAGCCGCTCGCCTGCTCCAGGACCTCACGGCGCTTCTTATGAGCGTTGACTGCTCTCTTCACGCGTGCCATGTCAGATCTCCTTCGAGGGTGTGCGGGTCACTTGGCCAGAAGGCGCTTGACCTTCTTGACGTCGGCGGGCTTGACGGTCTCGTCGGCCATGAGGCGACGGGTACGGCGGCTGGACTTGCCCTCCATGAGGTGGCGGCGGTTGGCCTGCTCGTGCGTGATCTTGCCCGAGCCGGTCACCTTGAATCGCTTCTTGGCACCGCTGTGGGTCTTCTGCTTGGGCATTGCTGTCCTCTCGGTAGGGGCTACCGCCTGGTCGGGCGGGTCGTGCTTAGGCCTCAGCGACGACAATCTCGGGCTCGGCGGCCCGAGTCTGGGTCGTCTTGGTGCGATGCGGCGCGAGCACCATGATCATGTTGCGGCCGTCCTGCTTCGGGGCCGCCTCGACGAATCCGAGATCCTGCACATCCTCCGCGAGCTTCGCCAGCAGTCTCAGCCCCAGCTCGGGACGGGACTGCTCGCGGCCGCGGAACATGATCGTGATCTTCACCTTGTCGCCCGCCTTGAGGAACCGCACGA
>CAZICY010000032.1:0-19264 GCA_964537955.1 uncultured Actinomyces sp. | reverse complement strand
GCCTCGGGATCGGTGTGGTTGCGGCTCACGCTCAGCACGATCGTGCCCGGCTCGGGAAAGAGCGCGGGATGCGCGATCGCGGCGTAGGCGAGTAGCCCCGCGTCCGGATAGCTCGGACGCGAGGCGACGACTTCTCCCGCACTGAAGGGGCCGGTCGGAGCGGTCGCAGTCCGGATGACGACATCGCGACCGAGGTAGCCGTCGCGCTTGCTCACGGCGTACCACGTCGGACCCTCGGCGAAGACCGACAGCGTCTGCTCCACCCCGCCGACCGCCGGGATGATGGCCACGGCGCTCCCCTCGTCGGCGCTCCACGACGTGCCGGTCCAGTAGTCCCACGAGCCGATGTCGAACACGGTCTCGGGAGTGGCCCGCGCGACGTGCAGCGACCACCCGAAGACGAGATCGCGCTCCGGATTGGCCGTGCCGTAGATGTAGACGTAGCCGTCATCGGCCCGCCACGAAGCCGCACCCCAGCCGATCCGCTGGCGCGAAGGCTCGTCGGCGCCGATGTCGCGCACGCGCGCGGCGTGCGGGATGCCGTCGGGGTCGACGGTGACCTCGGCAAGGGCTGGACCGAGATTGGCGAAGGCGCCCTCACCGCGCTCGACGACGCGCTGGAGGAACATCGCCACCTGGCCGTCGCCGACCTCGACCAGCGACGTCGGCCAGTAGCCGACCCCGTCGACGCGGTCGGGGACGAACGCCGACCCGCGCGGCCCCAGCACCAGGCAGGCCCGGTCGCTGACCAGTGCCAGCAGCGCATTGCGCACGGTGGTGGCGCGTGTCACGTCCGTCTCCAGAATCGGGTCGCCGAAGGCCATGACCACGTCGCCGCTCGCCAGCGCCGCATCGACCGCCATGTCACCACCGACGAGTCCTGCGACCGAGGGCGCCCGGGCGACGTCGGCCGCCATCTCGTCCAGGTCGGCGTGGGGGCCGAAGGGCCTGCAGTCCGTGGCGGACGCGCTCCCAGGGGGCGCCCCGGAGGCGGTGCTCCCCTCGAGGGTGCAGCCCGCGGCGGGGAGGGCGATGAGGACGAGGCATGCGACGGCGAGGGCCTTCACCCCATGACGCTAGGTCGATGCGCGGCCGGGGTCACGGGCCCGGTCCCGATGCTGACCGGTCCCTTGACGAGACACCGCCAGGGCGACGTTGCTAGCGTCCGGGCATGACTGGACGACGTCCCCTTTTCTTTGCGGCCGCGGGTGTCGCATCGGCGGCGATGATCGCCAGCAGCCTCACCGTGCCCTCGCTGGGCGCCTCACCGGCCCAGGCGGCCCCCTCTGACGTTGCCGGCATCGAGACCGTGGGCCCGATCGCCGTGAAGCAGGGCACGGGCAAGGCGCGTCCGGACCTTCCCGTCGGCGTCGCCGTCATGCCGCGCGGCAGCGTGCTGTCGCCTGTCGAGGCGCAGGTGTACGACGCTCGGCTCGCCAACGAGGCGAGCGTGAAGGCGCGCGTACTCTTCCTCACCGGCGGCCGGGACGTGGTCATCTTCAACGGCGAGATGCGCAACGGCTGGATGAGCGTCCCCGAGACGCTGGTGCCCGGTGGTGACTACGAGGTGCAGCTCCAGGCCGGCGACGGCGAGTGGAAGCGCACCGGCACGTTCAACGTGGGTACCCGCAGTGGCGGCGTGGGCCCCATGGCGAATGTGGGTGGCATGAGCGTGTCGACGGTGACCGGCGAAGCTGCCTGGAGCTGGACGTCCGAGCCCCTCGCTGCTTCGGACGTATCGGCGACGCTGGCGTGGGGCAGTGGTGTGTCGCGCTCAGCGGGCGTGCCCGATGGCTGGCGCCTGGCGATCGACGGTGGCTCTCCCTGGGCGGAGCTGTCCGAGCGCGGTCCCGAGACCGAGCCGCTGCGGGAGCCGGGCGCCCCGGCCGTCGATCGCGTGAGCGACACCCGGGTGAGCGTCGCCTACGACTACCCCTACGGCGCGGAGAACGTGGTCCTTCAGTACCGCGCAGGCAAGGGCAAGTGGCGCCTGCTGGCACGCGCCGGAGCCAGCGCCGACGGGCAAGAGTTCGTGACGCCGCCCGGCCGGATCACCTTGCGCATGGGCGTGAAGTCGGAGACGGGGACCGTGCTGTGGAGCGACCCTGTGCGCGCCACCGAGCAGGGGACCGCGGAGAAGCCCGACACGCCCCTCGACACCGCTGGCCGCAACTCGATCGCGACCGCAGGCGATGCTCCCGCCGTCGTCACCCTGCGCGGCTGGGATGGCTCGCTCCTGTCCTTCGTGCGCAATGACCTGGGCGTCTACGAGCAGGCCAACGGCTCTGCGGTCCCGGGCTACGTCAACACCCTCACCCGCGAATCCGATGGCGTGTGGGAGTTCACCGACACGCAGGGAGCCGTGACGCGTTTCGTCGACGGGCGTCCCATCTCCCTTTCGGCAAAGGGCCAGGTCGTCGTGTCGATGGAGTGGGATCAGCAGGGCCGACTGCTGTCCGCCACGGCGGGACCGGGGCGGACCATGACCTTTACGTACGCCGGATCAGGCACCTGCCCCGACTGGACCTCTCATGGCTTCGATGCCGCGCCCCAGGGCATGCTCTGCCGCATCAACTACCCCGGGGACGTGGCCACCGAGATGGGCTACGCAAGCGGCTATCTGGCCCTCATCAAGGATCCGGGCAACGCGGGCACGACGCTGGGCTGGGACTCCCTTGGGCGCCTCGTGTCCACGCGATCCGGCCTCGTGTCGCAGGTCGCTACCCGCGAGCCGGCTGTCAAGGACGTCGTGGCCCGCGTGGAGTACGACGGGCAGGGCCGCGCATTCGCGCTCATCGACCAGCCGGCCGAGCCAGGCGCCGCGACGCAGCGTCGCGAGATCACCTTCCCCGACATCAACGACACGGTGGTTCGCCGGTGGTTGGCCGGCACGGGCGAGCCGCTCACGACACGCGTCCGCCAGGTGGATGCCGGCCCGTACCGCATGAGCCTCACCTATCGAGTCGACCCGCTTCAGTTCACCACGATCACCGCCCGGGATGCTGCGGGTCTGAGCGTCGCGACGCAGGCCGACCCCAAGACGGGCCAGCTGGAGTCCTCGACCGACGCCCAGGGCCGCGCCGTGCGCTTCCAGTACAACGATCGAGGCCTGGTCGCGAAGGTCGCGGGCCCCTTCACTGCGGGCCAGGGAGTCGTCACCACCAACCAGTACGACACCGAGCGCCAGAACGGTGCCGATCGAGCGATGTCCGGCTTGCGCGTGCAGGTCTACTCGAAGGCGCGCTTCGCCGGGGAGGCCGCGTCAGAGTTCTGGGAGTCGGCCCCCAATTCCGGTGGTCTCTCAGCAGCGTGGTCGGGCCGGTCCAGCGATTTCTCTGCCCAGGCCACCGGAGTGTGGGTGCCCGGCGAGGCTGACGATGCGAGGGGTGCGAAGTCGGGATGGCGGTTCGAGCTGAGCGCCTCGACCAATGCCGACGTGTCCTTCGTCATCGGGGGCGTGGTCTGCGTGGTCAACACGCCGTGCCTGGTGCCCAACGTGCCCAAGGGCCCCAAGGCCGTCACCGTGCAGGTCGCGCGGGGCGGATCGGCCGGATTCTTCACCGTGCGCGCAGCCCCCGTCGGAGAGGCACCCGCGCTGCTCCCGCGTGACGAGGTCGGGCCGGGCTACGCATTGACCACCTCGCAGACCACCAATGACGTCGTCGGGGGGCGTGAGCTCGGCACACGCTACGTCTTCGATGACCCGGCTCTGGGGCGCCCCAGCAAGGTCGTCGCACCCCTCGACCTCACCACCTCCTTCGGCTATGAGTCGACCCCCAGTGCTCGCCTGCTGACGCGCACGACCCCGGGAGGCAGGGTCCAGTCGACCGAGTACTGGCCCGAGTCCGGGACTGTGCCGCTGCCCGCTCCGTGCGGGTCGGGCACAGCAGTTGCGTCCGGGCAGGCATCGACCATCACGCGACAGGACGGCACTCGGGTCACCAGGTACTACGACGTCCGTGGACGCCTCATCGCTGCTGTCGATGGCGAGGAGACCACGTGCGTGACCTACCACGCCGACTCGTCCGTGCGCTCGGCGGCGATCTACGCACCTGACGGTCTGCTGGAGGAGACCGTCTACGAGCATGCTGTCGGGGGCGACCCGCGCGTGGCAAGCCAGACGACGACGCACGGCGACGCCGCTCCGGTCAATCCGGGCGGCCAGGTCACCTCGACGACGCGCGTCGACCTCCTTGGCCGATCCGTCGAGTCGACGAGCGCCGCCGGGGTCGTGACCGTCACGGCGTACGACGTGCTCGGCAACCAGACCCGCGTGGTGCAGACATCGCCGCTCGGAGAGGCACTGACCTTCGAGTTCTCCTACCGCCCCGTCGATGGCCAGTTGGCGTCTCAGAAGGTCAACGGAGTCACCGCAGCGACCCTCACTCATGACGAGCAGACCGGCCGGATCGCGTCGGTGGCCTACCCGGACTCCGTGCGCACGAACGTCGGTTACTTCGGCAACGGCCAGCTGGACTCCGTGACCATCTCGTCGACGGATCCACGGTTCACGCGGGTCGGGCACACGCTGACGCGCGCCGACACGGGTCGCATTCTCAGCGAGACGGTCGTCGTTCGCGGCACCGTGCCGACCGAGGAGAGCCGGACCTTCACCTACGATCAGGCCGGACGTCTCACGCGCGCCCTCGTGGTGACGAACGGGACGCGATCCACGTTCGAATACGGCTTCGGCGCGCAGGCTGCCGGCTGCGCCACCGCCTACGACGCAGGCAAGGACAACCTGCGCACGACCGGTTCGCGTGGAGGGTCGGCGTACACGACGTGCTACAGCGACAACGGCCGCCTCGCGTCCACAACCGATCCCGCTCTCGGGGGAGATGCAGAGGTCACGTACGACGCCCAAGGGCGCGTCACCGGCATCTCCGGTTCGAAGGCCTTGGCCTTGACGTGGAGCGAGGGCACGACGCTCGCGCGTATCGACGAGGTGCGCGGCGACGATTTCGTGCGCACCACGTTCGACACCTACTCCGGCGGCATCCTGGACAAGACAGTGACGAGCAATGACGGCAGCGCCACCGTGCGGTACGCCGGACCATTCCTCCTCAGCGTCGTCGACGGCGAGGCGAGTGGCGTGGCCGCCACGCAGTACGGCCTGCCCGGGGGTGCGGTCGTCACGATCGAACCCGGAGTTCCGGCGATTCTCACGCTGCCGGGGGCTGATGGGTCGGCCCTCGTCGAGATCCCCGTCCCGTCCTTGGGGGCAGGCTCGGATGGCTCAGCCACGGGCGGCCTGACCGCGCGCTTCGGGCCCTACGGCGAGCCTCTCGTGACGCCGACGTCCACGAGCGCGATCCCGGACTATGCATGGCGTGCAGCCGCGGGCCAAGAGACTCTCCCGGGCGAGAGCAGCGTCACCCTCATGGGCGCTCGCCCCTATCACCCGTGGCTCGGCGTCTTCCTCGCTCCCGACCCGGTCGTCGATGCCGGCAACAACATGTATGCGTACACCGACGGCGACCCGATCAACCAGCGTGACTCCACCGGCAATGATTCCGAGACGCTCGACTGGATCGCCCGCGGCCTGGGGATCGCTGGTCTCCTCATCGGCATCGGCGGAGGGGCAGCGGCCTTCCGGCTCAGCAAGGCGCCCGGCGTGCTCACCCAGGCCAAGTCTGGCGTCACCGCTCTCGTCACCGGCGTCGCGGGAGCAGTGGTGGGCACGGCGGCGACCGGAGTGCAGATCGCGGCCATGACTCAGCAGAGTGGCTCCGTCAGCATCGACCAGTGGGTCGTCGCCATCGGAAGCGGGGCTGGTGCGCTCGCATCCGTCGGTGGTGCCGTCGTGGGCTACCGCGTGTACCGAGCAAACAACAAGATCTATTCGCAGCGCGTGGCAGCGAAGCAGGCCTTCCAGGAAAAGCTTGAGCAGGGTGGAGTCGCACCGAACCTCTACCAGAAGAGTCTGGACGCGCTGGATCCGGCGACCATGAGCGTCAAGAAGATGCGCGAGGTGTTCGACTCGACGACACCCAAAGCGGTGTCGAGGGTGTACGCCAGTGCCTATAAGAATGGGGTGCCGTCGGGGACGGGAAGGCCCGTCATGGTCGACGCCAAGTTGGGCAACGGCACGTTCCGGGGAACGAGAGTCACGCTGCCGAATCGCCTCTCGGTGATCGCCGAGGAGTAGTAAGCATCTGCTCGGCTGGGGACACTAGGACGCAACGCACCACCGAATCGAAGGAGGCCCCCATGGGGCGTCGGAATTGGGGAATCGCCGCGGGCATCACTGCCGTGGCGGCCGTCACGGCACTCGTGGGCGCCGGTCTGCCGGCTGCTGCGGTGGCACCGTCGACCGCTCGGGAGGCGGAGCCACGCGGGTTGAAGGAGGTCGCCACTGGGCCGGGCATGTCACGTCTGGTCATCGGTGAGGAATTCGCTCAGCGTCTCGATAGCCTCGGCGTGCGCGTGATCCCGCTCGGCCAGGCCGCCCTCCGCGGCGTCCGCACGCTGGAGATCCCGGTGGCAGAGACCCAGTCCGACGGCTACCGCCTCGACGGCGGCTTCCGGCTGGAGAGCGACGCCGGACGATTCTCGTGCCCTCAGCTCACTGTCTACCCGCGTGGCGGGCTGGTGTTTTGCCTGCGCGAGTCCGGTGCCTCGTGGGGACTGCTGAACCTGTCGGGAGAGCGGGTGTCGACGTACGCCGACCGGTACTTCTCCGATGCGCCACGCACGGCCACGCCGGTCGCCCGTATGGCAGACGACATCAACGCCGCACTCGGAGTCGAGCTGTTGACGCGGCAGACCACAGTCGGCACGCTCGAGACGGTGCGCAAGCGCCCCCTGCTGAGGGCCTCCTACGACCAGCGGACCAACTGCGAGATCGACGATTGGGCGGGCGACAACTCCATCAACCGCGGCTGGGCCCTCCAGGCGATGGTGAACCAGATCCCGCAGGACGTCACCATCAGCCAGCTCAGGGTCGCCAACGGCAGGGCCACGGTCGACACTCCGGACGCCGCCCCCATCAACATCGGCCAGCGCACTCCCAAGATGGAGGGCATCAAGGTCACCGACAGCAAGCGGATCGTTCGGGGCAGTCAGTACGACACCGACCACTTCTGGGACGGTTACGCCTACTCCTGCCACACCAATGCCCCCTTCGTCGTCGGACCCGGCGCGATCAACGACCCCAAGGTCAAGGCGTGGAACTACGACGGGCAGGTCAAGACGCCGAGCAACTCCCAGGGCGCGCGACCGCAGTGGTGGGGTCACGCTCGCCAGACCAACTACGACGGGCCAACCGGTTGGTACACCTGGACATGCCGCGGCACTCCCAACGGCAAGTCCGGCAGCGCCAGCGACACCTTCTGGGGCAAGGTCGACAGCGGCACCGGCTTTGTCGGCGACGGGGGCGATACCCGCGCGGCCAATGCAGGTCGAGCGCCCGCATGCCAGAACGACGTCATGAAGGATCTCGAGTTCACCACTCGCTACTCCATCTCCAAGCGCGGTGGCCTCGAGGCGCGCACGGACCAGGGCACCTACCCGCGCTCGTGCACCGTCGAGGGCGCGGCACCGGTGGGGTGCTGGCAGGAGATCTACACGGGGGGATGGCTGCGCGCCTGGGCCTTCCAGTACAAGGTCTTCGCGACCGCCCTGCGCTCCGAGGTCACCTCGGTCACCCGCATGGCCATCCCGGCCGGCTACGAGGTCGCCGAGGACCCCAGCCTGCGCGACGTCGCCCTGTCCTGGCGCATCGCCGGGGCGAGCGTCAACAACGGCGACGGCACCTGGCCGAGCTTCACGTCCGACGGCGAGAAGTACGACTTCGCCACGGGTGAATTCACCAAGCGTCTGGATCGCCAGGACTTCACGAAGACGTCTCCCTACACGGTGCCCGGTGGTGGCGGCACCTTCACGCTCGGTGGCTGGGGCCAGCCCCAGGGCCCGCAGTCGATGACATTCCTCCTCGTGGGCGATACCAACGGCACGTGGACGTGGCCGACCAATATCCGCGGCCAGGAGCTCGAGCGCCCGAAGGTGCGGGTGACGCTGCGCTTCACAGTGAGCAACTTCGACGACAAGGGCTCATGCAAGGACAAGACGATGGGTGACTCTTCGACCACCGGCACCGACAGTGACGACAAGAACGGTCGTCACTGCATCGAGGGCATCGTGCCGACCCTATGGCCGCTCCCCGAGGATCCCAAGAGGAACTGGCTGCGCGTCCGTGACGCGTTGACCAAGGATGGCAAGGCCCTCGAGCCCAATGTGGACAAGGCCAAGGTCGAGGTCGTGCCTGCTGCTTGCTGGTCGGACACCAACTTCAAGTTCGACGACCAGTCGAACTACCAGTCGATCCCCGATGTCAGCTCGGACTTCACCTGGAAGCTCTACCTTGCGGGTGCCTTCAGCAGCTACTCCGGCACCGGCTGCAAGTAAGCAGCCTCGACCAGCGAAAGGGACCTGCATGGCTCGCGCACGTCGCTCCTGGGCACCGGTCGTCTCCGCCGCAGCGTCCATGACGCTGCTCGCCACGGTGCTCGTCAGCGCGCCGGCGGCCGCGGAGGACTCCGCTCCCGAGGCGACGTCGCAGGCCGTGCCCGACGACTCGGACCCGTCCGCCATCGAGTCCGCGGGACCGGTCCGCGTCGTCTCTGCCTCGCAGGGGCGCCGCTGGCCGACGGGACCGCAGGGCTTCGTCGTGCTCCCCCGCGGCACCGTGTCGTCGGGCGATCAGCCGTGGCTGCACCAGCCGCGCTTCGCTGACGTCGATCGCGTGGATGCGCTCGTCTACGACATCAGCTCTGGCCGAGGGCCCGCCGAGGTTGTCGCCCGCGGTGCCTTCGACAAGGGCTGGTGGCGCGTGCCTGCGACGCTCGAGCCAGGTCGCAGCTATGGCGTTCAGGTGGAGAAGCGCGATGCCAGCGGTAAGCCCACCGGCACGTGGCAGGACATTGGGACCTTCAACGTCACGCCACCGGGTGCGGCGGTCGGACCGTCGCGGTCCGCCGCCGACATGTCGGTGTCCTCCGTCACCGGCCAGGTGAGCTGGTCATGGCAGACCGAACCGCTCGCGGGCCCTGCGGGAGGTGTGCGCGTCGGGCTCACCTGGCGGGGCGGCCAGCCATCCTCTCCTGGCCTGCCCGAGGGGTGGCGGGTCAACGTCTCCAGCGGATCGCCCTGGGCGAGCATCAGCGAAGGCGATCAGCGCACGGCTGCGATCGTGCAGCCCGAGTCGCCGACGGTCTCGCGTGACGGTGCCATCAAGCGCGTCACCATCGACTACCCGACCGCATCCCTGGTCGAAGCCGAGAAGGTCCTCGTCGAGCGGCGCGATGCCTCGGGTGACTGGGTGCGGGTGCGCAGCATCGCCGCGGACAAGCTGGTCGATGCCGGCAGGACATCGGTCGTCGACGTGCGCCTGGGCCGTGTCTCCGGAGCCGTGCGCGTCGGCGTCGTGGCCGACGGGGTCACCGTCTACTCGCCCACGTCCAAGGCGGGTGCACCCCGCACCAAGCCGGTCGTGCCCGCCAGCCCCATCGCCGGTTCGGGCCGCAACTCCGTGATCACGGCAGGGTCGCTCCCGGAGGTCGTGACCCTCGCCGGCTGGGATGGCTCACTCGCCACCTACGTGCGCAACTCCCTCGGCGTCTACGAGATGGCCGCGGGCAATGTCGTCCCTGGCTTCGCCAACTCCCTCACCCGCGTCAGCGCGGACGAGTGGGAGTTCACCGATGCGGAGGGAGTGACCACGCTGTTCCGCGACGGGCGCGCCGTGCGCGTCGAGTCGCGGGGGATGGTCGCGGCCGAGATGGCATGGGACGGTTCGGGGCGCCTGGTGCGCGTGACCAATGAGGTGGGTCGCTCGTTCGACCTCGGCTACGCGGGGAGCGCCTCGTGCGCCAACTGGTCCTCCCACGGCTTCGCCGCCGCGCCTGTCGGCGACCTCTGCTCGATCGGCTACCCCGGCGGCGACCGCACTGACATCGGCTACGTCGGTGGAGTCGACGGAGGCCCCCAGATCGCGCTGGTCAAGACACCGGGCAACGAGGGCAGCGCGCTCGGTTGGGATACGCGCGGCCGCCTCGTCGCCACCCGGGCGTCTCTCGCCTCTCGCGTCGCGGCCACGACGGATGCGGCTGCCGCCGGTGTCCTCTCGCGGGTGACCTACGACAGCGAGGGTCGCGCCGACACGCTGGTCGACGCTCCCGCGACTCCCGGAGGTCCCAGTGCGACGCAGGATCTGGATTTCCCGTCTGCATCCCTCGCCGGGGTCAAGGCGTACCTCGCTGCCCCGGGTGCCTCCACGGCGAGCACCTCGATCATGCGCACGACAGGGGAGGGCGGCTACCGACTCACCCAGACCGACTACCTCGATCCGGTGACGTGGCAGGGAATCGCGCGTCGCGACGCGGCGGGACTCACGATGACACGCGACCCGGCCGCGAACGGGCGCGTCGCGTGGGCGGTGTCACCCGAGGGACTGGCGACGCGCTACGAGTACAACGACCTCGGCGTCGTGACGCAGACCCAGGGGCCCTTCACGGGATCACCCCGGGCGCGGGCCGCGGGCGATAGTCCCGTCATGACGACCGTCTACGACGCGACGATCGAGGGCACCCAGGCGACACCGTGGGCCGGACTGCGCGCGCAGGTCTACCCGCAGCCTCAGTTCGCGGGCGCTGCATCCGCCGAATACTGGGCTGCGAACCGCGAGCGCGGTGGGCTGTCCTACTCGTGGCAGGGTCGCTCGCCGGCTCCGTTCTCCGCTCAGGCGAGCGGCGTCTGGACGCCAGGCGACGCACAGGATCGCCGCGGGTCCGACCGTGGCTGGGTGTTCCGCGTGTCCGCCTCCACCGACGCCGAGGTCAGCCTCATCGTCGCCGGACGGCCCTGTGTCATCGCGCAGGGCGTGTGCGAGATCCAGGGACTGCCCGTCGGCCCCAAGGACGTCGTCGTGCAGGTGACCCGCGCGACCGGCAGCGGCTCCTTCGGCGTGCAGGCCGCACCCGATGGCGACGCACTCGAGAGCATCCCGATGGACCAGGTGGGTCCGGGCTACCTGCTCAGTGCCCAGTCGAAGTCCAACGACGTGCTTCCCGGTTCCTCCGACGGTGCTCGCACGATCACCGAGTACGCCGATCCGGCGCTCGGCAACCCCTCGAGCACGATCCAGCCGGGTGGGCTCGTGAATCGCATGGCCTACGAGGACGTCAGTCCCAGGGCGGGCCTGTGGGGTCGCGTGCTGACCAAGACCACGGCGGGCGGACGCGTGCAGGAGACGGAGTACTGGCCCAATAACGGCGACGTCTCGCTGCCCAGCCCCTGCGTGGGCGCGGCCGTGGCCTCGGGCCAGGCCAAGACGGTCCGCCGCCCCGACGGCACCGCCATGACCATGTACTACGACATCCGCGGTCGCGAGCTCGCCGGTGTCGTCACCGGCGACGGAGGGGCGACGCAGACCACCTGCATGTCCTACGACGCCGCGGGCGCGCAACTGCAGTCAGCGACGTACGACGCCGAGGGCGCGCTCATCGAGCGCATCGACATCGATCATGCCGTCGGCGGAGACGCTCGCGTCACCAGCATCGCGATCACGCACGGGCCGGCCGCTCCGGTCAATCCGGGAGCGTCGGTGGTGAGCACGCGCACGATGGATCTCGCGGGACGCGAGGTCACGTCCACTGACATCGCCGGTGCCGTGACGACCACCGCCTACGACGTCCTCGGCAATCCCACGACACGCGTGGTCACGCCGCCCGCGGGAGCCGGATCTCCTCTGAGGTTCGCCTACACGTACAACCCTCGCGACGCCAAACTGACTACCCTGAGCGTCAATGGAGTCGTGGCGGCCACGATGGCCTACGACGATCAGACCGGGCGCCTGGGATCCGTGGCCTACCCCGACGGCGTGCGCGCGTCGTACGCCTTCTCCGGCAGTGGCGCCCCCGAGCAATTGACCGTCCGCACGAAGGATGCGCGGTTCACCGCCGTGGTCGACTCCGTGTCCCGTGCGTCGTTCGGACGCATCGAGGGCAGGGTGACGGAGGTCGTCGGCTCCGAGGCGCTCGTGCGCACCCGCACCTACTCCTACGACTCGGCCGGCCGTCTCGCGACGGCGTCGATCGCGGCTCAGGGGAGCCCGAGCACCGTCTTCGAGTACGGCTTCGGCCAGCAATCCGCGTCCTGCCCTGGCGGCTACGCGAACGCCGGCGCGGATGCCCTGCGTACCTCCGGTTCGCGTGACGGCGTGGCGTACGCCACCTGCTACGACGCCCAGGGCCGTGTCGTGTCGACGACCGACCCGCTCATCGCCGGTGAAGACGCTGCGCAGATCACCCACGACGCCTTCGGTCGTGTCACGGCGATCTCCGGGCCGAGGGCGCTGGCGATGACCTGGGGCGTGAGCGGCCAGGCGGTCAAGGTGGACGAGGTCGCCGCGGACGGTGCGAGCCTCATCGCGACCACCCTGGATACCTACGGATCGCAGGTGCTCGACAAGACCGTGGGCGACGGCGACTCCTCGAACACGATTCGCTACGCGGGTCCGTTCCGACTCGCGATCGTCGACGGCAAGGCGTCGGGCATCGAGTCGGTGCAGTACCCCCTGCCCGGAGGTGCGCGCGTCACGACCGCACCGGGTGCGGGAGCGACCCTGACGGTGTCGGGCATCGACGGCGCCGCCCTGGTCAGCGTGGACATCCCCTCGCTGGCCACGGGGGACGGACCGTCTCCCGAGCCCGCTCGTCTCGCCCCGGTTTTCGGGCCGTACGGCGAGCCGCTCGGTGCCGAGCCGGAGCCGTCCACGCTGCCGATCTACGGTTGGAAGTCGACGGTGGGCCAGGAGACACTGGCCGGGGCCAGCGGGGTGACCATCATCGGCGCCCGCCCCTACCATCCGGCACTCGGCCAGTTCCTCGCTCCGGACCCGAACCCGGAGGCGGCCAGCAACGCCTACGCCTACACCAGCGGCGATCCGATCAACTCCTCCGATCCCGATGGCTTCGAGCAGCAGGACACCATCACGAACGTCGTCGCGCCGATCTTCCTCGGCGTCGTCGCCTTTGTCGTGGGGGTTTTCGGGGGTGCCGTATCGGGCTTCGCCAAGTCGAGCACGGCAGCGTTCATCTCGGGAGCCATCTCGACGGTCGCAGGTGCGGCGACCGGCTACCTCTCCGCACAGGGACTCACCGATGACGTCGGCATTCAGGTGAGCGCGGCGGTCCTGGGCGCGGCAGTGGGCGCGGGGATCAGCTGGGGGAGCTACCGCCTCGCCCGGGGCCCCAGCGTGTCTGCGCAGAAGAAGGCCTTCTGGGCGAAGCTCGACAGGACCCAGGGCAGGGAGCCCATCATGAACGACCTGCAGTTCGAGGTCTGGCAGAAGTGGGATCGGGTGAACCCCGGCGTCGTCCCGATCTCCAACGAGCCCATCGTGCGGGCCAATCGCCTCTCGCTGAACCCCTTCGCGGGTCCCACCCAGGGGGCCGGGGGCATACCGAACCAGAAGTGGAAGGGCCACGAATGGCACCCGGAGGCCGGCTACATGGATTCGAGCGTGCCCCGCGAGCTGGCCTTCAAGAAGTTCGCCGCGGACAACGGCATGTGGAGTCCGTACTGATGGTGAGTCCCTGCTGATGGTGCGACGTCTGCGCTGGGTCGCGCCGATTGCGGCGGCTGCGGTGCTGCTCACGGTCACGCCGGCCGAGGCAGCGCCGGCCGCTGACCGCACGCCGGCCGAGACGGCGACCGAGGTCGCTGCCGCATCGGAGATCGCCGGCATCGAGACCGCCGGGCCCATCGCGACCGTGCGCGGAGACGGGCCACTCGTACCCCGGATGCCCGAGGCGCTCGCGACGGTGCCGGGGCCGCCGGCCACCTCCGGCGAGTCGCCGTGGCTCTTCCTCAAGCAGCTCAAGGACGATCCCGCGGAGTACACCGTGCGCGTGTACGACGCCTCGCTGGGACGCGGCATCGATCCGGGCGAGGTCACCGACACGTCGTTCGGATACGAGTGGGAGGGCACCGTCACCGGTGGATGGGGACGCATCACCACAACACTCGTCGCCGGACATGGCTATGTCGTGTGGATCCGCGATCCCGAGGGCCGCTGGGTCGAGGCGGGGCGCTTCGCCGTGCGCGGCTCGGTCGATCCCGCGGGGCCGACAACGACCTCGGGGGGCATGTCCGCGACCGTCGCCACCGGTGAGCTCACGTGGGCGTGGGAGTCGCCCGGACTCGTCGGTCCCGCTCCCGGTGTCGCCGTGGGCCTGCGCTGGAAGGCCGCGCAGAAGGCGGACCCCGGCCTGCCCGCAGGGTGGCAGTACGCCGTCAACTCCGGCTCGCCGTGGATGGCGATCGAGGAGGCGGGCGAGCGCAACAAGGCGCTGGTCGCTCCGGACGCCCCCGTGGCCGATCGCATCGCGCGCAACCGCGTCGAGGTGTCCTTCGCCTACGACCTCGCCGGACGCGAGAAGCCCAAGCGCTTCGTCATCGAGCAGCTCGTCCCTCGCCAGGGCGTCTCGCGCTGGGAGCGCGTCGCGAAGGCGCCGCTCGCCTTCGCCAAGCCGAACGTCGACAAGACTGTCCGCGTCTCAGCCGACGCCCGCCAGGTGCGCGTCGGTGTCGTGAGCGAGGGCGCCGTCGCCTTCTCCCCGAGCGCCCGGATCGCCGAGGATCCGCAGGAGCCCGCGGCTCCGCCGGAGCCTGAGGACGACACCTGCCGATCTGCCGTCTTGGCGGAGACATCACCGGAGTCGGTGATGCTGCGCGGCTGGAACGGCATGACGTTGACCTTCCTGCGCAATTCCTGGGGCGTCTACGAGCAGGTGTACGGCGGCGAGCAGGTGCCGGGCTACCGCAGCACCCTGTCGATGTGCCCGCGCCCCAATGGCGCGCGCGACTGGCTCTTCACCGACTCCTCCGGGGTCGTGACGCGATTCTCCGGCGGGCACGCCGTGAGCGTGGTGAGCCGAGGCCAGCCGGTCGCAACCATGCGCTGGCAGGAGGGGCGCCTGGAGTCGGTCACCAATGGCATCGGACGCACGATCACCTTGACCTACGACGGCCAGGGCGCGTGCCCCGCGTCGAGCTGGGGTGGCTTCGCCGCGACACCGAGTGGGCTGCTCTGTCGCGTGGCGTATCCCGACGGCACGACCACCGAGATCGGCTACGTCGGCGACGGCCTGCGCCAGCCGCAGATCGCGCTGATGAAGGATCCCGGCAACGCGGGCACCACTCTGGGGTGGGACTCCGTCGGGCGCATCGTCGCCACGCGGGCGACGCTAGCCAGCCGGGCCGCCACCGCCTCCGAGGCCGCGAAGGCTGCCGTGGCAAGCGCCACCTACGACGCGGATGGCCGCGTGCGCACGCTGGTCGAGGCACCAGGGGTCCCGGGAGAAGCCGCGCTCACCCAGACGCTGGCCGTGCCCACCATCAACGAGCGCGTGCTCCGGGCCGGCGCCCCCGTCGAAGCGACGGTGCGCGGCACCGCGACCGGATACGCCATGTCCAACGCGGCCTGGGTCATGCCGGACACGCTCCAGTCGACTCGCTTCTCCGACGCGTCCAACCTCACTGTCCGCACGCGCGTCAAGGACAACGTCACCACGTCCATCGACTCAAGGGGCCTGGAGACCACCGTCGAGTACGACGAGTTCGGCAATGTGGTGCGCCAGTCGGGCCCCATCGAGCCCGGTCGCCAGCGCACCGGCACCAAGGTCGAGGCCAGCTACGACACGAGCCGTGTGGGTGGTCGTGACGAGGCCTACGAGGGCATGGCTGTCACCCGCTTCGACGCCCCGGGATTCACGGGCGCCTCGCACGCCGACTTCTGGAAGCCCCGAGGCTCACGCGGTCTCGCGGTGGAGTGGCAGGGGCTGCCGTCGTCTATGTCGGCGATCGCCAGTGCGATCTGGACGCCGAGCAAGGCCGACGACGAGGCGGCCAAGGACGATGTCGGCTGGGCCTTCGAGATCACCTCGAGCAGCGACGCCGATGTCCGCCTCATCGTCGAGGGCCAGCCCTGCGTTGCGTCTTGCACGATCAAGGGTCTGCCAGCCGGGCCCAAACACGTGGTCCTCGAGGTCTCCCGAGGCGGCTCCGACGGCGCGGTCGCCGTCAAGGCCGCGGTCGCGGGGAAGATCCCCGAGGCGATCCCCAGCGCCACGGTCGTGCCCGGCTTCAACAACCGCAC
The DNA here is from genome assembly GCA_964537955.1 of uncultured Actinomyces sp. Taxonomy (GTDB): domain Bacteria; phylum Actinomycetota; class Actinomycetes; order S36-B12; family S36-B12; genus Mxb001. The sequence goes on along the minus strand of CAZICY010000032.1, from coordinate 3,105 downwards.
GCGCACCGAGAGCAATGACACCTACGCCGGCTCTGCACCGCAGCCTGCGACAGACTTCACCTACGGCGCTCCGGAGACCGGTCAGGTCACGAGCGTGAGCACACCCGGCGGCCTGACGTCGACGATGTCCTACGAGAGGGTGGACCCGGGCAGCAACCAGTGGGGTCGGCTCACGACCTACACCACGCCCGGAGGGCTCACCCAGACCACGCAGTACTGGCCCGACGCCGGAACGGTGCCGCTGCCCAGTCCGTGCTCCGGGACCGCCGTGGCGTCGGGCCAGGCGAAGTCGATCACGCGGCAGGACGGCTCCACCATCACGTGGTACCACGACATGAACGGCCGCGAGCTCGCGTCGGTCACCACGGGCCGCGATGGCGGGCGCGAGACCGTGTGCACGACGTACGTCGACGACGGCAGCCTGGAGTCCTCGGCGTCCTACAACGAATCCGATCAGCTCATCGAGAGCGTCGTGAACGAGTTCGGCATCGGGGGCGATCCGCTCACCATCCGACAGACCGTGACCCACGGCGAGGCCGCGCCGGTCGACCCCGGTGTCAGCGTGACGTCGACGACAACCGTCGATCTCCGGGGCAAGCCGGTGCGTTACGTGGACGAGGCCGGCAGCACGACGGTGACCACGTACACCGCGACCGGGGACCCGCAGACGGTGGCGATCACGATCGCAGGGCAGCCCACACCCGTGCTCACCTTCGGCTACTCCTACCGGTCGTCCGATGCCGCCCTGATCCGCGTCACCGTGAACGGTGTCGCAGCGGCCGATGTCACCTACGGGTCGGGCTCGGGCGAGGTGCAGTCGGTCAGCTTCGCCGGCGGCGCCGCGCGCATGGGACTCAACTACGACAGCAATGGCCGCCCCAACTCCGTAGCGTTCTCGGCTGGTGGCGCGAGGTACTCCTCTGACATCTCCTTCACCGACTTCGGTCGCATCGCCAACGCGACTCTGCTGGCCTCGCCCACTGCCGGAGCCGCGCCCGACCAGGAGGCGCGGACCTACGCCTACGACGAGGCCGGACGTCTCGCCGAGACGCGCATCACGACGATGGCCCGGGGCAAGGACGTCACACGTACGGCGTACTCCTTCGCCTACGCGCGCAGCCAAGATGCCTCCTGCGGAGGCGCGTATCCCGGCGCGGCCAGCGATGCGCTGCGCACAGGTGGCTCGCGCGATGGTGTCGCCTACGTCACGTGCCACGACGCACAGGGGCGCCTCGCTTCGACGACCGATCCGCTTGTCACCGGCGATCCGGGTGGCAAGGAACGGGCGACCCTCGAGCACGACATGCTCGGACGCGTCGTCGCCCTGCGGGAGGCCGCTCGTCCGCTGGAGTTGACGTGGGCTTCGGGCACACAGGTCGCTCGCGTCGCGGAGGGGTCGGTTTCCGACCTCGTGGCCACGGTGCTCTCAACCTATGGCGGACGTCTCGTCGACAAGACCGTCACGACACCGCAGGGCGCTGAGCGAGTGCGGTACTCCTACACCGGGCTGTCGTCGGCGAGCCCGACCGTGATCCTGCGACTCACGGGAGATGACGTCTCGGGGATCTCCGAGCTCACCTACCCGCTGCCGGGTGGCGCGCGCGTGACGATCCCCGCGGGGGGCACGCCGACGCTGACCGTTGCCGATCTGCAGGGCGCTGCGGTCGCGACCTTCGCGGTCCCGACTCTCGCAGTGAACTCGGTCTCCGGCAGCGCTGCACCCGTAGGAGTGGGGCTCGCCCCGCGCTTCGGCCCCTACGGCGAGCCGCTCGTCGCCCCTGCGGTCGAAGCGTCCGCGGCGCCGACGTATGCCTGGCAGATGACCAACCGTCACGAGACGCTGCAGGGGTCCTCGTCCATCTCGCTCCTGGGAGCGCGGCCCTATATGCCGGCGCTCGGCGAGTTCCTTGCGCCCGATCCTCTCGTCGACGCGGGTACCAACCTGTACTCCTACACCCCGGCCGATCCGGTCAACGGCGTTGATCGCACCGGTCAAGCCAATGAGTGGAGCTGGTTCTGGCAGATCGTGTCGGTGGTCCTGATCGTCGCGGCGATCGCCATCGACGTCGCTGCACCCTTTCTCGCCCCGGCGACCGGCGCTGGACTCACCGCTTGGTTTGCGTGGACGGCAGTGACCGTCGGTGCGTCGTATGCCGTCACCTACCTCGCGGGGAAGGCACAGGAGCAATCCATGCGATTGCAGGAGGAGCCCAGCGAAGGCCTTGACACCATTCGGATGGTGGCGGCCGTTGCCCAGCTCATCGAGACCGTGGTCCTCATCGGCATCCCGGTCGTGAAGTTCGCTGCTCGCATCGGAACCAAGCTCGTGCGCTACGTCAAGAGCGTGTTCCGGCCCGCACGAGTCGACCTGCCCTTCGAGATCGGGACGGGACCGCACGCGAGCCTGCGCAGCCTGTCCTCGGCGCGCAGCAGCGTGACCTTCAGCGTGATCATCGAGGAGAGCCCAGCCTTCAGCAATGGCGCGCGCGAGTCGGTGACCAAGGGCCTGGGTCGACTGAGCGCGAGCTCGGAAGGCGTTTCCTTCAAGATCGAGGGCAACCGATCCTCCATGGCGATGCTCGAGGACTTCCTGCCGTAGTCGGCTCGATGCTGGTGGGAGCGCCTACTCCGTCGCGAGGGTGAGCGCGCGGAGCACGGCGGCCGCACTGCCGAGGTCGTCGACGTGTCGCGTGATCGCGCGCTCCTCGGCGTTGAACTTCGGGAAGAGCCCGCGCATGAGCTTCTCGCCCGCGGGCGTGAGCGCGACGTCGACGAGGCGGCCGTCGGTCTCGCTGCGTGAGCGCTCGACCAGGCCGCGGCCTTCAAGCGTGGTGAGGACGCCGGACAGGGTCGCCTTGGAGAAACCGCCCTCCGCGGCGATCGTGCGGGTCTCGACCCGGCCCCAGATCCACACCACCCATAGGACGACGAAGGCGGTCCAGGTGAGGTCGGCCGGGGCGAGCACGCTGCGCTCGAGGTGATTGCGCACGGCGTTGGCCGCCCGGAAGAGGTTGGAGACCACCGCCATCGCCTCGAAGTCCAGCGTGAGATCCCCGAGCCGATCGGCCACCTGCCGCTCGGTCTCGGCCAGGGTGTGGGGGCCGG
>CAZICY010000031.1:0-20804 GCA_964537955.1 uncultured Actinomyces sp. | reverse complement strand
CGCCAGGGCATCCCCACGTCCTACCTCGGCGCGATCCTCGCCGAGCTGCGCAAGGCCGGCATCGTGCGAGCCCGCCGCGGCCCCGAGGGCGGCTGGACCCTCGCTCGCCCGGCCGCTGACATCTCCCTCGCCGACGTCATCCGCGCCATCGATGGCCCGCTCACGAATGTCTCCGGCACGCGGCCAGAGGACCTGCACTACACGGGAGCGGCCGCCGGGCTCCCCCAGGTCCTCGTGGCGCTGCGGGCCGCCGAGCGGCAGATCCTCGAGGCGGTGAGCCTCGCCGACGTGGTCGACGAGCACCTGCCCGCCCGGGTCCGCAAGCTCACTGAGGACCCCGCCGCCTGGCACTGACCACCCAGGCGACACGGCCAAGCGCAATCCCCCCTGGGGGTCCCGGGGATGCTATTGTCACCTGTCATAGGTGACAATAGGGCCTTTGGGTAGGCCCCACCCAGGCCACCCGTGGACGGAGCGACATGACCGGGCTCATCCTCATCGCCCTCGCCGGCTTCGGCGCCTCCTTCATCGACGGCGCGCTCGGCATGGGATTCGGGGTCACGTCCACGACCTTGCTCCTCGCCGTCGGCCTCTCACCCGCCCTCGCCTCCGCCTCGGTGCACCTGGCCAAGCTCGGCACCGCCGCTGCCTCCGGCACCGCCCATGCGCGCTTCGGCAACGTCGACTGGGCCGGCGTACGGCGCATCGGCCTCCCCGGTGCCGTGGGTGCCTTCGTCGGCGCCACGGTCCTGTCGAATCTGTCCACCAAGGCGGCCCTGCCCTTCACCGGCACGCTCCTGTTCATCCTGGGCGTCTACATCGTCATCCGCTTCGTCATGGGTCGGGCACCGCGTCGCAAGCCCGGCACCCCCGGCAACCGCCTGATGATCCCGCTCGGACTCGTCGGCGGTTTCGTGGACGCGACCGGCGGCGGCGGCTGGGGACCGGTGACGACCCCGACGCTCCTCGCCGACGGCCGCCTCTCCCCCGCGCGCGTCGTCGGCACCGTCAACACCGCCGAGTTCATCGTCGCCTTGGCCGCGAGCCTGGGCTTCCTCATCGGTCTGGGCACGGCCGGCATCGACCTCGGCATCGTCCTCGCCCTGCTCATCGGCGGCGTCATCGCCGCACCCTTCGCGGCCTGGCTCGTGCGCTTCCTCAACCCGCGCATCCTCGGCGTCGTCGTGGGCTGCTTCATCCTGCTGCTCAACGCCCGCCTCATCCTGGGCGCGCTCGATGCCGCCCCCGCCGTCTGGTGGACGGTGTACGCCGTGCTCGTCGCCGTCTGCGCGACCGCCATCACCTACGTCGTGCGCCTCGTCCGGCGCGACCGCATGGCGCCGGAGGGCGCCTCCGCGAGCGAGGGCCCAGAATCGGTGCATGCCTGAGGGCGACACTGTCTGGCTGGCCGCACGCCGCCTCGATGACTGCCTTGCCGGGCAGGTGCTCGTGGCATCCGACCTGCGGGTCCCGCAGCTCGCGACCGTCGACCTGAGCGGCCGCACGGTCGAGGAAGTCCGCGCCTACGGCAAGCACCTGCTCTTCCGCGTCGGGGACGGGCTCGCGCTGCACACCCACTTCCGCATGGACGGCACCTGGCACCTCTACCGGGATGGCCGGCCCTGGAAGGGCGGTCCGGACTGGCAGGTGCGCGCGGTGCTGCGCACACGGGACTGGCAGGCCGTGGGCTACCGCCTGCCCGTGGTCGAGCTCCTCGACGCTCGCGGGCAGGCCGCGCTGCTGGGACGCCTGGGTCCGGACATCCTCGCGGAGGACGTCGACGTCGAGGAGGTCGTCGCCCGCCTGAGAGCCGAGCCTGACCGCGCCATCGGCGACGCGCTCCTCGACCAGTCGATCGTCGCCGGTTTCGGGCTCATCTACGTGAGCGAGACCCTCTTCCTGCGGGGCATCCCGCCTCAGGCGCCCGTCGGCTCCATCCACGACCTCAGGGCACTCGTGTCGACCGGGCGTCAGCTCATGGGGGCCAACCGGGCCCGTGGCGCGCAGGCGTCGACGGGCAACCTACGCGACCAGCACTACGTCTACGGCCGTGCCGGAAGGCCGTGCACGCGCTGCGGCACGCGCATCAGCTACGCCAAGCAGCGCAGCGGCAGATATGAGCGTGACGCCTACTGGTGCCCGCACTGCCAGCCGGGCTAGGCAGCCCGGATCGCGGGCGCGCCCTCAAGGGCGGCGATGTCATCGGCCACGGTGGCGAGGACAGCCGACAGGGACACCCCGAGTGCGCCGCAGATCGCCAGCAGCATCTCCGACGAGGCTTCCTTCTCCCCGCGCTCCACCTCGGACAGGTAGCCCAGGGACACCGACGCCGCAGCCGAAACGTCCCGCAGGGTGCGCCCCTGGAGCAGTCGGGTGCGGCGCAGTTGCGCGCCGAGGACCTCACGAAGCACGATCACGACTCCACGCTACCCGGCCTGGCCGGACATCGCCCGTCACGCGTCGGTCTCGGCCAGCACCCGGCCCAGAAGGCCCAGGGCGGCGTCGACCGCGTGACGTCGCACACCGGCGCGATCCTCGCCCTCGCAGGAGAACCCCGCGACGACCTCCCCACCGGGCCCGGCCACGGCGACGAAGCCGCGGCCGGGAGGCACCGGGCCGGTCACCTGCCCGCCGGGATCGGGGTCGGGACCGGCCGAGCCCGTCGTAGCCACGGCATAGTCGCTGCCGAGCAGCCGACGGGCGCCGACGGCCATCTGCACGGCGACCGCAGGATCGACAGCCCCCTGGCGGTCAAGAAGCTCGACGTCGACGCCGAGGAGATCGGCCTTCACGGCCGCGGCATAGGAGACGACGCCGCCGCGCACCACCGCGGACGATCCCGGCACCGACGTGAGCGCCGCGCATACCAGGCCCCCGGTGAGGCTCTCCGCCGTTGCCACGGTCGCGCCGCGCGCGAGGAGTGCCGAGACGAGCGCCGAGGGGTCCGCGGTCACGACGCGGCCCTCGACAGGCGCCAGGCGCGTACGGCGTAGTCGACGCCCGTGACGACCGTGAGCACGAGGGCGATGGCCATGGCGACTACGCGCACGGGGTCAGCCCATGCGTCCAGCGGCGCGAGGTAGAGCGCGATCGCGACTACCTGGGCCACGGTCTTGGCCTTGCCACCCCGCGAGGCGGGGATGACACCGTGCCGGATGACGACGAAGCGCAGTGCTGTCACGGCGATCTCGCGCGCGAGGATCACGACGGTCACCCACCAGGGCAGGTCCCCGAGCAGCGACAGCCCGATGAGGGCCACGCCCGTGAGCGCCTTGTCCGCGACGGGATCGGCGATCTTGCCCAGGGTGGTCACCGTGCCGCTGCGCCGGGCGATCTCCCCGTCGGCGAGGTCGGTCAACGCCGCGAGGACGAAGACCGCCGTCGCCGCCCAGCGCAGCGCAGGATCGAGCCCGTCGTCCGCGAGCAGGAGCACGGCGAGCACGGGCACGAGCAGGAGCCGGATGAGGGTGAGGCCGTTGGGCACCGTGGCCCAGCGCGAGGTGCCCACCGGATCGCCCGCGTGGTCGGGGACGCCCGCCAGCGGCTCCCCCGCACCCTCCGGCCTCATCGGGCTACCGCCACGAGGTCGATGCCATCGACGTCGGCCACGGTGGCGCGCAGGACCTCGCCCACGGCGTACGACGCGTCGATGAGGACGGCCGCGTCGTCGGGACCCTGATGGGCCGCTCGCGCCAGGCCCGGCTCCTCCACGAGCAGCTCCACCTCCTCGCCCACGCGCTCCTGGGCGCGCTCGAGCATGAGTTCGTCGACGAGCGCAGCGATGCGCGACGCGCGGTAGGCGATCTCCTCCTCGGGCAGATGGCCGTCCATCCCGGCAGCCTCGGTGCCCTCCTCGTCGGAGTAGCCGAAGACCCCCACCGCGTCCAAGCGCGCAGCCTCGAGGAAGGCGGCCAGCTCGTCGAGGTCCTCCTCGGTCTCCCCGGGGAAGCCGACGATGACGTTGGTCCGGATCCCGGCCATCGGCTCGCGCGCGCGGATCGCCTCGACCAGGGCGAGGAAGTCGTCGGTGCCCCCGAAGCGGCGCATCCGCCGGAGCACGCGTGGGCTGGCGTGCTGGAAGGACAGGTCGAAGTACGGCGCGACTCCGGGAGTGCCGGCGATGACGTCGACGAGGCCGGGACGCATCTCGGCGGGCTGCAGGTAGTTGACGCGCAACCGCAGGATCCCGGGCACGCGGGCCAGCGCGGGCAGCAGGCCCTCGAGCATGCGGATGTCGCCGAGGTCCTTGCCATAGGAGGTGGAGTTCTCGCTCACGAGCACCACCTCGCGCACGCCCGCCTCCGCGAGGTCGGCCACCTCGCCCATGACCTGATCGGGGCGGCGGCTCACGAAGGATCCGCGGAACGAGGGAATCGCGCAGAAGGTGCAGCGCCGGTCGCAGCCGGACGCGAGCTTGACGGACATGACCGGACCCGTCACCGCGCGCCGTAGTCCCGCGTGGCCGGGAGCCTCCTGCGATCCTGCGCGCTCGACGGGCGCGAGGGGCAGCAGCCGTCGCCGATCCGCGGGCTGATGGGCCTGCAGGGCCTCGCCCGCAGCCACGCGGCGCACCCGGTCGGCGATCTCGGGATAGTCGTCGAAACTCAGCACCGCCGCAGCCTCGGGAAGCGACTCGGCCAGCTCGTTGCCGTACCTCTCCGCGAGACATCCCGTGACGACGACGCGCGCTCCGGTGTCGGCTGCGGCCAGGATCGCGTCGATGGAGTCCTTCTTGGCCGAGGCCACGAACCCGCAGGTGTTGACCAGAAGCACGTCCGCGTCTGCAGGCCCATCCGAGACGGCGATGCCGTCGGCGGCGAGGCGGGCCTGGAGTTCGTCGGCGTCGACGTCATTGCGGGCGCAGCCCAGGCGAAGGACGCCGACGCGGGGGGTCATCCCCTCAGGGTAGAGAGTCGGTGCGGCCGCTCAGGGCGCGGGCGGGCGCCGGACATTCGGCGCCTGGTCGTAGGCGGCAAGCAGCAGATCGGGGTCGATGTCCAGCACGGTGGCGATGACCCGCAGGTGCCCGCGGGCGTAGACCTCCCCGCCCGTGTCCGCAAAGTCGTCCGCCTCCATCTGCTCGAGCAGTCCGCGGCGCAGGCGCGTCGACGCAGCGAGATCGTCGAGGGAGAGTCCGCGCCGGCGCAAGGCGTCCCCGACGATGGCCCCGGGGCTCGCGACAGTCGCATCGGACATTGCATCAGCGTAGGGGCGCTCGTGGGCGAGCGCGCTGCGCGACGGGGGCGCGACCTGTCCCCGCTATGGGGGACTCCTGCGGGGAACGTCGACGGCGAAGGCGCGTCCTGCCGTCAGGCTCCGCCGCGGACGTCGACGAGGAAGCCGGGCAGGTCGTCCGGCTTGAGCAGCACCTCGCGCGCCTTCGACCCCTCGCTCGGCCCGACGACACCCCGGGACTCCAGCAGGTCCATCAGGCGACCGGCCTTGGCGAACCCCACGCGCAGCTTGCGCTGCAGCATCGAGGTCGATCCGAACTGGGTGGTGATCACCAGCTCCGCTGCCTGGCATAGCAGGTCGAGGTCGTCGCCGATCTCCTCGTCGATCTGCCTGCTGGCGGCAGCTGGGCTCGTGACGTCGTCACGGTAGTCGGGATCCATCTGCTCGCGGACGAATCGCACGACGGAGCGGATCTCGGTCTCGGAGACGAATGCGCCCTGGATCCGCTGGGACTTGCTCGCACCCATGGGCAGGAAGAGCCCGTCGCCCTGGCCCACGAGCTTCTCAGCACCGGGCTGGTCGAGGATCACGCGACTGTCGGCGAGCGAGGAGGTGGCGAAGGCGAGCCGGCTCGGCACGTTGGCCTTGATGAGGCCGGTCACCACGTCGACGCTGGGTCGCTGGGTCGCCAGGACGAGGTGGATTCCCGCGGCGCGGGCGAGCTGCGTGATGCGCACCACGGAATCCTCGACGTCGCGCGGAGCCACCATCATCAGGTCGGCGAGCTCGTCCACGATGACGAGCAGGTAGGGATAGGGGCGCAGCACTCGCTCGCTGCCCAAGGGCGGCGTGAGCTTGCCGGTGCGCACGGCCTTGTTGAAATCGTCGATGTGCCGGAAGCCGAACTGCGCTAGGTCGTCGTAGCGGTTGTCCATCTCCCTGACGACCCACTGCAGTGCATCCGCCGCCTTCTTGGGGTTGGTGATGATCGGCGTGATGAGGTGCGGAATGCCCTCGTAGGCGGTGAGCTCGACGCGCTTGGGGTCCACCAGGATCATGCGCACGTCGTCGGGGGTCGCGCGCATGAGGATGGACGTGATGAGGGCGTTGATGCAGCTCGACTTGCCCGCGCCCGTGGCTCCGGCCACGAGCAGGTGCGGCATCTTGGCGAGATTGGCCACGACGTAGCCGCCCTCGACGTCCTTGCCCAGCGCGACCGTCATCGGGTGGTGCTCGTCCACTGCCACGTCGGAGCGCAGCACATCCCCGAGGCTCACCAGCTCGCGGTCGACATTGGGGATCTCGATTCCGATGGCGCTCTTGCCCGGGATGGGACTGAGGATGCGCACCTCGGGGCTTGCGACGGCGTAGGCGATATTGCGGCTGAGCGCCGTCACGCGCTCCACCTTCACGCTCGGCCCGAGCTCGATCTCGTATCGGGTGACGGTCGGTCCGCGCGTGAAGCCGGTGACGCGAGCATCGATGTTGAACTCGTCGAGCACCTGGGTGAGCGAGGCGACGACGTCGTCGTTGGCCTTGGTGCGCGCGCGCGGCGCGGGGCCGCCCTTGAGCATCTTGGGCTCGGGGAGCCGGTAGTCGATGGACCGATCAAGGGGCAGCTGCTCCGCCGGACCCTTGGGCGCGGGAGCAGAAGGCGCGGGCGCGGGCTCGGGGACGACCGCCGAGACGATGGGGATCTCGCTTGTCTCATCGCGCGGGCTCGTCGCAGGGACCGAGGTGTCGAAGCGGGCGGCATCGGCGATCTCGCGCGCTGCCGCGGCCATCCCGAGCACCGGGCCGGCCGGCTCGGCTGCCGACACGAGGAACTCAGCCTCGGCGTCCGGGTCGACGGGGAACGGATCCCGTGCCCTCGTCTCCTCGGCGTCGTCGAGGACGAAGCCGTCGACCTCGTCCGCGGCATAGGAGTCCAACTCGACATCGACCGGTCGTCCGCCGGTGCCGGGGCGCAGCACGTGGGAGAAGGCCCTGCCCAGTGTCTGCGGCACGGCCATGAGAGGGGTCGCCGTGAGGACGAGGATGCCGAACACCGCGAGCAGGGCGAGGAGCACGCCGGCGACGACAGGTCCCAGCGCCGCGGCAATGGGGGCCGTGGTGACCCAGCCGGTGATCCCCGTGCCCGACGCCAGGGCGTCGAATCCGTCGCTGGGAGTCGGCAACCCCTGCACGAGATGCCACAGTCCCGCCGCGGCGAGCAGCAGTGCCAGTCCGCCGACGAGGAGGCGGCCGTTGGTGACGTGATCCTCGGGGTGACGCAGGGTCCGCCATCCCATGACGAGCAGCAGCACGGGCACGGCCACGTCGAAGGCGCCGAGGAGGTAGGCCGACACGGTGCCCAGGCCCACGGTGAACCAGCCGTCGACCCCGAACCACACCGCCGCTGCGACGATCACGGCGAGAGCGACAAAGAGCAGGCCGAGGCCGTCGCGGCGGTGCACATCGTCGAGGTCTCGCGCGCCGTGCCCGACACGGCGAGCGGCTCCCCCGATGGCATGGGCGATCCCGAGCCACAGGGTCCGCAGGGCTCGGCCGACCCCGGCGATCGCGCGAGCCACGGGACCCGGCCCGCTGCGCGCGGGCCGACGGGCGGGCGCCTTAGCGGTGCGGGACCGGGAGGTGCCGGATCGGGAGGTGCCGGACCGGGATGGGGAGGCCTTCGGCGCGCTCGATCGCGTTGCGCGCGACGGGGTGCGGGTCGAGGCGCTGCCCGAGGACGGCTTCCTCGTGGAGGAGCTGCTCGAGGTGCGGCTGCGCGTGGGCGCGCTGGATCGACTCGCCATGTCCCGAGAGTACCCGTGGGTAGCAGGAATCCCGGGCGTCACACGAGTCACGCGTGTCGCCGCGAGCGGGGCTCAGGCCTCCACGACGACCGGGATGATCATGGGCCGGCGACGGTGCGTCTGGGAGACCCAGCGGCCCACCACCCGGCGCACCCGCTGCTGGAGCTGGTGCGCGTCGACGACCCCGTCGGCGAGGGCCCGCTCCAGCTCCGCCCGGACCTCGTCGCGGACCGGCTTGAGCACCTCGGGGTCCTCGTGGAAGCCCCGGGCCTCGATCTCCGGGCCCGCGACCACCTTGCCCCCGGTGATGTCGACGGCCGCGAAGATCGAGATGAAGCCCTCGTTGCCGAGCACGCGGCGATCGGTGAGCGCAGCCTCGGTGATGTCGCCCACGCTCGCCCCGTCGACGAAGACGTATCCGACCGGCACGGCGCCGACGATGCGCGCGACGCCGTCCTTCAGGTCTACCACCACGCCGTCCTCCGCGAGCACGATGCGATCGCGAGGAACGCCCGTGCGCTCCGCGAGAGCGGCGTTGGCGCGCAGGTGACGCCACTCGCCGTGCACGGGCATGACGTTGCGCGGCTTCACGATGTTGTAGGCGTAGAGGAGTTCCCCGGCCGAGCAGTGCCCCGATACGTGCACGAGGGCATTGCCCTTGTGCACGACGGCAGCACCGCTGCGGGTCAGCCCGTTGATCACGCGATTCACGGCGTTCTCGTTGCCGGGGATGAGGGAGGAGGCAAGCACGATCGTGTCGTCCGGCCCGGCCTTGATCTGGTGGTCATTGTTGGCGATGCGCGACAGGACCGCCATGGGCTCGCCCTGAGACCCGGTGCAGACCAGCACCACCTCGTCATCGGGCAGGTCAGCGAGGTCGTCGACGGAGACGACCACTCCCCCGGGAACGGTGAGGTAGCCCAGGTCACGCGCCACGCCCATGTTGCGCACCATCGACCGCCCGACGAAGGCGACCTTGCGGCCATGCTCGGCGGCCGCGTCGATGATCTGCTGGATCCGGTGCACGTGCGAGGCGAAGCTCGCCACGATCACTCGGCCGCGCGCACGGTCGAAGACCTTGTCGAGGACCGGGGAGATCTCGCGCTCGCTCGGGATGAATCCGGGGACCTCGGCATTGGTCGAGTCCACCAGGAAGAGGTCGACACCCTCATCGCCGAGCCGGGCGAAGCCGTTGAGGTCCGTCACCCTGCCGTCGAGAGGCAGCTGGTCCATCTTGAAGTCGCCCGTGTGCAGCACGAGCCCGGCGGGAGTGCGGATCGCCACGGCCAGGGCGTCGGGGATGGAGTGGTTGACCGCGAGGAACTCCAGGTCGAAGGGGCCCACCGCGAGCCGCTCCCCCTCGGTGACGACATGGGTCACGGGCTTGATGCGCGACTCGCGGAGCTTGGCCTCGGCGAATGCCAGCGTGAGGCGCGAGCCGTAGAGCGGGATGTCCGATCGCAGCCGCAGGAGGAAGGGCAGGGCGCCGATGTGGTCCTCGTGGCCGTGCGTGAGGACGATCGCATCGACGTCGTCGAGCCGATCCTCGATGGAGGAGAAGTCCGGGAGGATGAGGTCGACGCCCGGCTGGGACTCCTCGGGGAAGAGCACGCCGCAGTCCACGATAAGCAGTCGCCCGGCGTACTCGAAGACGGTCATGTTGCGGCCGATCTCGCCGAGGCCGCCGAGCGCGACGATGCGCATCGCGCCCTCGGGCAGGGGCGGTGGAGTCGGCAGCTCGGGATGCGCGTGGCTCATGACAGGTCCACGCCGCCCTCGCGCAGATCGCGCTCGAGCTGCTCGATCTGGGTTGCCGTCGCGTCGACGAGCGGCGAGCGCACGGGACCGGCCGGCAGGCCCTGGAGTCGCAGCGCGGCCTTGGTGAGGATCACTCCCTGTGCGCGGAAGATGCCGGTGTAGACCGGCAGCAGGGCTCGGTTGAGCGCGATGGCGGCGCCCACGTCACCGGCGTGGAAGGCCTCCCCCATGGCGCGAATCCGGTCGGCGACGAGGTGCCCGACGACGGAGATGAAGCCGTTGGCCCCGACGGACAACAGCGGCAGATTGAGAATGTCGTCGCCGGAGTACCAGCCCAGATCGCTGCGGGCCATCGCCCACTGCGCCGCCTCGAGGTCGCCCTTGGCGTCCTTGTTGGCCACGATCCGGGGATGCTCAGCGAGCCGCACGAGCGTCTCGACCTCGATAGCCACCCCGGTGCGCTTGGGGATGTCGTAGGTGATCACCGGCAGGTCGGTCGCGTCTGCGACGGTGCGGAAGTGGTGGAGCAGCCCCTCCTGGGGAGGGCGGCTGTAATAGGGGGTGACCACGAGGAGGCCGTCGGCGCCGGCCGCCGCCGCCTCGCGGGCCAGGTGTACCGAGTGCGCCGTGTCGTACGTGCCCACCCCGGCGATCACCCGGGCGCGGTCCCCCACGGACTCCTTGACCGCGCGGACAAGGGCGGCCTTCTCCTCGTCGGTCGTGGTGGGCGACTCGCCCGTCGTGCCGTTGACGACGAGCCCGTCGTTGCCCAGCGCGTCGACGAGATGGGCCGCCAGGCGCTGCACACCTGGCAGGTCCAAGGACCCGTCCGGCGCGAAGGGCGTGGCCATCGCCGTGAGCATGACCCCGACGGGTCCGGTGGCGGGCACGGGCATGGCGACAGGCTACCCCTACGGCGCGACGCGGCCGTTGGCCACGAACGCCTCGTGCGTGATCGGCATGAGCCCCGCCCACTCGGCCTCCATGAGATCGGCGACCATCTCGATCTCGCGCTGCGGGAACGACGGGAAGTGGCTATCGGGATGCTTGGTGCGCAGCGAGAGGAAGTTCATCAGGGCCCGCGCGTTCATCGTGACGTACATCGACGAGTACGTGCCCACCGGTAACACGATCCGGGCGACCTCGCGTGCCACGCCCGCGGCCAGCATCTCCTGGTACGCCGCGTACGCCGCTCGGCAGGCGGCCTGGGTCTGCTCGACCACGACGGCGTACTGCTCGGGCGTGCCCTCGACGAACTCGTAGGCACCAGGCTTGCCCTGCTGCACGAGTCGGCGGTCAGGGCCTGGGACGTAGAAGACGGGACGCAGCTCGCGGTAGCGACCGCTCTCCTCGTTGTAGGAGGCGATGCGATGGCGCATGAACTCGCGAAACACGAAGATCGGGGCTGAGACGAAGTACGTGAGCGACGTGTGCTCGAAGGGCGTGCCGTGGCGATCGCGCATGAGGTAGTTGATGAGGCCGCGGGCTGCCGCAGCGTCGCTGTCGACATCGTCGAGCGACTGCTCGCCCTTCGTCGACACCCGGGCCGCCCAGATCACGTCCGAGTCGCGCGCGGTCGCCTTGACGAGCTCCACCGCGACATCGCTGCGGAACTCGATGGCCTCTGATCCGGACACGTGACCTCCCGCACCGGACCCTACCCATGCGCGGGCCCCGCGACGGTGGTAGGCAGGAGGCATGTCGCCGTCCGCCCCCGACTCCGTGCGCCTTGCCAGGACGTCCGACGTCGACGACGTCGCGCGGGTGCAGGTGGACGCCTGGCGATCGGCCTACGCGGGCATCCTGCCCCAAGAGGTGCTCGACGCACTCGACGTCGAGGACGTCGCCTGGGAGTGGGGCCGCGCACTCTTGCAGCCGGGGCCGCACCGCCTGCTGGTCGCGCTTGACGGCGAGGGCGCCGTGGCCGGCGCGGCGGCCGTGGGCCCGGCCACGGATCCGGACGCCGCGGGCGCGGGCGAGATCAGCCTGCTGGTCGTCGACCCCGCGCGCTGGCGCCAGGGCCACGGCTCACGTCTGCTCCAGGCGAGCGTGGACCACCTCGTCGCCGGAGGTCACCGCGAGGCGATCGCGTGGGTGCCGCTCGCCGACGAGCCGCGCCGTGCCTTCCTGCAGTCGGCCGGCTGGGGACCGGACACGGCGTACCGGGATCGAGCAATCGGCGACGAACTGCTGCGCGAGGTCCGCCTCGTCACGGTCATCGCCGATGACCCCGGCGAGGCCGGCGAGGCCGGTCCAGCCGACAGCTAGAGGCCCAGCACGCCCGGGTTGAGCAGCCTGTCGGGGTCGACCGCGACCTTCGTCGCGCGCAGGATCGACATGCCCAGCGGGCCGACCTCCTGCGGCAGCCAGGGGGCGTGGTCGCGGCCCACGGCGTGGTGATGGGTGATGGTGGCGCCTGCCGCCATGAGCGCATCGGACACCGCTGTCTTGGCGCGCTGCCACTGCGCCACCGGATCTCGCCGGTCCGCGACGGCGATGACGGTCGTGTAGAGCGATGCACCGGTCTCGTAGGCATGGGACAGGTGCGACATCACGTACGGGCCCGGCGCCGGTCCGAGCGCGCCGCGAAGCGCAGTGGTGACCTCCGCGTGCAGCGCGAGGTAGCCCGACCAGTGGGTCGCCGTCTCCATCGTCTCCACGAGGTAGCCCGCATCCATGAGCGCGTCTCGCAGATGCGGCCCGTCGAAGCGATGGCGCCGCCAGGACTCGCCCGGGCCATGGCCGAGCGACACGGCGCCGTGCCGGCGCAGAGCACGCCACGTCGCCGCGCGCCGCGCGCGCACGAGGTCACGGTCGGTCCCCTCCCAGCCCAGGATGGCCAGCGAGGCACTCGCGAGATCGACACCGCGCGCGCGCAGGTAGCGTTCGAGCGCAGCGCCCGCGACCCCCGAAGGGCCGGACATGAGCAGGGTCGTCGCCGTCTCGGCCTCATCGGACAGGCGCATGACGTCGGCGGTCGCGCGTGACTGGGCCGCGTCACGAAAGGCTTCAACGCCCGCAGTGAATCCGGGAAAGACGAGCGCGTCGTACACGCGGTGCTCGGGCAGGCGCCGCACGCGCAGGCCGACCCGCGTGATGACGCCGAAGGCACCCTCGCTGCCCAGGAGGAGACCGAGCAGGTCCGGACCGGCTGCTGTCGACGGCCCCCGGCCGAGCGTGAGCGTGCCCTCCGGTGTCGCGACGAGGAGGGACTCCACCATGTCGTCGCTGCGGCCGTAGCCGGTCGATGCCTGGCCTGCGGATCGGGTCGCCGCGTAGCCACCGATGGTCGCACGCTCCCAGGACTGCGGCAGGTGGCCGAGGGTGTAGCCCCGCGCCTGCAGCAGCGCCTCGAGCACGGGGCCGGTGACCGCGGGGCCCACCGTGGCGATCCCGGACGTCTCGTCGAGGTGCAGCAGCCGCCCCAGCCGATCGAGTGCGAGCGCGATGCGCGGGGTGTCCGTGCGCAGGCCGCCGACCACGGAGGTGCCGCCGCCCACGGGCACCACGGCGACCGCGTGCTCGCGCGCCAGGGCGAGGACGCGCATCACTTCGTCGTGAGAGCCCGGACGCACGACGACATCGGGTACGTCGTCGACGATGCCGGAGCGCCGTCGCGCGTAGTCGATGAATGCCGCGCCCCCCGTGGCCGCGAGCCGATCGGCACGCGACTGGCTCACGTGATCGGCGCCGACCACGGCGCGAAGGCCCTCGATCGCCGACTCGGGGATCCGGGAGGGCGCGAGTTCCCAGGACGCCGGGTCGGCCGGCGGCCACGGCCCGGCGAGCCCGACGTGCCGGGAGAGGTAGTCCCTCACGCGGGCGGGGAGCTCAGGAGCATCGGACGGACCACCCCAGCGGGCCAGGGACTCCTCGGCGGCGGGCACGGCCACAGTGTGTCACCGCCCGACCCGGCAGACTGGCCCCGTGCCCGTCCCCACCCCCGATCTCGACGCCGGTCGACGGGCACGTGACCTGGACCGGCTGCACTCCGGGCATGTGCCGGACGTCCTGGTCATCGGCGGGGGCGTCACCGGGTGCGGCATCGCCCTCGATGCGGCGAGCCGCGGACTGGACGTCGTCCTCGTCGAAGCCCACGACCTCGCCTTCGGCACGTCGCGATGGTCGAGCAAGCTCGTGCACGGAGGGTTGCGGTATCTCGCCCACGGAGACGTCGCGGTCGCGTGGGAGAGCGCGGTGGAGCGCTCGCGGTTGATGACCACGATCGCGCCGCATCTCATCCGACCGCTTCCCCACGTGATGCCCCTGGACCCCGATCCGAAGCAGCGGACCCTCGTGCGCGCGGGACTGCGCGCCGCCGACCTGCTGCGAGCGGCAGCCGGCACGCCGCGCCGCGTGCTCCCGCGCCCGAGGACGGTGAGCGCGTCCGACGCCCAGCTCCTGGTGCCGGCCCTGGAGGGCGCGGCGCTGACCGGCGCGACCGTGCACTGGGACGGCCAGCTCGTCGATGACGCCCGCCTCACCGTCGCGATCGCGCGCACTGCCGCGGCGTACGGTGCACGCATCCTCACACGTGCCGGCGCGTCGGAGGTCAGCGGATCCGGGGCGCGCATCGACACCGGGGACGGGACGACGTTCGACGTGTCGGCGCGGCATGTGATCGTCGCGGCCGGCGTGTGGACCCAGGAGCTCGACCCGCACACGTCGCTGACCACCTCGCGGGGATCACATGTCCTGCTCAGGCCCGAGGCGCTGGGGCATCCGCGCGCCGCGCTGACCGTCCCCGTGCCGGGCGAGCGCGGACGCTACGTCTTCGCCCTGCCGACCCTGGATGGCCCGGTGATCGCCGGCATCACCGACGAGCCGGTCGACGGACCGGTGGACGACGTACCCGTCGCTCCCGCCGGTGACATCGACTGGATCCTCGCTCACCTGTCGACTGCACTCGCACGCCCCGTGGGCGCAGACGACGTGATCGGCACCTACGCCGGCCTGCGCCCCCTGGTCGGCGGGCACGGCAGCGAGAGCACGGCCGACATCTCACGGCGTCACCTGGTCGCGCGCCGACCGGAGGGCCAGGTCGTCGTCACCGGCGGCAAGCTCACGACCTATCGCCGGATGGCCCAGGACGCGGTCGATGCCCTGGGCATCGCCGGAGCGCAGTGCCGCACGTCCACGCTGCCGCTCGTCGGTGCGCGGCCGCGAACGTCCGCGCATGCTCGCCTGCCCGCCCGGCTCGTCCAGCGCTACGGCTCCGAGGCCGGGCGCGTCGCGGCCTACGCGGACGACGATCCGCGCCTGCTCGAGCCGGTCGCTCCCGGCGTGCCCGCGCTCGGCGTCGAGGTCGTCCATGCCGTCCGCTGCGAGGGGGCGCTCGACGTGGCCGACGTCCTGGAGCGCCGCACCCGCATCGCCCTCGTTCCTTCGGACGCGGAGCGCTCACGCGATCGCGTGAGCGAGATCTTCGAGGCTGCGCGATGACGATGGAGCGCCGACGCGCGATCATCGGGGATTCGGTCGCGCTCGGCCTGGGCACGGGGGTCTACGCCGTCTCGTTCGGAGCCCTCGCCGTCGCTGCCGGCCTGAGCGCCTGGCAGGCGCAGGCGCTCTCGCTCCTGATGTTCACCGGTGCCTCGCAGTTCGCGCTCATCGCGGTGGTCGCCTCGGGTGGCAGCGCCGTGGTCGCGATCGCCACCTCCACCCTTATCGGCACCCGCAACGCCTTCTACGCCGTCGCCATGGCGCCAGTCCTCGGCGTGCGCGGACCGCGACGGCTCCTGGCGGCGCAGGCGACGATCGATGAGTCGACCGGCATGGCAGCGAGGTACGAGGGCGATCGCGATGCGGCGCGCCTCGCCTTCTGGGCGACGGGCGCATCGATCTACGTGCTGTGGAACCTCGGCACGCTCATCGGCGCGCTGGGGGCCGGGCTGGTCGACGACCCCAACGCCTTCGGCCTCGACGCGGCCGCACCCGCCGCCTTCCTCGCCCTGGTGTGGCCGCGCCTGACGACGTGGACCATGCGCGCGGTTGCGATCGTGTCGCTCGTCTCGGCCGTCGCACTCTCGCCCTTCCTTGGCGCGGGCCTGCCCGTCCTCGTCGCCGGCGCGGGCGGCATCGTCGTCGGCCTCGCCCTCGGCTCACGGGCGCGGGAGGTGCAGGCCTGATGTGGCCCACCATCCTCATCGCCTCGGGGGCCGCCTACGCCCTGAAGCTCATCGGCTACGTCATCCCGCAGAGATGGCTGGATACGCCGACATCGCGGCGCGTCACCGCACTCATCCCGGTTGCCCTGCTCTCTGCCCTCATCGGCATATGGACCTTCGTCGATGGCTCCGCCATCACCCTTGACGCGCGCGTGCCGGGGGTGCTGGCCGCCCTGGTGGCCCTGCTGCTGCGCGCGCCCTTCCTCGTCGTCATCATCACTGCCGCGGCGGTGACGGCCGTCGTGCGCGCCCTGGGCTGGCTGCCGTGAGGCGCCCGGTCTTCTGGTTCCTGTGGCCGGCGGCCGAGCCAGGGCCCCTCGACGGCGAGGCCGTGCAGGCGCGTTGGACGCGTGTGTGCGGCAGGGGACCGTGGCGCTGGGCGTTCCTCGCGGTCTTCACGGTGCTGGTCGCCACGGTGGTCTCCGCGGCTGTCGCGGCGACCCTGGCACAGCCCGCCTGGGCCACCATGGGACTGAGCATCCTCGTCGCGATCCCGCTCATCGCCCTGCTCGCCC
Source organism: uncultured Actinomyces sp. (assembly GCA_964537955.1). Taxonomy (GTDB): domain Bacteria; phylum Actinomycetota; class Actinomycetes; order S36-B12; family S36-B12; genus Mxb001. Next base: position 4,391 of record CAZICY010000031.1, on the reverse strand, counting down.
GCGCATGGGTGGCCGGGACCTACGTGAGCGACCGTGGGATCAAGGTCTCGCGGATCCTCACGACCGACGCGGTCCCCTGGCCGGCCGTGCGCGACGTGGACACCGTGGCGGGGACCCGGTGGCTGGGCCTGCCCGTGAAGGCGCCCGGCAGCCGCATCGTCGTGAGCTACGACGATGCAGAGGGAACTCGGTCGGTCATCGGCACCCACGTCGAGACGGCCTCACCGGACCTGTGGCTGCGCCCGCAGGCCTTCGTGGCATCGCGTGATCGCCTGAACACGTGGCTGCGCGAGACGCGAGGCTCGCACGAGGGTCAGTGAGGCGCAGCCTGCCAGAGGCGACGCGCCTCGCGCATCGCCGCACGCGCGCGACGACGATCCCGGGCGGCGTCCTGAGCGAGGCCGAAGCGATACCACGCACGCCAGTCTTCGGGGTGCTCATCGACCCGCTCGCGCTCAGCGGCGAGGAACCGGTGCGCGTCCTCGGGCACGATGCGGCCCGACGGCGTGCGTGCGAAGTCGTCCACCGGCAGGTCGCCCTCGGCCTCGAGTTGCGCCCCCATCGCCTGCATGGCGTAGCCGAAGGAGATCTCGCGCCAGACCACCCAGGCTCCGACGACCGGCAGGGCGAAGACGGCTATGCCGAGCAGGATCCCGGTCACCTGACCCGAGGTGAGCAGCGCCCAGCCGCGCACGCCGGCGAGGACGAGGTACGCCGCTACCGCTGCGGCAAGCAGCCAGGCCCAGCGCCGCGGCGTCATCGATCGAGAAGAGGCTCAAGGCCCACCGTGAGGCCCGGCCGTGAGCCCACCGCTCGGATAGCGAGCAGCACCCCCGGCATGAAGGACGCGCGATCGAGCGAGTCGTGCCGCAGGGTGAGCACCTCGCCCGGATTGCCGAGGAGCACCTCCTCGTGGGCGACATGCCCGCGGACCCTGACCGAGTGCACCCGCACGCCAGAGACGTCGGCGCCGCGCGCGCCGGCGAGGGACCTGTCGGTGGCGTCGGGTGACGCGCCGACACCCGCGGCCCGTCGCGCTGCCGCAATCGCCTCTGCGGTGTGGGTCGCCGTTCCCGATGGCGCATCGAGCTTGTCCGGGTGATGCATCTCGATGACCTCGGCGGACTCGAAGTAGGGCGCCGCCTCTCGCGCGAAGCGCATGAGCAGCACGGCCCCGAGCGCGAAGTTGGGCGCGATGACGACGCCGATGCGCGGGTGGGCGGCCAGCAGCTCACGCACGTCGGCGAGCCGCTCGTCGGTGAAGCCGGTGGTGCCGACCACCACGTGGATCCCGCGCTCGACGCAGTAGCGCAGGGTGCCCATGACGGCGTCCGGGGTGGTGAAATCGACAGCCACCTGCACGCCCGCCTGGTCCAGACGCGCGAGCGGGTCACCCAGATCGACAGCTGCCGCGAGGTGCAGGTCATCGGAGGCGTCCACGGCCCGCACCACCTCGGAGCCCATGCGTCCCGCGGCTCCGACGACTCCGACCTCGATCACGCCGCCAGCCTAGTGGGGGCCTCCCGGGCCGCCGGAGGTGCAACGCGGGCCTGTGCGCACCATGATGTGCGGATGCGCATGAGACTTCCGCTCCTGGCCGTCGCGTCCTCCGGTGCCCTACTGGCCGGGCTGCTCGCGGGAGCCGCCGCCCCCGCCGTCGCCGAGACGCGCGTCACTGTTCCCCTGCCGTCCATCGCTCCGATCCCCGGCGCGACGATCTTCACGGGAGCGCAGCAGGATCTCACGGCCCTGGGCTACACCGAGCGCGAGTATGTCGTCGGCATCACAGATCCCCAGGTCTACCGCTACCTCGGCAAGTCGGTGCGCACCGTCGTCAAGCCCGCGCCCAAGGTCGCGGGTGGCTACAAGTCGCGGATCATCGTGCGGGCACCGCAGGACCCCGCGGACTTCAACGGCCGCGTTCTCGTGGAGATGATGAACACCACCACCCTGGTCGATCTCGATATCGCCTGGCAGCAGGCGCACGAGTACCTCGTCCGCGACGGGTGGGCATACGTCGCCATCACCGTGCAGCAGACCGGCATCAATGCGCTGAAGCAGTTCAAGCGCCAGCCCACGCGCTACACCGGGCTCGGGCTCAATCTCCTCACGCCCGCCGCCGCCAAGGATTCCGCCAACGGCGCGCGCGATCCCTCAGTCGCGTGGGACCTCACCTCGCAGGTCGGGGCGCTCATCGCCCAGGGCGGGACCTCGAGCCCGCTGGCCGGATACGACGTGGAGTCGCTCTTCCTCACGGGCCAGTCGCAGATGGGCGGCTACGCCACCACCTACGTCAGGGCGATCCATCCGCGCCATCGCGTGTACGACGGCTTCCTCGTCGCCTACCGCGGCACCGGCGCAACCAACCTGCAGTACGCGAAGGCGGTCTCGGGCACAGTGCCGTCGACCTCCAACTCGGTGGCGCAGCGCACGCTGCGCGCCGACGGCGCCCCCATCATCTCCCTGCAGTCGGAGTCCGATCCGCTCCGCCTGCCTCCGGCAGCGGAGATCCCCGGCGTGCGCGCGTCGCTGTGGCGTGCCGACTCCGATGCCCCCGGCGATCGCTTCCGCCTCTGGGAAGTGGCCGGCTCGTCGCACAACGACCGATGGGGGTCCGAGCAGGCGCTCGGCATCCTCGTCCGGGACTTCGGCCTGCCCTTCGCTCCCGAGTGCCCGTGGACCGCACCCGCGGGCGTCAACGACTTCCCCATGCGTTTCGCATGGCACCGCGCGCTCGATGCACTGGCCGCGTGGCACGAGTCGGACACGGCTCCCGCCTCCGGGCCTCGACTCCAGCGCGACGCGGCCGGTGTCGTCCAGCGCGATGGCAGCGGCAACGCGGTGGGCGGCATTCGCATGCCGCGCATCGAGGTGCCGGTCGCGACCTACACCCCGGTGACTCCTGGGCCTCTCTTCTGCCCCCTCACGGGCACGCAGACCCCCTTCGCCGCGGACGACCTCGCGACTCGCTATCCCACGACGGATGAGTACGTCGCACAGGTGCAGGCCAAGGTGACCCAGTCGATCGCGGACGGATTCCTGCTGCCCGAGGACGGTGCGTCCCTGGTCGAGTCCGCACGCCGCGGGCCCGCAGCCGAGGCGGAGACGATCCAGAAGTACTAGCCGGGCACGCTAGACAGGCAGGTCGTCGAAGGGGCCGATGGCGGCGTAGGTGGCGGGCTCCGTGAGAAGCTCGCCCGCCAGTGCGGAGACATCCTCGGCGGTCACCGCGTCGATGCGCCCGACGATCTCGTCGATGGAGGGGATCTCGCCGAAGAGCAACTCGCCCTTGGCGATCCTGCTCATGCGGGAGCCCGCGTCCTCCTGGCCGAGCACCACGCTGCCGCGCAACTGCCCCCGCCCGCGACGCAACTCCTCCTCGCCCAGCCCGCGCTCGGCGACGTCCGCGATGACCTCGTGGGTCACGTCGAGGACATCGCGCACCTTGTCGGGCTGGCAGCCGACGTAGACGCCGGTGTATCCGGAGTCGGCGAAGCTCGACACGAAGGAGTAGACGGAGTAGGCCAGGCCACGCTCCTCGCGGACGCTCTGGAAGAGCCGGCTCGACATGCCTCCCCCGAGAGCCGCGTTCAGCACGCCGAGCGCGTAACGGCGTTCGTCCGTGCGTCGTATGCCGCCGAGGCCGAGCACCAGGTGAGCCTGCTCCGAGGGACGGTGGGTGATGCCGCGCTGCCCGCGACCGGGAGCGACCGGAGCGCGCCGTGCGGACCGTCGCCCCTGCGGCTCGGCCGCCGAGCCGACCCCCGTGAAGGCCTCGCGGACGCGCTCGACCACGTCGTCATGATCCACTGCTCCGGCAGCGGCGACGACCATGGACGAGGGCACGTAGTGACGGCGGTAGAAGCTGCGGATGGCCTGGGGCGAGAGCGCCTCCAGGGAGTCCTGGGTGCCCAGGATGGGCCTGCCCAGGGGGCTGTCGCCGTAGTGCGTGCGCATGTAGAGGTCGTGCACCGTGTCGCCGGGGTCGTCCTCGTTCATGGCGATCTCCTCGAGGATCACCTCGCGCTCGCCCTCGATATCGCTCGAGTCGAGGCGGCCGTTGAGGACCACGTCGCACACGGTGTCGATCGCCAGGCCCATGTCGTCGTCGAGGACTCGCGCGTAGTAGCAGGTGTACTCCTTGGCGGTGAAGGCATTCATCTCGCCGCCCACCGCCTCGATTGGCGCGGTGATCTCCCACGCACTGCGCGTCGAGGTGCCCTTGAAGAGCAGGTGCTCGAGGAAGTGCGCCGCGCCGGTCTGGCGTGGGGTCTCGTCACGAGACCCCACGCCGATCCAAGCTCCGAAGGAGACCGAGCGGACGCCAGGCACCGACTCGGTGACGACGCGCAGGCCGTTCGGGAGGGTGGTGCGGCGCACGACAGCCCCGT
>CAZICY010000030.1:5674-21023 GCA_964537955.1 uncultured Actinomyces sp. | reverse complement strand
CGGTGGGGGGCGGTCTGGGCGTTGTCGACGATGTCGTCCACGAGGCTGCCCGAGGCGGGCGGCGGGACGATGGCAGCGACACTGAACTCGGTCTTCACGGTCTCTCCCACGGTCGGGTCCACCGAAGGCTCGGTGTGACGTAGCTCGCATCACGCTAGGGGATGGGTCACCCCGGGTCTACCTGAACGCCCAACCTGGGCCAGGTCCAGGGCACCGACGTCCGCCGCCGGGCGCGGGAGTCGCCGGGAGTCCCGTGGACGAGGCTCCTATCCTGACCCCATGGCAGGGGTCGATCTCGTGGACGAGACCTACGTGGTCGTCGAGCGCACCCGTATCGCGGCCGTGGTCGCCGATCCCGCGCGCTGGCGTCAGTGGTGGCCGACCCTCGAACTATCCGTCTTCATGGATCGGGGCCTCGACGGGGTGCGCTGGTCCATCACCGGCGAGCTCGTCGGCTCCGCTGAGGTCTGGCTGGAGCCGCAGGGCGACGGTGTGCTCCTCCACTACTACCTGCGCGGCGAGCCCACTGTCCCCGGCTCCCCGACGACGCCACGGGTCCTGCCGTCGTCGGCGCGCGGTCGGCGCGAGATGGATCGACTGCGCAGGCGGCACGCGCTGGCCTGGAAGCAGGTGGCGTGGTCGCTGAAGGACGAGATGGAAGGCGATCGCCGTCCGGGGGAGCCGGTCCGTGGCTGACCAGACCGAGTCCAGCATGGACATCGACGCTCCCGCGTCGGTGATCATGGACGTGATCGCCGACCTGCCGGCGTACCCGCAGTGGAGCGATGGCATCACGCAGGTGACCGTCCTCGAGGAGAAGGATGGACGCCCGCTGCGCGCGAGGTTCCACCTGGAGTCCGGGCCCATCCGCGACACCTACGAACTGCTCTACGACTGGGACGGCGATCGCCGCGTCTCCTGGCAGCTCACGACCGGCGAGATGCTCACGGCCATGGACGGGACCTACCTGCTCGAGGAGCACGGGGAGTCGACGACCGTGCACTACCGGCTCGCGGTGGACGTGCGCATCCCGATGATCGGGATGATCAAGCGCAAGGCCGAGCGCGTCATCGTCGACACGGCGCTCAAGGGTCTGCGCCGACGCGTGGCCGAGATCTCCTAGACGACCGCGCCGTCGCCGTCGTCACGCCGGTCCGAGGCCCGGGCGACCAGGGTGACGAAGCCGGCCGTGAATGCCGCGAATCCTGCGGCGGCGACCCACCCGCCGAGGCCAAGGACGAAGGCCAGGATGATCGCCAGCGGGCCACCGAGCACCCCGATCCACGCCAGGGCGTCGAATCGATCGCGCGGACGGGGCATCGGCGGAGGCGGAGGCGGAGTGAATCCTTCGTCGTCGGTGTCGTCCGGCAGGACGTAGTCGCGCGGCCCCGAAGCTGGCGGGCCCGACGGGGTCGGCGGCACCGGCGGCTCGGTGTGCTCGCGCACCAGGCGCTGCGACAGGCCCGAGCCCTCGATCCCGGGGCGCGGCGGCGCCTCGGACGTGTGGAATCCCGCCACGATGTCGTCCCATGCCGCCTCGATGCGGTCCGATGACGCGCGACGCATGTCGTCGGCATCTGCCCGCGCTGCGGCATCGGCGTGGAAGTCCGCGCGCAGCGCAGGCAGCCCGCTGCTGATCGCGGCCCGGGCGTCGGCGAGCCGGGACTTCTCGACGTAGATCCGCGTCGTCGGCCGATCGGGGGCGCGCACGTCGCGGTAGGGACCGGTGTCGCCCACGAGCGGCTCGGCGTACGCCGGGATCCGCGCCTGGGCGAGCAGGTCCATGACGTGCTCGGCGATAGGCGGATCGACGTCGACCAGCTTCGCGTAGGCCGCGGCGGGGAGTCCGGAGGTCGACATGGCCTCAGCTGAGGCGGCGGACGAAGTCGATGCTGCCCGAGACGATCGTCTCGGCGTCGTTGTCGAGCGTCGCCACGTGGTAGGAGTCCGGCAGCACGACCTCGGTCCGGTCGGCACTCGACACGTGGTCGAGGATGAAGCGGGCGTTGGAAGCTTCGACGACATGGTCCTCGGCGCTGCGGAAGAGCAGGAGCGGCTGGCGCACCTGTGCGATGTCGTCCTTCACCGCCTTCCATAGCTTGGTGAGCGAGTGCGCGGCCTTGAGCGGGATCTTGTCGTAGGCGCCCTCGTCCTGGCCGGGCTTCTTGATGTCGTTGGAGATCCCCGGGAAGGATGGGACAAGCGCCTGGAGGATCGGCAGGGCGAATCGGTCGGGACGCTCGGAGTGCACGGCCGGGTTGACCAGGACGATGCCGCGGATCGCCTCGCCATGACGCTCGGCGAGCCTGAGGGTGAGCGAGCCGCCCATGGACAGGCCGAAGACGAAGACGGTGTCGCAGGAGCGCTGCAGCTCGAGGAAGGCACGGTCGGCCTCGGCGTACCAGTCCTCCCAGCGCGTGAGGTTCATGTCCTGCCAGCGGGTGCCGTGGCCGGGCAGTCGCGGGACACGCACGGTGTGGCCCTCCGCAGCCATGCGCTCGCCCCAGGGCCGCATGGACTTCGGGGATCCGGTGAAGCCATGGAGCAGCAGGATGCCCGTCGAGCCGCCGTCGGCGGAGTAGGGCTCGGCACCGGGGATGAGCGGCATGGCGACCTCCTTGGACGCCCCCGATAGTGCCACACGGCTAGGGTGATGCCGTGCTCTACTGGGTGCTCAAGTGGATCGTGATCGGCCCATGGCTGCGCGTCCTCTTCCGCCCCTGGACGTCCAACATGGAGGCGATCCCGGTCCAGGGCCCGGCCATCCTGGTGAGCAATCACCTGTCCTTCTCGGACTCATTCTTTCTGCCGCTCGTCACCCAGCGCCGCATCACCTTTCTGGCCAAGCAGGAGTACTTCACCGGCAAGGGCATCAAGGGGCTCTTCAGTCGGATGTTCTTCACCGGCGTGGGACAGGTGCCGATCGATCGCACGAGCGGGCGCGCTGCCGAGGCCGCGATCACCACGGGTATCCGCATCCTGGACGAGGGCCACCTGCTCGGGATCTACCCCGAGGGCACGCGCACCGCTGACGGGCGCCTCTACCGCGGCAAGACAGGCGTCGCGCGGATGGCGCTCGAAGGCCACGCTCCCGTCATTCCCGTGGCGATGATCGGCACCTACGAGATCCAGCCGCCCGGACGCATCCGACCGAGCATCCGCCGCGTCGGCGTGCGCTTCGGCGATCCGCTCGACTTCTCGCGCTACGAGGGCCTGGAGTCCGATCGATTCGTGCTGCGCTCGGTGACCGACGAGATCATGTACGCACTCATGGAGCTGTCGAGCCAGGAGTACGTCGACATGTACGCCACGCGGGCCAAGGAGATCAAGGCGGAGCGCAAGGCGGCTGCCAAGCCCGAGTGAGCGGCGTGTCTCACGGGGGCATGCCGCCCCGATCCCTACCCTTGGTCGCATGACCGATACGTCGACGTCCCCGGCCCCTGCGACCTCTGACTATCCGGCTCGCCTGAACATCGATGCTCAGGCCTCGCTCAGCCGGGTCACCACGATCTTCCGCATCATCCTGATCATCCCGATCGCGTTCATCCTGCATCTGCTCGTCTCGAGCGGCGAAGGTGCCGTAGTGATCATCGACCAGGCCGGTGACATCGCAACCACGACCACGTCATACGGCTTCGGCATCCTGGGGACGCTGTTCTTCGTCACACTGCTGATGATCTTGTTCCGCAAGGTCTACCCCCGGTGGTGGTTCGACTTCGCGCTCAACCTGCACAGGTTCATCACCCGCGTGACGGCGTACTTTCTCCTCATCACCGACCGCTACCCCTCGACGGAGGACCAGCAAAACGTCCACCTCGAGTTGGACTACCCCGACGCCAAGACGCAGCTCAATCGCGGTCTTCCCCTCGTCAAGTGGCTCCTCGCGATCCCGCACTTCATCATCTTGTTCTTCCTCGGCATCGCGGTCTTCTTCGTCGTGGTGCTCTCGTGGTTCGCGATCATCTTCACCGGCCGCTACCCGACGGCGTTCTTCGACTTCGTTGTCGGCTACCTGCGCTGGAGTTGGCGCGTCCAGGCGTACGCCATCCTGCTGGCGACCGACAAGTACCCGCCCTTCAGCCTGCGCTAGCCGTCGTAGCCGGGGCGGGGCACCCAGCTCATCAGTGTGGTGGTGAACCCGCCGTCGACGACGATGTCGGCGCCGGTGACGTAGCGGGCTCGATCGCTGGACAGGAACACCGCGACGTCGGCGATGTCCTCCGGCAGGGCCACGCGGCCGATCGGCACCGCGCGGTCGCGGCGTTCGGCGACGCCCGGTGCCTGGTAGTACTGCTCGGTCATCGGGGTGCGCACCATGCCGGGGCTCACGGTGTTGCTGCGGATGCCCTGCGGGCCGAACTCCAGGGCAAGCTGCTGCGACATGACGATGAGCGCGGCCTTCGATGCGCTGTAGGCGCCGCTATTGGCCTGCGCGTGGGTGCCGGAGATGGACGCCACGTGCACCAATGCGCCGCCTCCGCGCGCGCTCATCCCGGCAGCGAAGGCGCGCGACACGAGCAGGTAGCCGGTGAGGTTGACCGCGATGAGCGCGTTCCAGTCCGCGATGTCGACATCGGCGAGGGCGCCCGGTCGGATGATTCCCGCGGCGTTGACGACGATGTCGCAGGGGCCGACGCGCTCGGCGAGGGCCTTCACGGCGCTCTCGCTGGAGATGTCGCACGTCTCGGCGCGCAGTCCAAAGTCTCCCAGCGCTCCCGCGTCCCGGTCGACACCGACGACCTCGACCCCCTCGGCCTCCAGGGCCGTGGCCACCGCCCGGCCGATGCCACTGGCTGCGCCGGTCACCAGCGCCCGGCGGCCCGCGAGGCCGAGCCAGTCGCTCATGCCGAAGCGCCCACGGCCTGGCTCGCCGCCAGCACCTGGAGCGCGACCTTGGTCTGCTCCACCTGCTCGAGCCACAGCGGGCGCAGGATGTCGATGCGCCATTCATGCTGCTGCGCCTGGGTGAGCGGGCCGGCGATCGGCGCGAACCCGCTCGGCGAGGACTCGTGGATCGCGATCATGCGCACGGCGAGGTCCGCCTGGATCGGATAGATGGGTGGCTGTGGGCCGCGCGCCCCGATCATGCCGATGAGGTAGAGCTTCTCGAGGTCGAGCGGCACGACCGCGCCGCCGACCCGCAGGGGTACGCCGTCCTGCTTGACGAGGAGCTCGGCGTCGAGGAAGGGCAGCGAGGCGTGGAAGCCCGTCGCCCACAGGATCGTGTCGAAGTCGTCGCTGGTGCCGTCGGTGAAGTGAACGGTCCTGCCATCGAAGCGCTCGATCGCGGGGCGGACGGTGATGCGGCCGTGCTGGATCCAGTAGAGGAGCAGGTCGTTGACGACGGGAGGGCCGTCGGCGAGCGCGCGATGGTCGGGGATGGGCATGCCGGGGTAGTCCGAGGCTTCGCCCACCGAGACGCGCATCATCAGGCGTGCGAGGAGGTCCTGCTCCTCGAAGGTGAACTCCTGCATCCAGGCGAGCTCGGAGCGTGGCTTGCCGAAGAACGTCTTGGGCTGGAAGTGGTGTCCGCGGCGGATCACGATATGGGTGTCGAGGCGGGCCTGTGCGGCGTCGACGGCGAGATCGCAGCCTGAGTTGCCCGAACCGATCACGAGCACGCGGCGGCCGTCGATGTCGTCGGTGTTCCTGTAGGAGCCGGAGTGGATCTGCTTGCCGGTGAAGGTGCCGGGGATGTCGGGGATCCGCTGGTCCCAGAGGTGGCCGTTGGCCACGAGGACGCCGTCATACTCGCGTCGCACGCCATCGGAGGTCGTCACCGACCACCCGGCAGAGCCCACCGGGCCGTCGGTGGCCAGGGGCTCCACGCGCTCCACCGCGGTGCCGAAGGTGATGTGACGGTGCAGGTCGAACTCATCGGCGAAGAGGTGGAAGTACTCCAGCATCTGGTCGCGGTGGGGGAAGAGCGGCCAGTGCTCGGGCATGGGGAATCCCTCGAAGCCGGTCACCTGTCGAGAGGTGATCAGGTGCAGGGCGTCGTAGTCGTGGTTCCAGTGGCCGCCGATGGTGTCGGACTTCTCGAAGCAGTCGACTTCGTGGCCGGCGTCGAGCATGGCTTTGAGGGACGCGAGGCCAGCGGGGCCGGCACCGATGATGCAGTAGCGGGTCATGGTCACCCCAGGTGTTCGTGATGGTCGAAGACATGCTGCATGAGCGGAAGGTCGAAGATGCCCTCGATCTGAGCAGCCGGGTAGCCGCGAGCGAACTCCCCGACGGTGCGGCGCACGTGGTCCCGCCAGACGCCCTGCGCCTCGCCCTTGTGGCGGGCGCGGACGGCCGCGACGAGTCGCTCGTGGCGCTCGATGAGAGCGGCGTGGTCGACGTCGTCGTAGGTGATCCCGAGCACCGTGACGAAGACGGGGATGTCGCGAGCGGTCTGGTCGAGGACCGCGGTGATCCGGGTGAGCCCGCACAGGTCGAACAGGGCCGACTGGAAGCGCAGGTCGGCGTCCATCATGACCAACGGGTCGGCCTGCACCTCGGGATCGCGCAGGCGATCGAGGAGGACCTCGACGTCGTCGAGCTCCGGTGCCGATGAGACATCGAGCTGCATGGCGTGGTTGAGGGCAAGGAGCCCGAGGCCCAGGCGCAGGACGTAGACCTCGAGGACATCCTCGAAGGTCGGCGACGTCACGAGCGCTCCGCGATTGCGCCGCAGCACGACGATGCCCTCGGCGGCGAGCAGGCGGATGCCCTCGCGCACCGGCCCGCGCGAGACGCCTAGTTCGGTCGCGATATCCGCCTCGACGAGGCGGTCGCCGGGGCGCAGGGTGCCGTCGAGGATGGCCTCGCGGATGCGCTGGGCCACGAGCTCGGAGGTGGAGAGGTCAGGCAGGGGCTGCAGGCTCATCGCATCACGTCCGCGCCGGAGATCATGATCGTCTCGCCGTCGACGAATCCGGCAGCGCCTGATCCGGTGAGGATCCACACCCATTCGGCGATCTCAGCGGGCTGCGCCACGCGCCCGAGGGGGATCGACTTGGCTGCCTCGGCCATGCGGCCGGTGGCCGCGTTGCCGGGAGTGTCCACCCAGCCCGGTGCGATGCCGTTGACGCGGATGCCGCGCGGGGCGAGCTCGAGGGCGAGCTCCTTGGTGAGCATGACCACCGCAGCCTTGGACGCGCCGTAGAGCAACTGGCCCGGCGAGACGGTGAAAGCGTCGACGGAGGCGAAGTTGACGATGGCCGAGCCCGCCGACATGTGGGGGAGTGCTGCACGCGTGACATTGAGAAGACCGAAGACGTTGACGTCAAAGATCCGTCGGTAGACATCTTCGGTATAGGTGTCGATGGTGGTGGGCGGGTAGACGCCCGCGATGTTGGCCACCGCGTCGATGCCGCCGTCAGGAGCGTGAGAGGCGATAGCGGCGGTGACGGCATCGCCATCACGGATGTCGATCGCCAGGGACGTGAGTGCGGGGTGGTCGATGCCGAGGTCGGGGGCGACGTCGATGCCGAGCACCTGCCAGCCACGGTCGAGGTACATCAGCGCCGTGGCGTGCCCCATGCCGCTGGCAGCCCCGGTGACGACGGCGGTCGGCATGGGCCGACCCTAGGAATGCGGGGCAGGATTGTCAACAATCTGCAATTAGTCCCCGAGGCGCTTCAGTCCTCGAGCCAGCCCTTGGCGCGCTCGACCGCGCGGCGCCAGCGGCGGTGTGCCTCCTCGCCGTCTCCCTGGGGCGTGAAGACCCGATCGCTCTTGCGGGCGCTGGCTAGCTCGGACTCCGCCGTCCACACGCCGGTGCCCAGGCCCGCAAGGAACGCCGCGCCGAGGCCGGTGGTCTGCAACTCGGCTGAGCGGTCGACGGGGATGCGGACCTGGTCGGCCTGCAGTTGGCAGAGCAGGTCGTTGGCCGCGGCCCCGCCGTCGACGGCGAGCGCGGTGAGGTCGACCCCGCCTTCACGCGCCATGAGGTCGACGACATCGCGCACCTGGAAGGCGATGGCGTCGAGGGTCGCGCGCACGATGTGGGCGCGCGTGGTGCCGCGCGTGATGCCGATGATGAGGCCGCGCGCGTAGGGATCCCAGTCGGGCGCTCCCAGTCCGGTGAGCGCGGGCACGAAGACGACGCCGCCACTGTCGGGCACGCTCTCCGCGAGGGCTTGCGTCTCGCTCGCGGACTCGATGATGCCGAGCCCGTCGCGCAGCCACTGTACGGCGGAGCCGGTGACGAAGACCGCACCCTCGAGCGCGTAGGCGAGCGAGCCATCGGGGCGGCCGAGCGCGACCGTCGTGAGCAGTCCCGACTCGGTCTGGACTGCGCGGTCCCCGGTGTTGACCAGGAGGAAGGATCCCGTGCCGTAGGTGCACTTGGCCGCTCCAGGAGCGAAGCCCGCCTGGCCCACCAGCGCTGCCTGCTGGTCGCCGGCGATGCCGGCAATGGGGATGTCCAGACCGAGGAAGGTCGCGGGGTCCGTGCGGGCGATCTCGCCGTACGACGGGACGACATCGGGCAGCGCATCGAGCGGCACCCCCAGGAGGGCAGCGAGCTCGGGACTCCACTGACCCGTGTGGATATCGAACAGAAGCGTGCGCGAGGCATTCGTCGGATCGGTGACGTGATGGAGACCTCGCGTCATGCGAGCGATGAAGTAGGAGTCGACGGTGCCGATCGCCACGCGCCCTGACGTGACCTGCGCCCATGTCGTCGGATCGTGATCGCGGACCCACGCGATCTTGGTGCCGCTGAAGTAGGGATCCAGTCGCAGTCCGGTGAGGTGCGTCACCCGCTGCTCATGACCCGCTGCGCGCAGTTCGTCGCACATGCTCGCGGTGCGCCGGTCCTGCCACACGATCGCCCGCCGAGGCGCTCCTAGCGTCTCGCGGTCCCAGAAGCACACGGTCTCGCGCTGGTTGGTGATGCCGACTGCCGTGGGCGCCTCGGGGGAGCCCGCGAGCGCCTCGCGCGTGGCCTCCAAGGTGGCCGCCCAGATCTCGCCCGGGTCGTGCTCGACCCAGCCGTCGTGGGGGAAGTGCTGGGGGAACTCCCGGTAGCCGCGGGCGAGGATCCGGGCGTCGGCCCCCACGATCAAGGCGGTGACGCCGGTGGTGCCGCAGTCCAGGGAGAGGATCGCCATGGCGTGACCCTAGTCGCAGGGGCAGGGGCATCGGCTAGGCTTCTGCACACGCTTACATAGCCGTGAGCGCATCGCGAATCCAGGAGCACCCATGCGAGTCGGAGTCCTCACCGGTGGCGGCGACTGCCCCGGCCTCAACGCTGTCATCCGCGCCGTCGTCCGCAAGGGGGTCAAGGAGTACGGCTACGAATTCGTCGGCTTCCGCGACGGTTGGAAGGGCCCGCTCGAGGGGATCACCATGCCCCTCGACGTCGCCGCGGTCCGGGGCATCCTGCCCCGCGGCGGCACCATCTTGGGTTCCTCGCGCACGAACCCCATCAAGGTCGAAGGTGGCGTGGAGCGCATCGAGCGCAACCTCGCCGATCTCGGCGTGGACGCGCTCGTCGCGATCGGCGGCGAGGACACCCTCGGCGTGGCGACCAGGCTCGCCGAGCACGGGCTGCCCGTCATCGGCGTGCCCAAGACGATCGACAACGATCTCAATGCCACCGACTACACCTTCGGCTTCGACACCGCGGTGACGATCGCGACCGAGGCCATCGACCGCCTGCACACGACGGCGGAGTCCCACCATCGGGTGCTCGTGATCGAGGTGATGGGCCGTCACGCCGGCTGGATCGCCCTTCACTCGGGCATGGCTGGCGGCGCCAACGTCATCCTCATCCCCGAGGTGCCCTTCGACCTCGACCAGGTGTGCGGCTGGGTCGAGCAGCGCTTCCAGCAGCAGTACGCGCCGATCATCTGCGTCGCCGAGGGCGCCCTGCCCAAGGACGGCGACCTCATCACCAAGGACGCCACCGTGGATGCCTTCGGCCACGTGAAGCTCTCGGGCATCGGCGACTGGCTGGCCGGGGCCATCGAGCAGCGCACCGGCAAGGAGTCCCGCGCCGCGGTCCTCGGCCACATCCAGCGCGGTGGCACCCCCACCGCCTTCGACCGGGTCCTCGCCACGCGGTTCGGGCTCAACGCGATCGACGCGGTCAAGGAGGGCGACTCGGGCAAGATGGTCGCCCTGCGCGGCACCGACATCGTGCGCGTGCCGCTCCAGGAGGCGACGGGCAAGCTCAAGACCGTCCCCATCGCTCGCTACGAGGAGGCTGCGGCCTTCTTCGGGTGACCTTGGCAGGGCGGGCCGGGCAAGCCGGCCCTGTCCGGCTCCCCGTACCCTTGGGCCATGTCCTCGATCGCCTGGCCTGACCTGCCCGCTGCCCAGCAGCCGGTGTGGCCCGACGACGCTGCCCTCCAGGCGGTGCTGGCCGAGTTGCGTGCTCAGCCGCCGCTCGTCTTCGCGGGCGAGTGCGACATCCTCACCGACCAGCTCGGCAAGGCCGCGCGCGGCGAGGCATTCGTGCTCACCGGCGGCGACTGCGCGGAGACCTTCGCGGCCAACACCGCCGACTCCATCCGCGCGCGGCTGAAGACCGTGCTCCAGATGTCGGTCGTGCTCACCTACGCCGCATCGCTGCCGGTCGTGAAGCTCGGGCGAGTGGCCGGACAGTACTTCAAGCCGCGCAGCAATCCCGTCGAGGTGCGCGATGGGATCGAGCTCCCGAGCTACCTCGGAGATGCCGTCAACGCGATCGACTTCACCTCCGACGCGCGCCGCCCGGATCCGCAGCGACTGCTCAAGGCCTACCACGCCTCGGGCGCCGCCCTCAATCTCATCCGCGCCTTCACCCAGGGCGGCTACGCCGACCTGCGCCAGGTGCATGCGTGGAACCAGGACTTCGTGCGCGAGTCCACAGCGGGCCTGCTCTACGAGAAGCTTGCCGCCGAGATCGACCGCGCGCTGTCCTTCATGCACGCTTGCGGAGCCAACCCGGAGGAGTTCACGCGGGTCGACTTCTATGCCGCGCACGAGGCCCTGAGCCTGGACTACGAGCGTGCTCTCACCCGCGTCGACTCCCGCACCGGCGAGCTCTACGACGTCTCCGGCCACTTCCTTTGGGTGGGCGAGCGGACCCGCCAGCTCGACGGCGCCCACATGCACTTCGCCTCGACGATCCGCAATCCCGTGGGCATGAAGGTCGGCCCCAAGGCGTCGCCCGAGGAGGTTCTCGAGGCCGTCGAGATGCTCAACCCCGAGCGCATCCCCGGCCGGCTGAGCCTCATCACGCGCATGGGCGCGGGCAAGGTGCGCGACACCCTCCCGGCGATCGTGCAGAAGGTCGAGGCGAGCGGCAACCCTGTCGTGTGGGTGTGCGATCCCATGCACGGCAACACCTTCGAGGCGAGCAGCGGCCACAAGACCCGATCCTTCGACGACGTCATTGCCGAGGTGGAGGGCTTCTTTGAGGTCCACCGCCAGCTTGGCACTATTCCCGGCGGCATTCACGTCGAGCTCACGGGCGACGACGTCACCGAGTGCGTGGGCGGGACCCACGGCGTCGCCGAGGACGGGCTGGGTGTCCGCTACGAGACCGCCTGCGACCCCCGACTCAACCGCGAGCAGTCGCTCGAGTTGGCCTTCCTCGTGGCCGACATGCTCCTCAAGCGCTGACCTGCGAATTGCATGTCCGGTGCCGGGGCCCCGAGGCCATGGCATTCGGTGCAGGATGGACCCATGAGCGAGTGGTACGCCGTGCGCACGACGGGGATCGTCTGCCGCGTCGGCTGCGCCAGCCGGCGCCCCCGTCCCGAGAACATCGAGTGGGTCGATGACCTTGCCTCTGCGCTCGACGCCGGCTATCGGCCGTGCAAAAGATGTCGCCCGGACGCCGAGCACCCTCAGGAATCCTTCCGTGCTGCCACGGTGGGTCGGGCGCTCGGCTACCTCCGACTCGGCGTCTCGGTGACTGAGACCGCGCGGCGGCTGCATGTGAGCGAGCGGCATCTGCGCCGCCTCGTGCGCCAGGAGACGGGCCGTCCACCGCGAGAGGCGGTGAGCGCATGAGTTCGCGTCGATTCGCGCCACTGGTGCGCACGAGCGTCCGCACTCCCTGGAGTCCGGTCGGATTCGTCGCCGATGAGGACGGCGTCGTGATCGCCTCGTGGTTTGGCGAGCCTCGTGCCACTGATGTCGCGCACGTCGACCTCGATTCCGCGCGCAAGGTGCGGCACATCGCGGGTGCGAGCGACGCGATCGCCGCGTGGGTCGAGGGTGACGTGGACGCGATCTTGGACGTCCCCGTCGATCAGCCGGGCGGGCCCTTCCAGCAGGAGGCCTGGGAGGCGATGCGGCGCGTGCCCGGCGGGACGACGGTGTCCTACGCCGACCTCGCGCGCATGGCGGGCAATCCCCGGGCCGTGCGGGCCGCAGGCACGGCGTGCGCGCTCAACCATGTCGCGCCCTTCGTGCCCTGCCACCGGATCATCCACACCGACGGCACCATCAGCGCCTATGGCTTCGGCCCCGATCTCAAGGCGCTCCTGCTCGAGCATGAGGGCGCGCTGCTCTAGCGCGCGTGGCGCTGCCACTCAACGACGTGTCGGGCGCTAGATGATCGTGATCGTCACGGTGCTCCCCGCCGGCACGAGGGTGCCCGCCGCGGGGTTCTGCGAGATCACGCGATTGAGCGGGGTGAACGGCGGCTCGTTGACGTCCACGTTGAGTCCGAGGTCCTGGAGCAGGAAGACGGCGTCGTCGCGCTTCATGTCGATCAGGTAGGGGACCTCGACCGGGGGCGGCCCCTTGGAGACGACGAGGGCGACCGTCGAGCCCACGGGCACGCGCTCGCCCTTGCCCGGGCTCGTGGAGATGACGAGCCCCGCGGCGTACTCGGTGGAGAACTCCTCGGTCTCGGTGACGACCAGGCCCGCGGCCTGCAGCTCGGCGCGCACCTCGTCGGCGGGGGAGCCGGCGTAGCCGGCCAGGCGCACGGGCTTGGGGCCCTTGGAGACCACGAGGTCCACGGCCGTGCCGGGCTTCAGCTCATCGCCGGCGGCGGGCTCCGTGGATGCCACCGAGCCGGCCGGCACCTCGGAATCCCAGTCCTCGGTGATGATCCCCACCACGAGGTTGGCCTCGGTGATCGCCGTCCGGGCCGCTTCGAGGGGTTCACCGCGCACGTCGGGCACGGCGTAGCGCTCGGGACCGAGGGAGAGCACGACGGAGACGACCGAGTCGGTCGCGGTGCTCGCACCGGGCGCGGGATCCGATGACAGGACGAGTCCTGCGGCCACGGTCTCGCTGTACTCCTCACCGGAGACCTCAAGGCGCAGGCCGACCGACTGCAGGGCCGTGGTGGCCTCGGCCTGATCCATGTTGAGGATGCCGGGGACGGTCACCTGCTTGCCGGGGCCCGCGGCGAGGTACCAGCCTGCGAAGGCCGCCCCGCCGATGGCGAGCAGGAGCAGCAGGACCGCGACGATCCAGCCGCGCCCGCGTCGGCGCCGCTCCGCGCGGGGGGCGGGCGCCGCGGCTGCGGAAGCCGGCCGCACCGTCACCGCGGGCGGTGGCGCCCCACCGGCGGCAGCCATATCGGCGGGGACGATGAGGGTGTCCTGGGTGTCCCGACTGAGCGGCTGCGGCGGCGGCAGTGTGCGGCGCACACGCCGGACGTCGGAGAGGAAGGCGCGGCAGTCGGGGTAGCGCAGATCCGGATCGCGGCGCGTCGACGTGGCCACGAGGGCATCGACGTCGGGGGGGATGGCCGTGCGCAGGGACGACGGCGCGGGCACGTCGGCGTTGACGTGCTGGTAGGCGACGGTGATCGCGCTCTCGGCGGCGAAAGGCACCTGGCCGGTGACCATCTCGAACAGGCAGATGCCCGCACCGTATACATCCGAGCGCGCATCCGCGTCGCCTCGCTCGACATGCTCGGGGGAGAGGTAGGCGACCGTGCCGATGATCATCCCCTGGGTCGCGGTGGTGGTGTTGGTCACGGCTCGCGCGAGACCGAAGTCGGTGACCTTCACGCGTCCGTCATCGGAGATGAGGATGTTCTCGGGCTTGATGTCCCGATGCACGAAGCCCGCATCGTGCGCGGCAGACAGCGCCTCGAGGACCGGGTCCAGGATCGTGAGGGCCTGCTCCGGTGTCAGGGCGCCGTAGTCGCGCAGGACGTCGCGCAAGGTGCGCCCGGGGACGTACTCCATGGCGAGGTAGGGCAGGCCCTCGGCCTCGCCCTGGTCGTAGACCTGCACCACGTGGGGGTGGCTCAGCTGGGCGGCGGCCCGGGCCTCGCGGCGGAAGCGGGTGACGAACCCCGGGTCCTCGGCGAGGGCGGTGCTCATCATCTTGAGGGCGACGGTGCGGTCGAGCCGGGTGTCGATGGCCTCGTAGACGGTCGCCATGCCGCCCCGGGCGATGCGGGCCACGACCTGGTAGCGGCCGTCCACGAGGGTCCCGATGAGGGGATCGGGGGGTGCTGTGGGGACCGGTCCGGTCGGGGAACTCATGATGGCCCGAGTCTAGGTCGGGGGGAGGCCCCAGCAGGGGATGCGCGGATCCGGCGTGGCAGCCCTGGGACTGGCTGGGCAGGATGGACGGGTGAGCCGACGCGATGAGATCACCATGGGCGACGACGAGATCCGCTCATTCCTCCACAGTGCCCGCACGATGATCCTCACCACGATCGGCCCGGACGGGGTCCCCGACCCGGTCGCCATGTGGTTCGTACTGCGCGACGGCGACGTCTGGATGCGCACCTACGCCAAGTCGCAGAAGGTCGCCAACGTCCGGCGTGACCCTCGCGTCGCCACACTCGTCGAGGACGGGGACCGTTACGCCGAGCTGCGCGGCGTGCAGGTGTCGGGTCGACTGGAGCTCAGCGAGGACATCGACGTCATCTGCGAGATCGCCGCGGCCCTGCTGGTGAAGTACGAAGGGCTGGATCCGGAGCACGTGCCGGCCGCCATGGAGGCCTACCGCCCCACCGCGGTCAAGCAGGTCGCCATGCGCCTGGTGCCCGAGCGCACCGTGTCCTGGGACCACTCCAAGCTCGTGTCGGGTGCGTGATGGAACGCCTCACCTACCTCGGCGTCCTGCTCTTCATCTTCCTCGGCTCCGCGTGGCTCGAGATCGCCCTGCGCACCCGGGTGCTCAGGCGCTGGAAGCGACTCCTCCTGGCACTCGCGATCCCCTTCACCCTCTTCGTGATCTGGGACGTCTGGGCCATCGCAACGGGGCACTGGAGCATCGACCCGGACCGCACCGTGGGCCTCGAGATCGGCGGCATCATCCCCGTCGAGGAGCTCATCTTCTTCGTCGTCGTGCCGCTGGCCTCCATCCTCAGCCTCGAGGCGGTCCGCGCCGTGAAGGGCTGGCCCCTCGGAGATGAGGAGCCGGCTGCGGCGGCGGACGGGGA